>NZ_JAGPYR010000013.1:0-163204 GCF_020312125.1 Pseudomonas sp. P135
ATGGGCAAGTTGCTCTGGCGAAGCCGCCACCTGATGAAAGCGCGCAAGCATGACCAGCGAGGCAAGGCCGGTGTCCAGGCGAGGGGCATTGTCAGGCATTTGAGTGCCCATTTCCGAATCATTCATAGCGCGTCCCTGCCGATCTGCCACTGATGGGCAAATCTGATCAATTTACTAATTAGCTGTAAGCATTCACTTTATTGGATATGCGATTTGCATAACCGACGGGTTCAGTTCGCTACTGCGTTAACTACCGATGTGACGAATATCAGACTCCTGGCGGCAGAAAATCGCGAGCAGGGTCGTAGTCTTGCTTGAGATATAACGCAAGTGCTTTCAGGTCATCAGGACTGAGGATGCCAGCAGACTGTTTGAGCTTGAGGTTATCGAGAATGTAGTCATACCGGGCATCGTTATAATCGCGCACGGCAGCGTACAACTGACGCTGAGCATTGAGTACATCGGCAATATTGCGAGAGCCAACGTCCACGCCCACCTGATTGGCTTCCACGGATTTCTGACCGGAAATGATGCTTTGGCGTCGGGCTGCAATCTGCTCTATGCCCGTATTGATGCCGCGAAACGCATTGCGTGTATTGAGCACCACTTCGCGGCGGCGGTCTTCCTGTTCGTCCTGGCTCTGATACAGACGCTCGGTGGACTCCTTGATCTGGGAGTTGGTCATTCCGCCCGAGTAAAGAGGGATATTGAGCTCAATGCCAATGCTGCTTTGCGCGAC
Source organism: Pseudomonas sp. P135 (assembly GCF_020312125.1). Classification (NCBI taxonomy): domain Bacteria; kingdom Pseudomonadati; phylum Pseudomonadota; class Gammaproteobacteria; order Pseudomonadales; family Pseudomonadaceae; genus Pseudomonas; species Pseudomonas sp. P135. The sequence goes on from NZ_JAGPYR010000013.1 coordinate 740, forward strand.
CTGGTCGCGATAACCGTTACTGCCGAAGTCAGTCGGGTTACTGTAGCCAAAGCTGTCGTTATCACCTTTGCGATAAGAAGCAACAGCGTCAACAGTGGGGGCATGCCCGGCTTTACGCTGATTAAGCGTTTGCTCGGCAGCACTGACTGCACGCTCGCTGGCTTGCAGCTCAAGATTTTGCCGCAGGGCAATATCGACCCAGGCACGGGCATCATTGGGTATGGGCGCCTCTACCGGCATCTGGTGTCTTATGCCTGCAATTGACGTGTAGCTGTGCTTGGTCAGGCGCTCCAGCGCTTCATAGGCATCATCTACTTTTCGCTGCACCAGTTGCCGGTTGGCCCGGGCATTGTCATAGGCCGCCTGGGCGTCATGCACGTCCGTGATGCTTGAAGCACCATCCTCCAGACGCCCTTGAGCCTGGTCGCGCTGACGCAATAGCGCAGCTTCTTCAGCCTGGGCGGCTGCGAACGCGTCCAGTTGGCGCAGTGTTTCAAAGTAGGCCTGGGCAGCGGTCAGCAGCAAGTTTTGCTCTTTGGCCGACAGCTCAAGCCCGGCTTGATCCAGGCTCGATTGCGCAGCCTTCAATTGAAACCAGCGATCAATGCGGAACAACGGCTGACTGAGGTTGGCACGAAACGTTGTGCCACTTCGCTCTCGGCTTAGGGAAGGCTCGTCTCGCTCCAGACGGGTTACTTCTGACGTTGCCCCGGCGGTCAGATTCGGCAGCAGGCCTGCACGCGCCTGAGGCACGCCTTCGCGTTGTGCCCTGTAAGCATGACGCGCTGCGGACAATCGCGCATCGTTGAAAAAGGCGGCTTTATAAACATCTAAAAGATCCGCGTGGCGCTTTAGCAGATCCCGGCGGTCATGAACAACGCCCTGATCGCCTGGCAAATTGACGGTGGCAGGCGCTGCAAACGAGGGAGCCAACGCGATGGTGAGCAGGAACAGCAAAGCCAGTTTGAGGGCATGAGGATACACGGCGCGTCCTTGCGGTAGCATATTGATATCAAAAAGGTGGGCAATACTAGAACGCCATTATGGCGGCGTCAATTATTTGTATCGACCTTGTATCCGATTTGTTGAACTTTTTTTGAGTTTAATTTTGGGGCTACTGACCTCTAGCCCGTGCCCAAGGCTCATCTGCTTAGTATTGATAGGGGGCAGCGTATCTTTTCGATATAGCATTAAGGTCATAATTAAATATATGCAGAAATGCTAATCGGCTATTACGCAAAAACCGGCTCGGCTCAAGGCCGCAGACACACTAATAAAATGACTATGGGTTAAGGAAACAGGCGAAATCATGCTGACCTTCCAGGGCTCTGGATCCGCGACGACGGTCCGTTTTGCATGGCCAGGGTGTAAAACAGAGTCAGCAGGTTCGGGGGGGGGGGGCAGCCCTGTATTTGTTTAAAAGCGAGTCATCGACTCTACAGCCTCCCGCGCCACGCACGGGAGGCCTGTCGAATCACTGTTGCCCGGACAACTTCATGATCATTCGCGACAGCAAGTAGATCCGCGGCGCCACGCTGCCCACTTCGGCATACTCTTCAGGCGTATGGATATTGCCGCCGACAATACCGAAGCCGTCCAGCGTCGGTGTGCCCACGCTGGCAGACAGACTTGAATCAGCCGCCCCGCCGCTGCCCTCGATGGTCAGGGTGCGGCCCAGTTCGCCGTAGATGCCTTGTGCCATCGCGACCAATGCATCGGACTGCGCGGTCTGCGGCATCGGTGGCAGGCCACGGACCAGACTGGTCTTGACCTCGGTATCAGGCACCAACCTGTTGGCCGACACCCTGGCCAGATCCTGCTCGACGCGGTCAAACTCCTCCGGTACGGCAGCACGCACATCGGCCTTGGCGCTGGCCTGATCAGGAATCACGTTGGTGCGGTCTCCCGCCTTGAGCACGGTGAAGTTGATGGTGGTTTTCTTCTCCTCGTCACCCAGCTTGCCGAGTTGCAGGATCTGATGGGCAACTTCGGTCGCGGCGTTACGTCCCAACTCAGGCGCAACGCCTGCATGCGAGGCCTTGCCCTTGACTTCGACCAGTGCGGTTGCCGAGCCTTTGCGCCACACCACCAGACCGTCGGCCGGACGTCCCGGCTCCAGGTTGAGCGTGACGTCATGCTCCTTCGCGGTTTTCTTGATCAGCTCGGTAGCGACGCCTGAGCCAGTCTCCTCACTGGCGTCGAGCAGCACCGTGATCTGCGCGTAGTCGGTGAACTTCAGGTTGTGCAAGACTTTCAGCGCATAGATAGCCGCAACGATGCCGCCCTTGTCATCCATCACGCCTGGGCCGTAGGCACGCCCGTCCTTGATATGAAATGGACGCTCGGCCGCGGAGCCTTCCTTGAACACGGTGTCCATGTGCGCCATCAGCAGAATCTTCGCCTTGCCGGTGCCTTTCAGGGTGGCGATGACGTGGTTGCTGGCTTCTGGCGTATTTGGAACGAGCTCGATAGTGGCACCGAGCTTTTTCAGTTCTTCGATCGCGATGTCGCTGACCTTGGTCAGGCCCGGTACATACCCGGAACCCGAGTCGATGTTCACCAGACGCTCCAGCAACTTCAAGGCTTCGTCCTTGTATTGCTCGGCATCGGCCTGGATGGCCTTGTGCGGTTCGGCCATGGCCGCCGGTGCCAGAGCTGTCAACGCAAGCGCCAGAGCGAGATGAGCAGCCAGTGGCGAGCGGGAAAATGAGCGCATGTGTTCCATCCTTGTGTTCGGTTCGTCGAGGTTTTTCAGGACCATACCTTACACAGGCACCGGCCGTCATGGCTCACCTCGCCTTGCGCCAGCGCTCGAAGCGGTCGAAAAGCAGCGCGTAGAGGATCGGAATCAGGCCCAGTGTCACCAGCGTGCCCAATGCAAGGCCACCCATGATGGTGATCGCCATGCCCTCCCAGAGCGGACCGGCAAACAGCATCAGCGGCACCAGCCCGATGATGCAGGTCAGTTTGGTCATCACGATCGGCCGCAAGCGCTTGATCGCGGCATGGACCACTGCGTCACGCACCGCCAGGCCTTGCTCGCGCTCAGCCTCGATACGTTCGAGCAGCAGCACGGCATTGTTGACGATGATGCCGGCCAGCGACAGCAGCCCGAAGGTGGCCATGAAGCCGAACGGATAGCCAGTGAGCACCAATGCCAGCGCCACGCCGATCAGCACGAAGGGCACGCTGGAGATGACGATCAGCAGCTTGCGGAACGAATTGAACTGCCAGACGAACAACAACAGCATCGCGACCAGCGCGTGTGGCATGTACTGCAGCAGCGCCTGATTGGCCTCGGCCGAGTCTTCTATTTCGCCACCCGGTTCGATGTGGTAACCCGCCGGCAGGCTGATTGCAGCCATCTGCGGGGCCAACTGCTCGACGATCGAGGTCGCTGTCATTGACGGATTGTGTCCGACCACCGTGATCGCGCGTTGCAGATTACGCCGCTGGATGGTCGATGCCTCGGCCCTGGGCTCGACAGTGGCAATGGCCGACAACATCAACGGCGCGCCCCCGGAAGCCGGGTAAATCAATGTGCTGTCCAGATCATTGCCCGGTTTGCTCAGCGTGCTCTGCTCGCGCGCCACAACGGCGACAGCAGTATCGCCATCCTGCAGCGACGACACGGACAGCCCGCTGTTTCTCAGTTGCAGGGCCTGGGCGATGTCCTGAGTGGCAACACCGGCCTGCAAGGCCTTGTACGGATCGACGACAACGTCGTAACGCAGCAATCGGGTCCGCCAGTCATCGTGGACGTCCAGGGTTCCGGGCAACGCCGATAACGCCTGCTCGATCTGCCGGCTAATACCGCGCAGCACGTTCTCGTCAGGACCGATGACCCGGTAGACCGCAATCCCCGCCTCGGTGGTGCCCATCGAGAATCGTTTGGGCTGCGCTTCGATTTCGGGGTGCTGCGCGAGGATGAAATGCCGTGTGCGCTCGATCACCGCATCGAGATTCGCGCCTTCGCGCACGCTGACAGTGAAGTACGCGATATTCGGCGCGGGCAACGGGGGATTGAGGCCAAGCACGATACGCGGCCCGCCACTGGCGACATAGCCAATGCTGTGTTCCACATCCTGATCGCTGCTCAGCCACTGGCTGATATCACGCACCGCCTGCGACGTGTCACGCGAGCTGCTGCCGGGCTCCAGCACCAGCGGGATCTGGAACTGCATGCGGTCCGACTTCGGCAGAAAATCGTACGGCACCCGGGTCAGCACCACGACCGCCAACGCCAGCAACCCCATCATGCAGGCAATGAAGAGCAGCGAGTGATTCAGCAACCCCTCGATGACCTTGCGATAGCCACGGTAGAACACCGAGGCATACTCATCAGCCTCATCAGCCTCATCAGCCTCATCCGCCGACGCCGTGACGGCCGGCACCCTGGCGAAATAGAAGCACAACAGAGGCGTCACCGTGACGCTGAGCAGCCAGGAGCTGATCAGCGTCGTGGCGAGCACAACCGCCAGCGACCGCAGGTATTCGTTGGTGCTGGTCTGCCCCAGAAAGAAGGGCGAAAACGCCAGCACGATGACCAGTGAAGAGGTCAGCAGAGGGACCATCAAGGTGCGCCCTGCCTCCTCACAGGCGCGCCGTCGATCCTCTCCCGCATGCAGGCGTCGCTCGATGTCTTCGGCGATGACAATGCCGTTATCCACCAGCAACCCCAGGGCCAGGATGATCGCGGCAATCGACACCGTCTGCAGCTCGATCCCCAGGGCGCGCATGACCAGCAGCGTACTGAGGATGGTCAAGGGCACAATTACCCCGACCACCAGCCCGGTGCGCCAGCCCAGAAACAGCATGACCACGCACATCACGATCACCACCGTCTCGGCCATGACGTGATACATCTTGTTCATCTCGTGCTCGACCACGCTGGACTGGAAGGTCACCACGTGTAAGGTAAAGCCCGTCGGAAGTTGCTGCTCCAGCTCACCGAGTCGCTTGCGCAAGGCATCACCGAACGTTTGCACATTGAGGCCTGGCTGCATCGAAACGGCCAATACCACGGCGTCCTGTCCCTGATAGATCGCTTCGGTTTCAGGCGGGTCGACAGGGCTCACCGATACCCTGCTCAGGTTCTGCAACACGACCTTCTGACCACTGGGCAACTGCACCGGGAACTGCCGAAGTTGCTCCGGCGAAAGCACCTCGCCACTGATCGAAAGCGTGGTGCTCTGCTGGCCGATGACCGGGTTGCCTCCCGTTGCGATCAGGTTGCGGGCCTGCAGTTGCTGAAGCAGCTGTTGCGGGGAAAGTCCGGCGGCGGCCAGCGTCTGGTGATTGAAGTCGAGGTAAATGCGTTCATCCTGCAGCCCATACAGCTGGACCTGATCGACGCCCTTGAGCGCATACAGCTGATCGCGCAAGCGTTTGATCGGCCCGCGCATCTCGCTCATGGTGAAACCCGGCGCGGTCAGCGCGACCGAAGCCACGGCGACGCGACCGAAATCATCATCGACGAAAGGCCCTTGGGTGCCAGGCGGAAAACCACCGCTCGTTTCGCTCACCTTCGCCCGGAGCCGTTGCCACAGCAGCCCGAGATCCTTGACGTTGTCATACGCCGTGACCTGCACGATCACTCGGCCAGGCTGGACCGTGGTGAGCACGTTCTTGATCTCGGCCAGTTCACGGATACGCTCTTCGAGCGGCCTGGCGAGCAGTTCCTCGGTGCGCTCTGCGGACAGCCCTTCCAGAGATACGCTGACCAGTGCGTCGCGAACGGTCACCGACGGCTCTTCCTGAGAAGGAAAGCTCAAAAAAGTCGCGACACCGGCCAGCAAAATCAGCAAGGCGGCAAACAGGGTCAGGCGGCTTGCGCCCATGGCGCGGGAAGTAAGGTTCATTGCGCGGCACCGCTCAGGCGAGTGTCTGAGTGAAACAGCGTGACGGGCTGACCGTCCTGCAGAAAGGCGGCGCCGGCAGTGACCACCTGCTCACCTGCGACCAGCCCGCTGACGATCAGTGCACGGCCTTCTCTGACTGTACCCAGCGTGACAGAGCGGACGGCGACTGTTCCTCCCGACTGGTAGACGAAGACTTCGGCAAGGTGGCTGCTGGTCCCCATCCATAACGCTTGCAGCGGAACCGACAGCGCCTGTGCGTCGGCAGCGGGATGCATTTGCACAAGCAGCGTGACGCCACTGGGCAGCCTGCCGGCAGGCCGCAGCACTCGGAACACGGCCGTTCTGACCAGCCCGTCATCGGCTCGGGGCGAAATGCCTTCCAGGGCGAGATCAAACCCTGCCGTACCGTCTGCACTATTCGAGGCCATGGCGAGGTCGCCAGGCTGAAGCGAATCGGCAAGTGCCAGCGGAACAGCTGCCACCACTTGTTGCTCTGCAGCGGATTCGACATCCAGCAGCACCTGCCCGGCGGGTAACAAGTTCTGCGGTTGTGCATGGCGGGCCACCACGCGCCCGGCAAAGGGGGCGATCAAGCGGGTGCGATCCAGTTCGCGACGGGCCAGGTCCAGCTCGGCTTGCGTGCGGATCAGCTCGGCGCTGGCTTGTTCACTGGACGACTGGGCCGACTCGACCACGCTCTGGGCGACACTGCCCGCTGCGAGCAGGTTTTGCTGACGCTGGTAGTTACGCTGGCGCTCCAGCGCCTGAGCCCGAGCCAGCCGCAAAGCGGCCTGCGCCTCCTGCAGACGCAATTGCGCAGGCTGCGGATCAAGGCGGGCGAGCACCTGGCCCGGCTTGACGCTATCGCCAATGTCGACCCGCAGCTCTGTCAGGGTGCCTGCCGATTCAAACGCCAGACTGGCGCGCTCCTGCTCTCGAACAGTGCCGATGAAGCGCAGCGCAGCGCCCTCTCCTGCCCGCACCGTCTCAACCTTGACCGCCCGGACAGGCGGAGCACTGGCCGTCTGTTTATCACCGCAACCACTGATCATCAGAGTGATCAGCACCACGCCGCAAGCGCGTGACACACACCGCCGTAGAGCCAGAAACGCATCAGGATTCAATCGCATGGCAGGCTTCAACCCTTCAGAAAGCGTAATTCAAGACAATCAGGCCACTGCCTTCGGCATCGGTCTCGACCAACGGGCTGCCCCGGGTCTGGTCGGTGTAGTGCGTCACCCCGACGCTTGCGACGGTTGACCAGTGGGCGTCGAAGGTATGCTGCCAGGCGAGCGCCGCCGAGTACGCGTAAATGCCGCTGTCTGCGTTGAAACGGGAGAAGCCGGTGCGCTGACTCTGAATCGGACTCACGCCGAAATAGGTCTGGTTGTAACGACCGTCACCGGCGTGCGCATCAATGTCGAGGGTCACCGTGTCGGTCTGGCTGTGATAAGCGATGCCCTCGAAGCCCAACCGATAGCGATTGCCACGTTGTTCGCCAGCCACCCGCAGTTCGGCCTCGGCACTGACGGACAGCCACGGCATGAGTTGCTGAGAAACCATGAAGTCGCCAACGGTCGCGCCCTTGACGGTACCCATCCCTATCAGCTCGTTGGAACCAGGCCGATTCGTACTGTTTTTCTCGGTACGACCGAAATCGTAATTGAGTGCAGCGCTGGCACCGAACCCGGAATCCGACTGCCATTGCAGCCCCAGACCGCGCGTGGTGTCGGCGAAGAAGATGCCACGCTGGACCGTCAGCATGGGCACCACCTGACTGCGGTATTCATCAGCCCCCATGTAGCGCGGCAGCACGGCCATGCCGAGTCCGAAATTGACGTTGAACCTGTCACCCAGCATCGATTGGCCTTGAGCAGTGCTGTCCTGCGCGCAGGCCTGACCGGCCAGGGTCATGGCCGCAGAGGTGATCAACACGGTCAGCACAGGTTTAAGCAGCGCAGAGCGCAGGTGAGTACGAGAGATTGCAGGGCTCATGGGGATACTCCGGTTTCATTCAGGATTGGGGTGGGGTTGTCGGTTCTGCTCCGTGCAGCACTCGAAACACATCGATGCGGTTTTGCTGCAGCGCATCGAGGGACTTGCGAGCGGCTGCGTCGGCTTCGGCAATACGGAGAGTGGAAACCAGCAATGCCGTGCGCTCGACGGCGCCCGCATTGAGTTCAAAGGACAGGCGCCGCACTTTTTCCTGGACCAGCGCCACCCGCTCGACCTCGTTGCGGACCTGGTTCAGGGCCTGCTGACGGCGGGTCAGCACGGCGGACATTTCACGGAAGGCGTTCTGCACGGCCTTTTCATACTCGGCCACCGCGATCTGCTGACGCACCTTGGCAAGATCCAGGTTGGCCTGATTACGCCCGCCGTCGAACAGCGGCAGATTCAATTGCGGGGTGAACAGCCAGGCACCGCTGCCGTTGCTGAACAAGGTGCGCAGGCTGTCGCTCTGCAAGCCCACGCCGGTACTGAGTTTTATCGACGGAAAGAACGCCGCACGGGCAGCACCAATGTTGGCATTGCTGGCCTTGAGCGCTTCTTCGCGCTGGCGGATGTCAAAACGCTCCAGCAGACGCTGAGACGGCAGATTCGACAGCCAGGCCGGCGTCTCTACCAGCGCGGCGGTCAGCGCAGGGGTATCTGGCTTAGTCGCGGGCAACGCTGTCGAATAGCCGGTAAGCAACAACAAGGCCTGCGACGCGTTGGCGTGATCGCTTGCCGCATCCTGTACCTGCTGTTGCGCGGTCAGAGTGTCGAGGCGCTGAACCATCAGATCGTCCAGCGAAAGTGCACCTTGACGCTGCTGCTCTTCGGCCGCCTTGACCAGCATCAGCCGCGCCTCGTGAACCGCCTGCGCATCCTGCTGCACGGCGGCGGCCAGACGCTCGGCCAGCCAGGCGCGGGCGACTTCCGCAACCAGCGCACTGCGTGCCGCCTGCTGGCCGTAGGTGCTGGCCAGATAATCGTGCCGCGCCGCCTCTGACAGGCTGCGCACGCGCCCGAAAAAATCCAGTTCGAAGTCAGAGACGCCCACCGACGCGATGGAAATGTCCTGACCATAACGCTCGTCGGCGGCCGCATTATCGAAGTGCTGACGATCGCGCTCGACACCTGCAGCAAGGGTCGGAACGCGATCGGCGCGGGTAATGCCGCGCATTGCCCTGGCCTCCTCCACACGCAGCACCGCCACACGAAAATCGCGATTGAACGCCAGCGCCGATTGCAGCAGCCCGCGCAGCTCGACCTTTGGCGACAACTCGGCAGCGAGCGCTTCTTCGTCGGCAGTGAGCGTCAGGTCGGCGGAAGTACTCGAGGCCGGGACAACAGCAGACACCTGATCGACAGGGACCGGCAACGCTGGACGCTGATAGGCCGGTATCAACGAGCAGCCCGAAAGAACCAGGCTCGCCAGCATGGCCAGGCAATACCGGCGGCGGTTGCGGATACGCTTGGACAGCGGTGTACTCATCGGCATAGGATCTGTCCGCGACAGTGGGCTCTGGGCAGCATCCTGAACGTCGACTTTCAACAAACCGTTCGTGAATTATCAAGATTTGATCAAGAGGCGCGCTCGTGTCAGGAAAACGCATTCTTATCGTTGAAGACGATGCCGACAGTGCCAGCATTCTTGAGGCTTACCTGCGTCGTGACGGCTTCAACGTCGGGCTGGCCGAAAACGGTCAGCGCGGTATCGATATGCACCGTCAGTGGAAACCCGACCTGATTCTGCTGGACGTCATGCTGCCGCTTGTCAGTGGCACGGACGTGCTTTCAGCAGTCCGGCGCTGCAGCGACACGCCGGTGATCATGGTCACCGCCATGGGCGACGAACCGGAAAAGCTCGGTGCCTTGCGCTATGGGGCCGACGATTATGTGGTCAAGCCCTACAATCCGCGGGAAGTGGTGGCCCGCGTGCACGCGGTTCTGCGGCGCTCCCAGCAGAACGGCAATAACGAGCGTCATTTGCGCTACCAGAACCTGCTGGTGGAGCTGGATGCGGTCACCGCGATCATTGAAGGTCAGGATGGCGCAGAGACCGTACTCGACCTGACACCTACCGAGTTCAAGATCCTTTCAACGCTGCTGAAAACGCCGTCCAAGGCCTTCACTCGCGAAGAACTGCTGGAAATCTGCCTGCCCGACAGCGAGGCGCTGGCCAGGGTTGTCGATGCGCATGTGCATAACCTGCGGCGCAAGCTGGAGATCCATGGCGTGGAAAACGTGCTGGTCACCGTCCGTTCGGTCGGCTATCGATTCAGGTAATCCTCATGCGACATTTTTTCAGGCACAGACAAAAACCGTTGTGGCACTGGGTCGGCATGCGCATGAGCATGCTCGCCGTCGGTGCGGTCATCGTCATCGCGTTTTGCATGTGGCTGCACGTCACGGTCTCTGACTGGCTCACCCTGCAGGCAATGCCGGCCGACGTGCGCATGGAATTCCTGCGACTGCAGGCCGAGCCCACCCTGGACATGGCCAAGCTGCGCGAACTGTTCGTCGAGTATTACCCGATCGAAAACCTGCTGCCGGGCATTGCCAACAAGGAATGGTGGGTACTGGCAGCGCTGGTGTCGATCGCGATCCCGATCATCATATTCTTCGGCTTTCTGTTTTCCCGTCCGCTTTCAAGCCAGTTTTCCTCGATTGCCAGAGGCGCACGTCAGGTCGCCCAGGGTGATTTCAAGACACGCCTGCCGATGAGCACCAACGGCCCGGACGAACTACAGGCACTGGTCAGCGACTTCAACACCATGACCACCCAGCTCGGCCGTTACGAACTGGAAGTCAGCGAATCCAGCGCCATGATTGCCCACGAGCTGCGTACGCCTCTGAATGCCGCCATGGGGCGCATACAAGGCATGATCGACGAGGTGTTCCCGCGTGACCTGGCACAACTGGAAATGGTCCACCGCCAGCTCGGCCAGTTGAACAAACTGGTGAGTGATCTGCACCTGCTCTCGCTCGCCAGCGCGGGTCAGCTGACCCTGGACAAGACGGAGTTTTCCCTTGAGAAACTGGTGGTCGAACGGCTGGGCTGGTTTGCCGCACCGCTCGATGAGGCCGGTGTCGTCGTGACGATCGATATCCCGCGGAAATTGACCGTCAACGCCGACCGTGACCGGATCGGTCAGGTGGTGAATATTCTCGTCGATAATGCGCTGCGCTATTCGGCAATGGGCGGAGAACTGCTGATTGTCGGCAGAGCCAGCGCAGGGCGCATGGAACTGAGCGTCTCGGACCGCGGCCCCGGTTTCGGCCCGGAGAACCTCGAACAGGTGTTCGACCGTTTCTGGCGTGCCGAACGTTCGCGGGCGCGCTATTCGGGAGGCAGCGGCCTTGGCCTGTCCATCGCCAGAGCCATTTGCCTCGAGCATGGCGGCACTATCGAGGTCCGCAACAGACCAGGCGGAGGATCCGTCATCCGCTTGGAGATTCCGGGCTGAGCCTGTCTGCCCGGCCCCGCAGATCAGTGCCCCATCAACGAGTCGATACCGTCCGGCTTGTCATGCACACCAAACCGGTCCACCAGCGTGGCGGTGGCGCGGTTCATGCCGATAACGTCCACAATGATACCTGCTTTTCTCAGTTTCAAAACCACCTTGTCTAGTGCGGCAATAGCGGTGATGTCCCAGAAATGCGCCTCGCGCAGATCGATGACCAGTGTATCGAGGCTTTCGCGCAGGTCGAACGAGGCCATGAAACGGTCAGCGGAGGCGAAGAATACCTGGCCGGTCACGTAGTAGGTGCGATGGCTGTGCAACGGATCACGATGCGACGTGACTTCCAGGAAATGAGCGATCTTGCTGGCAAAGAACATCGAGGCAAGCAGAGACCCGACCAGCACCCCATAGGCAAGGTTGTGGGTCGCCACGACCACCACCACGGTGACCACCATCACGATGTTGGTCGAGAGCGGGTATTCCTTGAGGTTGCGGATCGATCCCCAACTGAAGGTACTGATCGACACCATGATCATCACCGCCACCAGCGCCGCCATCGGAATACGCGCCAGCCATTCACCCAGAAACAGCATCATGATCAACAGCAGCAAACCTGCGCTGAGGGTTGAAAGACGTGTTCTGCCGCCAGACTTCACGTTGATCATCGACTGGCCGATCATGGCGCAGCCAGCCATGCCACCGATCAGCCCCGTGGCGATATTGGCAATGCCCTGCCCTTTGCACTCACGGTTTCGGTCACTGGTGGTATCGGTCAGGTCATCGACGATGGTCGCGGTCATCATCGACTCCAGCAGGCCCACCACGGCCAGCGCGGCGGAATACGGCAGAATGATCAACAGCGTGTCGAGGTTGAGCGCGACGTCCGGCCACATGAAGGTCGGCAGGCTGTCGGGCATTGCGCCCATGTCACCCACGGTTCGTACATCAAGCCCCATGTAAATGGAAATCGCGGTGAGCACCAGAATGCACACCAGCGGCGAAGGCAGCAGCTTTCCCAGCACCGGCACACGCGGGAACAGGTAGATGATTGCCAGGCCCGCTGCGGTCATGGCGTACACCGGCCAGGTCACATGGGTCAATTCCGGCAACTGGGCCATGAAGATCAGAATTGCCAGTGCATTCACGAACCCGGTAACCACCGAGCGTGAAACGAAGCGCATCAATTCACCCAGGCGCAGATAGCCGGCGATGATCTGCAGTACGCCGCAGAGCAAGGTGGCGGCCAGTAAATACTGAAGCCCGTGCTCTTTGACCAGATTCACCATCAGCAAGGCCATCGCACCGGTGGCCGCAGAAATCATCGCCGGGCGCCCGCCCACGAAAGCGATGACCACGCAGATACAGAACGACGCGTAAAGCCCGACTTTCGGGTCTACCCCGGTAATGATGGAGAACGCGATGGCCTCTGGAATCAGGGCCAATGCAACAACAAGCCCGGCCAATACATCGGCACGAACGTTGGAAAACCACGTAGCTTTGATTTTTTCTAACATGGGAATACCTGTGACAGACGCAGCAAGACGCACGGCAGCGATTGCCGGACGAGCAGGAGCATCGGTTTTCGATTGAGTAGTCAGATTGGGAGTGGCGGCGACCAAAAAACGGGCGCAGCAACGGGCGACTGCAGCAAGAAGGCAGTCAGGTGTTGCGAGGGGGGCGTAGCGCTAAGGCGGCGTAGGCAGCCAGTTGGAACGGGGCACGTCTATTTCCTTCGATGGGTCGTAAGGCGCTGGCATCATAGACCTATCCGTTTGAGGGGTTCAAGCATAAGTCATCTCTCCGAACGACCTGAGTGACGGATGGCGCAACCCCCTGAAACACGTGAACAAGCCATCTGATACTGTTTTTTACAGCTGTTGTGTCTCTGTTCGTTATGGCCGGTTTCGCTCATGATGCAGCCTTGTCGATTCGATGCCGCTTATGAAACGCTACGAAAAATTCGCCGCCGACATCTCGGAAATGATTCGCAGCGGCGTCCTGCCCGCCGGGGAAAAAGTCCCGTCCGTACGGGTCGCGAGTCGCACCTGGTCCGTCAGCCCGGCAACGGTCTTCAAGGCCTATTACCTGCTGGAAGACAAGGGACTGATTCAGGCCCGCGCACGCTCCGGGTATTACGTGCGTGAGCATGCCGCCAACGCACTGACCGAACCTGAACTGGTCAGACATACCAGCGAAGGTACCGAACTGGGCGTCAGCGACCTGATCTTTTCAGTGCTCGGCTCGCTCAAGGACCCGGACACCGTACCGTTCGGCTCGGCGTTTCCCAGCCCGCACCTGTATCCGCTGGCGAGCCTGGCGAAGTCGATGGCGTCAGCTGTGCGTGCGCTGACGCCTGCAGGCATCGTCAGCGACATGACCACCGGGAATCCCGAGCTGCGCCGACAGATCGCCCTGCGCTACATGATCAGTGGCGTGCGCTTGCCGGCGGACGAACTGGTCATTACCAATGGCGCGATGGAAGCCCTGAACCTGTGCCTGCAGTGCGTCACCGAGCCCGGCGACCTGGTCGCCATCGAAGCCCCGGCGTTCTATGCCTGCCTTCAAGTGCTGGAGCGTCTGAAGCTGAAAGCCGTCGAAATCCCCGTGCATCCGCGTGACGGCGTGGACCTCGACTCGCTGCAGGACAGCCTGACACGCCTGCCGATCAAGGCTTGCTGGTTCATGAGCAGCTTTCAGAACCCATTGGGCGCGAGCATGACTCAGGCGAACAGGATCAGGCTCTACGACCTGCTGGAACAGCAGCAGATCCCGCTGATCGAGGACGATGTGTACGCCGAACTGTATTACGGCGCCAACGCGCCTCACCCGGTGAAAAGCCTGGATCGCAGCGGACTGGTGATGCACTGCAGCTCGTTTTCCAAGACCCTCGCGCCCGGCTATCGGGTCGGCTGGGTGGCAGGCGGTCGTTACACCGAACAGATTGACCGCCTCAAGCTCATGACCACCCTCTCCCCTTCGGTCCCCGCCCAGGCCGCGCTCGCCGACTACCTCAAGCACGGTGGCTATGACCGCCATCTGCGCAAACTGCGTGACACCCTCGAACTGCAACAAGGCGCGATGCTCGCTGCTGCCGCCCGCTATTTCCCGGCGGCGACACGCGTCACCCGCCCCGTCGGCGGCTACTTTCTGTGGTTCGAATTCCCCGAGCAGGTTGATTCGCTGCAGCTCTTTCAACTCGCACTCGCGCAGGGCATCAGCCTGGCACCCGGCCCGATCTTTTCCGCGTCCAGGCGCTTCAAGAACTGCGCGCGTCTCAACTACGGCACACCCTGGGATGAACGCAGCGAGCAGGCCATGGCGATGCTGGGGCGTATCCTCGCGTCGTTCTGAGCATTTTCATGCCTTCACAAAGGCAACTGATCCGTATTTTTAAGCCGTTTCTGAATCTGTACCAGAATCAGTCCGAGCACGATAATGGCAGCGCTTTCAAACGCGCAGGATGACCGCCAAGAGCGACGCCTGCGGCTCGTTACAGACGGATCGATCAGCAGGAGACGCTCATGGGCAAGCTCGGACTTTCTTTGATAGGTTTTTTATTGTTGGCAATCGCGGTGGGTTTGTTGGGGACTATTTCGCCATATTGAGGCGCCGCGAGCCAGGAATACTGAAGCCGCGTTGCATTACCGCCAAAACGAAAAAACCCGCCATTAGGCGGGTTTTTCTTGTTCAAAGGCCTTATACATTGCCTTTGAAGTATTGTCTGGCTCCACGACCTGGACTCGAACCAGGGACCCAGTGATTAACAGTCACTTGCTCTACCAACTGAGCTATCGCGGAATGAGCGCTATGTTACTGATTCGGAAAAGGAAGTCAAGCAGAGCAGAAAAAAATCCTGCTCGTTCATCCGGATGTCATTTCCGGCCAGACAGGGGCACAGTTCATAACACACGCTCACCTGCTTGATCCGGTAGTGAAAGGTATTCTTCACCCCGAACCCTGATCGCAATGAGTCAGGCGCCTGTTCAACGCCTACTGAACGCGCCTCAGCGCTGCACGCACAGCTTGTAACCCAGGCCATGGGCGGTGTGCAGCAACGGCGTGTCGTGCCCGCCATCCAGTACCCGCCTGAGCACATGAATGTTGCTGCGCAGGCTGCTGCTGTTCGGGGCATCACGGCCCCAAAGCGCCTCTTCCAGTTCGGAGCGCTTGACGATATGCGGGCTCTTGCGCATCAACAGTTCCAACAGCTTCATGTTGGTCGGGTTGAGCTTCAAGGGCACGCCTTTGCGGGTGATTTCAAGGGTGTCCAGATCGAACTGCAGGTCGGCGACCACCATCATCCGGTTGTCCTGGCGCTGCCGTCGGCTGACGATCGCTTCGACTCTGGCGAGCACTTCGGACATCGCGAACGGCTTGGTGATGTAGTCGTCGGCCCCCACCTTGAAACCGGTGAGCCGATCATCCAGTTCATCGCGCGCGCTGAGCATCACAATCGCGACTTCCGACTTCGAATACTGGCGCAGGCTGTGGCAGATCTGATTGCCGTCGATGCCGGGCAGCATGATGTCGAGAATGATCGCATCGAAGCGTTTCGAGGCGGCCAGGTGCAGCCCGCTCAGGCCGTCCAGCGCCCCTTCTACCGCATGCCCCCTGAGTTCGAAGAATTCCAGCAGGTTATCGTGAATATCACGGTGGTCTTCAATAACCAGAATGTTCATTGCCGCGCCTTCTTGTCTTTCTACCCGGCCGACCGGGATCCTGTTACCAATGTGTCTGCAGGCTGCGTGACGAATGCATCAGGTCTGTTGACGGCCACCGCCTGGTGAATCGGCTGTTGCAACCTTGATCGACCATAGAAGCACAAGGCGACCAACAGTGTACTCAGCCACACCACGATACCCGCCCAGAAGGTGTGTGACATGAAGTGCCAGCCTTGCAGTACCCGCGTGGTGCCGTAAATCATCCCGAGCAGGAGAATGCCCGCCAGCAGGATGTTCGAATGCCGCCAGCAATAGCGACGAGCCACGAAGTACAGGGCGAGCAGACTGAACGCGCTTGACGCATGACCGCCCGGCCAGCATCGCCCGGCGCCAGCCTCATGCAGCAGGTTGAAGTTCCTGAACCACTCGATGTGCGCCTGGCTGCCACCGTACAAGGTGGTCTCGACGGGGCAGTAAACGCTGGTGTGGCTTTTCAGGTAATGGATCATGGCGGTGCTCAGCGCAAAGGCAACGATGACGAAAAAGAAGTCCAGCCGGTGCCTGCGTGCAAAGCGCAGGAAGGTGCCCAACCGAGAGCCCGTCAGCCGTCTCGCGAGGCGCGAATCATCATATTTTTCCAGCAACGGCCAGACAAAGGACAGCATCGCACCGATGATCGCCAGTTCCCCGGTCCAGTTCGGAAGAATCCGCGCCCATCTGTGCGTGATGTTCTCGAACAGATGACTCTGGCCGACGGGAAACACCCCGGCCGTCGAATCAAAAAACAGATCAGTCAGTTGCCGGTCGATCGTGGTCAGGTCGAAAGTAACGAAGACCAGTAGAGCGAAAAACACCGGTACACCCAAGTTGATGCCGTAAAACCGCAGCCTGGCGCTGGAAGAGGTCGTCAATTGAATTGCTCGCTGTTGAGGTTTGCCCATTGCCCGGCATTCAGGGAGCCGAGGATTTTCGGCGGGTGGCTGCCGTCTATTTGTACGAAAAACGCCTGGGCGTACTCACTCGAGCGCTCGCCGCCAGGTACGCCGGCCTTGCGTTCGAACTGGTCGATGCAGCCACTGTGGGTCACCAGCACCATGTTCTCGCCGCTGACCTTGTGAGCCTGCACAGCCTTCATGAAGCCGCTGTCACAGTCGTTGATCCAGTCTTGGCCAGCCACCGCGTGCCCGGCCAACAGTTGCGCAGTCTGTTGCGTGCGGGTCTTGGGGCTGGCGATCAGGCGCGCGTGGTCCATGCCCATTTTCTGCAACCCGGCGCCCACCGCCAGAGCGGCGTCGCGGCCGTTGGAGGTAATGCCGTCGGCGTCGCTCATGCACGGGTTGTTCGAGCGGTCACAGCGTTCGGCATGGCGAATCATCACCACCACATCGCCTTGTCGCCAGTGCTCGCGGAGGCCGGAAACGCTCAGGTTGCTGCCCACCCCCAGGTCCACCACGTGCACGCCCGAGAAGGCCGAGTAGAACCACGCGCAGATAGCCGTCAGCACGACGGCAACAGACATCGATACGATGTGCCGATGCAATTTGTAGCGCTGACTGATGCCCGAACGGGGCAGTACATTCTTGTTGATTATCGTGTCGGTCAAGGGACCACTCCTGCCATGAACCTATGTCTGGCGTTGACCCAGGGAGTGCCCGAGGTCTGCGCCGCTCCCATGCAGGCAAGATAGGTTCAGCATCGTCCCGATGCAGTGAAGAAGATGTGAAAAACGTGTTGTGGCCCAGCGCCACATTTTTCACGCGAGCCCTCTGGAATGGGGCTTTGCGGTTTTACGGGCGTGAACATGAAGATAATTTAAGCGTTTTTCCGGAAAGTTCCGTGTCCATCCGGACAATTTTGACCTGGCCGACCGTCTGCTGCAGCTGCGGCGTGCAAAGGATTAGCCACTAAAACGCTTATCGTTTACCATGCCGCGCGTCGGTTTCCGAGAGGAACTAACAGGGAATTCGCACGCCTTTCTCACCAGGCGAAAAACGAAACTGCCCCCGCAACTGTAGGCACCGAGCCTGCTCCATGACTGCCACTGGATCGTGATCCGGGAAGGCCGGAGCCTGGCGATGACGTGTCAGTCAGGAGACCTGCCGACCCGCTTCAACCCACTAACCGGCGGGGTGTCCGGGAAGGACATCCGCACGCGTCGGCATTTCCCGCCGTGCCCGGTCATCATCCGGGGATGTGTTTCCTGATGTGCATTGCGCCCTGGCACCTGCTCCAACGGAGACCGCATTCCATGTCGCTGCCCCGCCTCGCCGCACTCGCTGCCAGCCTGACGCTGTCCACCCTGGCCCTCGCCGCCCCCACTCAGTACCCGCTGACCCTTGAAAACTGTGGCGCGACCCTGACCTTCACGCATGCGCCAACCAAGGCTGTGACCATTGGCCAGGCCGGCACCGAAATGCTCTACGAACTGGGCTTGGGCGACAGACTGGTCGGCACTTCGCTGTGGTTCAACAATGTATTGCCACGCTTCAAGGCGCAGAACGACAAGGTCGAACGCCTGGCCGACAACGAGCCCAGTTTCGAGGCAGTGATCGGCAAGCGTCCGGAACTGGTGGCCGTGCAGCTGGAGTGGATGGTCGGCAAACAGGGCGCGGTCGGCACCCGCGAGCAGTTCCATGACCTGAAGATACCCACTTACATCCTGCCGTCCGACTGCGAAGGCAAGGACAATCTGGTCGGCGCCGATGGCACACGCCTGGAGCCGTTCCGCATCGAGACCATCTACAAGAGCATCGAGCAACTGGCGCAGATCTTCGATGTGCAGGATCGCGGCGACGCGCTGGTCACCGACCTCAAGGCCCGCCTGAGCGCGGCGATTGCCAACGTCAGGCAGAACAAGGCCAACGACGTCTCGGCGCTGTTCTGGTTCTCCAGCTCCGACCTTGCCAGCGACCCTTTCGTGGCAGGCCGCAAAGGCATTCCGGACTTCATGCTCAACAGCCTGGGCATGCGCAATATCGTCCAGTCCGACGAAGAGTGGCCAACCGTGGGCTGGGAAACCATCGCCAAGGCCAACCCAAGCATTCTGGTCATCGCGCGCATGGATCGCCGCCGCTTCCCGGCCGACGATTACCTGAAAAAAATCGAATTCCTCAAGACCGACCCGGTGACCCGCAACATGGACGCGGTCAAGCATGACCGGATCGTGATCATCGACGCCGAGGGCATGCAGGCTGGCCTGCGTCTGTTCACCGGGTTCGAGGAACTGGCTGACGCCGCCAACCGTTTCAACGCTGCCAAATGAGATTGCCGATAGCATTGAGTCATGTGCTCTGGGTTTCGGCGGTGCTGGTGCTGGCGATCATGATCGGGGCCGCGATCGGCGAAACCTCGATCAGCCTGAACGTGGTCTTTCAGGTGCTGGCCAACAAACTCTGGGCTGCCGGCTATGTGCTCGACCCTATCGACGAAGGCATCGTCTGGAACTACCGGCTGACCCGCGCCATTGTCGCAGCCGCCTGCGGGGCCGGGCTGGCGATCTGTGGTGTGGTGTTGCAATCGTTATTGCGCAACCCGCTGGCAGACCCGTATCTGCTGGGGATTTCCGCAGGGGCCTCGACCGGCGCGGTACTGGTCGCCATTCTGGGCTTCGGTGCAGGCGCAATCTCGATGTCGGCCGGCGCCTTTGTCGGTGCCGTGGCGGCATTTTCGCTGGTCGCCCTGCTGGCGCACTCTTCACGCGGCACCACGGCAGCCGGGCAGATCATTCTGGCCGGGATCGCCGGTTCGCAACTGTTCAATGCCCTGACCTCGTTTCTGATCACCAAATCGGCAAGCTCCGAGCAGGCACGCGGCATCATGTTCTGGCTGCTGGGTAACCTCAGCGGCGTGCGCTGGCACTCGGTCTGGCTGGCAGTGCCGACAGTGCTGGTCGGTCTGCTGGTGTGCCTCTGGCACAGGCGAGCGCTGGACGCGTTCACCTTCGGCAGCGACTCGGCGGCGTCACTGGGGATCGCGGTACGCCGCGTGCAGATCATATTGATCACTACCGCCGCGCTGGTCACCGCAGTGATGGTCTCGATTGTCGGCTCCATCGGTTTTGTCGGGCTGGTGATCCCGCACGCGGTACGCATGCTGGTCGGTGTCCGGCATGCTCGGCTGGTGCCGCTGAGTGCCTTGAGCGGCGCACTGTTTCTGATCGCTGCCGATATCCTCTCGCGCACGCTGATCAAGGGGCAGGCGCTGCCGATCGGGGTGATTACCGCACTGATCGGCGCACCGGTCTTCGCTTTGATTCTTATCCGGGGCAACAGCACGCGATGAACGCCTTACCTCATCCGCTCAATGCACCGGTGCTCGGTTGTGCCGGTCTGGGTTATTCGGTACGTGGCGCAGCGCTGCTGCGCGATGTCGACCTGAGCATTGCCGCCGGTGAAACCCTGGCCGTGGTCGGTCCCAACGGCTCGGGCAAATCCACCCTGCTCAAGCTGTTGGCCGGTATTCAGAAGCCGGTCAGCGGCTCGGTCAGCCTGGGCGGGCAAGCACTTGAAGCGTTGAGCCGCAGGGACGTGGCGCGCCTGCTGGCGGTGGTCGAGCAGCAGGCTGAAACCAGCGACGCCGTGACCGTGCTGGATGCCGTCGAACTGGGCCGCACGCCCTGGCTGTCGGCGCTGGAGCCGTGGAGCGCAACGGACGACGCGATCGTTCGCCAGGCGTTGCAGGATGTGGACATGCTGCACCTGCAAAAACGCGCCTGGCACACTTTGTCCGGTGGCGAGCGGCAGCGCGTTCACATCGCCCGGGCGCTGGCGCAACGGCCGCAGATCCTTCTGCTGGACGAACCGACCAATCATCTGGACATCCAGCACCAACTGACCATCCTCGGCCTGGTCAGGGCCTTGCCGGTGACCACCGTGATTGCCCTGCACGACCTGAATCAGGCGCTGGACTGCGACCGTGTGGCCGTCATGGAAAAGGGTCGGCTGGTCGCGCTGGGTGCGCCGCTCGAGGTGCTGACCCCGGAACGCCTGCTGGGCACCTTCGGCGTGGTGGCGCACTGGCTGACCGACCCCAGTGACGGGGCGAAGATTCTGCGCCTGCGCTCGCGCTGAAACCACGCCGATGGTCAGTCCGGCACCTGCTGCAATCTGCAACAGGTGCACCGCGCGGTCTCTGCCACTACAATGCGCGCTTTGCCCGCAGCCGGATCCCGTTGCCATGTCGTTACCCAAGCACCACCTGGAATTGCTCAGCCCTGCACGGGATGTGACCATCGCCCGTGAAGCCATCCTGCATGGTGCCGATGCGGTCTATATCGGCGGGCCGAGCTTTGGTGCGCGGCACAACGCCTGCAATGAGGTCAGTGACATTGCCGAGCTGGTCAAATTCGCGCACCGCTATCACGCGCGGATCTTCACCACCATTAATACCATCCTCCATGACGACGAACTGGAGCCTGCGCGCAAGCTGATTCACCAGCTCTACGACGCCGGCGTTGACGCGTTGATCGTGCAGGACCTCGGGGTGATGGAGATGGACATTCCGCCCATCGAACTGCATGCCAGTACGCAAACCGATATTCGCACCCTGAGCAGGGCGAAGTTTCTCGATCAGGCCGGTTTCTCGCAACTGGTGCTGGCCCGGGAACTGAACCTTCAGGAAATCCGCGCAATCGCCGACGAAACCGACGCGGCCATCGAATTCTTCATCCACGGCGCGCTGTGTGTGGCGTTCTCCGGGCAGTGCAATATTTCCCACGCGCAAAACGGCCGCAGCGCCAACCGTGGCGACTGCTCGCAGGCCTGCCGCCTGCCGTACACGCTAAAGGATGATCAGGGTCGCGTTGTAGCCTTCGAGAAGCATCTGTTGTCCATGAAAGACAACAACCAGAGCGCCAACCTGCGTGCGCTGGTGGACGCCGGCGTGCGCTCGTTCAAGATCGAAGGCCGTTACAAGGATGCGGGCTACGTGAAAAACATCACGGCCTATTATCGCCAGCGTCTGGACGAGATTCTCGAAGACCGCACGGACCTCGCACCTGCTTCCAGCGGCCGTACCGCGCACTTTTTCGTGCCGGACCCGGAAAAGACCTTTCATCGCGGCAGCACCGATTATTTCGTCAGCGACCGCAAGATCGACATCGGCGCGTTCGATACGCCGACCTTCACCGGTCTGGCGGTGGGCACCGTTGAAAAGCTCGGCAAGCGCGACCTGATAGCCGTGACCCATGAGCCGCTGTCCAACGGCGATGGCCTCAATGTGCAGATCAAGCGTGAAGTAGTGGGCTTCCGTGCCAACATCGCCGAGCTCAAGGGCGAGTTCGAAGAGGACGGCCAGAAGCGCTGGCGCTATCGCGTAGAGCCCAACGAGATGCCCGCGGGCCTTTCCGGCCTACGCCCTAATCATCCGCTGAACCGCAACCTGGACCACAACTGGCAACAGGCGCTGCTCAAGACCTCGGCCGAGCGTCGTATCGGCGTTCAGTGGCAGGTCACGCTGCGCGAAGATCATTTGAGCCTGAGAGCCACTAGCGAAGAAAGCGTGAGCGTCACCGTCGGCCTCGATGGGCCATTCGGTGCGGCCAACAAGCCCGAGCAGGCGCTGGATCAGTTGCGTGACCTGCTCACTCAACTGGGCACCACGATCTATCATGCCCAGGATGTCAGGCTTGACGCGCCACAGGCGTTCTTCGTACCCAACTCGCAGCTCAAGACCCTGCGCCGCGACGCCATCGAGGCGCTGACCGAAGCCCGTATCAAGGCTCACCCACGTGGTGGCCGCAAGGCCGAGACCACCCCGCCACCGGTGTACCCGGAGTCGCATCTGTCTTTTCTGGCCAACGTCTACAACCAGAAGGCCCGCGACTTCTATCATCGCCACGGCGTACAGCTGATCGACGCGGCCTACGAGGCCCACGAAGAGACCGGCGAAGTACCGGTGATGATCACCAAGCATTGCCTGCGCTTCTCGTTCAACCTGTGCCCGAAACAGGCCAAAGGTGTGACAGGCGTGCGCACCAAGGTCGCGCCGATGCAACTGGTGCACGGTGATGAAGTGCTGACCCTCAAGTTCGATTGCAAGCCTTGCGAAATGCACGTGATCGGCAAGATGAAAGGTCACATTCTCGACTTGCCGCTCCCCGGCAGCGCGGCGGCCAAATCGGTGGTCGGCCACATCACCCCGGAAGACCTGCTCAAGACTGCGCGCCAGCGTTCTCCGCACTGATCGGCACAAGGGGGTTGGTGCCCTGCCAGCCCCTTTCTGTCTTCTGATAAAGCCCTCTTAAAGAGCGCGCTCCATATGAGTGGTGTTCCACACCGGATCGCTCTCCACATCGGTTACGGCAAAGCCCTGTTTCTCCCAGAAACGAATCGCGCCGGGCAGAAACGGATGGGTATGCAGGTACAGAACCTCGATGCCACCCGCCTCGGCATATTCCCAGAGCGCCTGACATAAGCGGCTGGCCAGCCCGTCGCCACGAAACTCCGGCGTGACGAATAGACGTACGATCTCGACGGTTCTGCGCCCGCGGTAATCGAACTGCGGGAAACGATGATCGTATGGCAGGTAGCCCACAGCCGCGATGATCTGCCCTTCACAGCGGGCGATCAGAAACTTGCCGTCCTCACCGTTCAGATACACCTGCTCGAAGCCGGCCAGATCGGGCGGAACGGTGACGGTGTCGAGCAAGGGAAAGATCCCGGCGCGGGCACGCATGACGAAATCGACGGTGTGCGGGATCTCGGCGGGGTGTACTTCAGTGATAGTGATGTTCATGAGCACTGACTTATAGAGGAGTTGCAGGGTGATACAAATGTTACGCCAGACCTGGGCTTCTGGACGCACGGCTTAACTATAGAGCAGGCGGTGCGGCGCAGAATTGTGACGCGGAGCGTCACGACAGGCATTCCCACGCGGAGCGTGAGGAACGATATGTGCCTGGAGCGACTGGGGCGCCCACAGGCAAAAACGCCGATTATCGTGAGCGGTCAATACGGCGCACAGCTTTACAGCGTAATCCCCTTGATGCGCACCAATGCAAGGCAGAAAAAATCATGCGCCTGACGCCATCGTAAACGCTGCGCAGCCTTGCGGGTATTGCCAATTAGGGCTTGAAGCGCTGCCGGCGCAAGCTGGCACAGGCCCTGCATATTACTCAACAACCCCACCATGAATGTGGTCGGGCCGCCCCGGTTGATCGACGTGGATCGCCAGTCTCGCAGAGACCAGAGGGCTATCAGGGCGCCTCCGGCAACGTGGCTCGATGGCCCCCCAGAACACCCATAAGAGAACAGGCAAAGGCGCCTGGAACCGAAAGGTTCCGGGCGCTTTTTTTTTGCTTTGAAAAACCTGATTGGCCTCGGCCGGGACTCGCTATGAACACCACAGTCTTCCCCCTCAACGATGTAAAAACCCTGATCGTCGTCGGTAATGGCATGGTCGGGCATCATTGCGTCGAGCAGTTGATCGCAGGCGGCGCACTCGAGCGTTATCGCATCCACGTCTTTGGCGAGGAAACACAGCGCGCCTACGACCGCGTGCACCTGTCCGAATACTTCACCGGCCGCGACGCCGAATCGCTGGCCATGAGCGAGATGTCTGTCTACGAACAACCCGGCCTGACGCTGCACCTCGGCGTACCGGTGCTGGAGATTGATCGTGATCGTCACGAAATCATTACCGCCGAGGGCTGCTTCAGTTACGACAAGCTGATCCTGGCCACCGGCTCCTACCCGTTCGTACCGCCTATCGAGGGCGCGCGGGGCAACTCCCGGCTGGTCTATCGCACACTCGAGGACCTGGACAGCATTCGCTATGCCGCGACGAAAGCCCGCCGTGGCGTAGTGGTCGGCGGCGGTCTGCTGGGGCTGGAAGCGGCCAATGCGCTTAAATCGCTGGGGCTGGAAGCCCATGTCGTCGAGTTCGCGCCGCGTCTCATGCCGGTGCAACTGGATGACCTCGGTGGCGCTGCGTTGAAGGCGCGTATCGAAGCGCTGGGCGTCGGCGTGCATCTGTCGCGCGCCACGCAGTCGATCAGCGACGGCAAGCAGTACCGCTACCGCATGAACTTCGCCAATGACGAGTTTCTCGAGACCGACCTGATCGTGTTCTCCGCAGGCATTCGCCCGCAAGACGCCCTGGCCCGCCAATGCGAGCTGGCGCTCGGCCCACGCGGAGGCATCGCAATCGACGAGCACTGCCGCACCAGCGACGCCGACATCTATGCAATCGGCGAATGCGCAGCCTGGAACGGCAGTGTGTTCGGCCTGGTGGCGCCCGGTTACCAAATGGCCCGTGGCGTAGCAGCGCAATTGTGCGAACAGGATACTGACGCATTCTTCGGCGCCGACATGTCCACCAAGCTCAAACTGCTGGGCGTGGATGTCGGCTCCATCGGTGATGCGCACGGTGCGCTGGCCGGGGCCGTCAGTTATCGCTTCATTGACGAAGCCACCGCCAGCTACCGTCGCCTGGTGGTGTCGGCCGATGGCAAGCAGGTGCTCGGCGCTGTGCTGGTTGGCGATAACAGCTATTACGACACGCTGCTGCAATACGCGCAGAACGGCATCCCGCTGCCCGCCGATCCATCGAGCCTGATTCTGCCGCGTGGCGAAGGCGCGCCGACGCTGGGCGCCGACGCCCTGCCCGCCACAGCGACTATCTGCTCCTGCCATAACGTCAGCAAAGGCGCGGTGTGCTCGGCCATCGACAATGGCTGCACCGATCTGGCCGCAATCAAGTCCTGCACCAAGGCGGCCACCGGTTGCGGCGGTTGCACGGCATTGCTCAAACAGGTTTTCGAGCATGAACTGATCGCTCGCGGTGTGGCGGTCGACAAAAGCCTCTGTGAACACTTTGCTTATACCCGGCAGGAGTTGTACTCGATGGTGCGCGTCGAAGGCATCGAGACCTTTGACGAACTGCTGACTCGGCATGGCAAAGGCGCGCATGGCTGCGACATCTGCAAGCCCGCAGTCGGCTCGATCCTGGCGTCGTGCTGGAACCGCCCCATCACCGAGCCTTCACTGGTGCCGCTGCAGGACACCAACGATACCTTCATGGCCAACATGCAGAAAAACGGCACCTACTCGGTGGTGCCGCGTATTCCGGGTGGCGAAATCACCCCGGACGGCCTGATTGCGATTGGCGCGGTGGCAAAAAAATACGACTTGTACACCAAGATCACCGGCGGCCAGCGCATCGACCTGTTCGGCGCACAACTGCACGAGTTGCCGGATATCTGGAGCGAGCTGATCGAGGCAGGCTTCGAAACCGGCCATGCCTACGGCAAGTCGACCCGCACGGTCAAATCCTGCGTCGGCAGCACCTGGTGCCGCTACGGCGTGCAGGACAGCGTCGCCATGGCGCTGCGCATCGAAGACCGTTACAAGGGCCTGCGCTCGCCGCACAAGCTCAAGTTCGCCGTGTCCGGCTGCACCCGCGAATGCGCCGAAGCGCAGAGCAAGGACGTCGGTGTGATTGCCACCGAGAACGGCTGGAACCTTTACCTGTGCGGTAACGGCGGCATGCGTCCGCGTCACGCCGAGCTGTTCGCCACCGACCTGGATGACCAAACCCTGATTCGTTACATCGACCGTTTCCTGATGCTCTACATCCGCACCGCCGACAAGCTGCAGCGCACCTCGGTCTGGCGTGAGTCGCTGGAAGGCGGCCTCGACTATCTCAAGGCGGTCATTATCGACGACAGCCTGGGCCTGGCCGCCGAGCTGGAGTCGCAGATGCAACTGGTGGTCGACCGCTACGAATGCGAATGGGCCAACGCCCTCAAGGACCCGGAAAAACTCAAGCGCTTCCGCACCTTCGTCAACGACGGGCGTGCTGACCCCGACGTGCAGTTCGTCAAGGAGCGCGCCCAGCGGCGTCCGGCAAGACCCGAAGAGCTGGCTCTTATTCCGCTGTTCAAGGAGGTGGTGTGATGAACGCGTCTCAGACAATACGCACCGGCGACAATGCGCCAGCGGCAGCGCAGCAGCACTGGCAGACCCTGTGCGGACGTGCGGATCTGGTCGCCAATTCAGGCGTCGTGGCGTGGCTGGACGGCGCGCAGGTCGCACTGTTCTACCTGCCCGAAACTGCACAGGGCGAGCAGCTCTTTGCCATTGATAACCGCGATCCCAAATCGGGGGCCAACGTGATCGGGCGTGGTCTGATCGGGCAGATCGCGGGCGAACTGGTCATCGCCTCGCCGTTGTACAAGCAGCACTTTCGCCTGCACGACGGCAGCTGCATCGAATACCCGGAACAGCGGCTCGACGTCTGGCCGGTAAGGCTCAAAGGTGATCAGGTAGAGATTGCCGTTTAATCGGTAATGCCGGTCGCAGACAACCTGGTCGCTATCGGACCAGGTTGCCGCGTGGCATGACGTGCAGCTTATTGAAGTTCGGAGACCAGTGCCTTGTTGAAGCCCTGCGGGTCTTCCATCTGCGGGGCATGGCCCTTGCCCTTGAATTCCACCAGCCTGGCGCCCGGGATCATCTGCGCCACCTGCTTGCCCAGTACCTTGTAATTGCCGATCTTCGCCTTGACCTCAGGCGGGGCGATGTCGCTGCCGATGGCAGTGGTATCGGCATCGCCAATCATCAGCACCGTCGGCACCTGCAACCTGGGGAACTCGTAGAACACCGGCTGGGTGAAAATCATGTCGTAGATCAACGCCGAGTTCCAGGCCACGACCTTGTGACCCGGCCCTTTGTTCAGACCGGCCAGCATGTCGACCCACTTGTCATACTCAGGCTTCCAGCGGCCGTCGTAGTAAGTCTTCTGCTCGTAGGCGCGAATGCCTTCGGCGGTGGTCTTCAGCTCTCGCTCATACCACTGGTCGACGCTGCGGTAAGGCACGCCGAGTGCTTTCCAGTCTTCCAGACCGATCGGGTTGACCATCACCAGCTTCTCGGTCTGCTTCGGGTACATCAACGCATAACGCGTGGCCAGCATGCCGCCCGTGGAGTGACCGACCACCGACACCTTGTCGAGGCCCAGTTTTTCCAGCAGCGCGTGGGTGTTCATCGACAACTGCTGGAAGCTGTACTGGTAGTGCTCCGGCTTGGTCGAGGTGCAGAAGCCGATCTGATCCGCTGCGACGACGCGATAGCCCGCGGCACTCAGTCCCTTGATGGTGTCTTCCCAGGTCGCAGCGCAAAAATTCTTGCCATGCATCAGCACCGCCGTGCGGCCGTTGGCTTTGCCACTGGGCGCGACGTCCATATAACCCATTTCCAGCGTCTGGCCCTGGGACTGGAAACTGAATTTGTGCAGCGCATGGGGGTACGTGAAACCTTCCAGTTGCTGGCCATAACCGGGCGTCTCAGCCAGTGCTGCGCCTGACAGCGTCAACGACATCAACATGCCGGCAATCTTTGCAGCCCGCATAAGGGGCACCTCCTGTAAATAGAGTCGAATTCTCGAACCGCTGAACTGCACGCGGCGGACCTGCAAGTAGACCCTGTTTCCCACAACAGATTCGCCCTTTTCCTGCCAACAGAACCGTAAGCAGACGTTTCTTCACGCTGATTTCCGACGATGGCAAAATGCTGGACGCCTCCTGCCGTGCCTGCCTAGACTGGGCCGTCCGTTACAGGCCGTCGTGGCCATCCGGGTCTGACGCCAAGGAACAGCAATGAATCGAAATGAACTGCGCAAGGCCGACATCAACCTGATGGTGGTATTCGAAACATTGATGCAGGAGCGTAACGTCACCCGCGCAGCCGAAAAACTGTTTCTCGGCCAACCCACGATAAGCGCCGCCCTGAATCGCCTGCGCAGTCTGCTCAACGACCCGCTGTTCATCCGCGTCGGCCATCGTATGGAACCCACCGCACGCGCTCACGAGATTCTCAAGCACCTGACGCCCGCGCTGGACGCCATGTCCACGGCGCTCAGCCTGACCACCGACTTCGATCCGTCAGTCAGCAAAATGACCTTTCGCATCGGCCTGACCGATGACGTCGAGTTCGGCCTGCTGCCGGCGATGCTCAAGGCCATCCGCGAAGAGGCGCCCGGCGTGGTGATCGTGGTCAAGCATGTCGACTACCTGAATATCTCCGAGGTGCTGATGTCCGGCGACATCACCGTCGGCGTCTGCCTGACCCGTGAACTGCCGGCCAACGCCAAGCGCAAGACCCTGCGTAACGTACAGCCAAGGCTGGTGCGCGCCGACAAGCCTGCCGGTCCCATGAGCCTGGACGAATACTGCTCGCGCCCACACGTTGTGGTCTCGCACGTCGCGAGTGTCAGCAGTTTCGCCGATGAGTGGCTGACCGCGCTGGGACGCAAGCGTCAGGTGGTGTTGTCGGTGCCGCAGTTCGCCACCCTGCCCGCTTTGATGGCCGGCACCGACATGATTTCGGGGCTGTCCGACTACGCGGCAAAGGCCATGAGCGCACTGGGTCTGCTGTATGACGAGCCACTGCCCTTCCCAACGCCGGGGCTGGACCTGTCGATGACGTGGCTGAGTGTGATGGACAGCGACCCTGCCGAGCGTTGGCTGCGCAGCAGGATCGAGGCGTTCATGGGCGAGCGCCAGGAAGCGCCCGCCCTGGCCGAATGATCAGCCGAAACGACCGGTGATGTAATCTTCGGTCTGGGTCTTGGAGGGCTTGGTGAAGATGGTGTCGGTGTCGCCGTGCTCGATCAGTTCACCCATGAACATGAAGGCAGTGTAGTCGGAGCAACGCGCCGCCTGCTGCATGTTGTGAGTCACGATGATCACGGTGAACTGCTCTTTTAGTTCGGTGATCAGCTGTTCGATACGTCCTGTGGAAATCGGGTCAAGTGCCGACGTCGGCTCGTCGAGCAGCAGGACCTGAGGACGCAGCGCGATGGTACGGGCGATGCACAGACGCTGCTGCTGACCACCGGACAGACCGGTCGCGCTCTGCTTGAGCTTGTCCTTGACCTCGTCCCACAAGGCCGCGCCGCGCAGGGCCTGCTCGACGCGATCTTCCATTTCCCGACGCGACAGTTTTTCGTGGTGCTTGATGGCGTAGGAAATGTTGTCGTAGATCGACATCGGGAACGGCACCGGCTTCTGAAACACCATGCCCACATGACTGCGCAGGCGGTTCATCGAATAGCCTGGCGCCAGGATGTTTTCGCCATTGAGCAGCACTTCACCGCGCGCTTCCTGCTTCGGGTACATCGCGTAGATGCGGTTGAAGACGCGCAGCAGGGTCGATTTACCGCAACCCGACGGGCCGATGATCGCAGTGATGCGCTTCTCGGGGATGGTCATGTCGATGGACTTCAACGACTTCTGGTTGTTGTAGAAAAACTCCAGACCGCGTACTTGGATCTTGGTTTTTTCGTTGGCCAGGGAAAGGTTGTTCATCAGGACGCCCTATTGCGCAGAAGAATTAAGCGAGACAGCAGACTCAGTATCAGTACGAACAACGTCATGACCAGCGCACCGGCCCATGCCAGGGAGTGCCAGTCATCGAACGGGCTCATGGCGTACTGGAAAACCACCACCGGAACACTGGCGATGGGTTTGAGCAGATCGCTGCTCCAGAACTGATTGCCGAAAGCGGTGAACAGCAGCGGCGCGGTTTCGCCGGTGATGCGTGCCAATGCGAGCAATACGCCGGTTACCACACCGGCCTTGGCTGCGCGCAGGACGATTTGCAGGGTCAGCTTCCATTGCGGCACACCCAGCGCCAGCGCAGCTTCACGCATGGTCGAGGGTTGCAATTGCATCATTTCGTCAGTGGTACGCACCACCACCGGGATCACCAGCAATGCCAGCGCCAGCGCGCCGGCAATCGCCGAAAAGCCCACCTGATGGCCTGTCACCGCGTTGAGTGGCAGAACCACGACGGTGTAGACGAACAGGCCGAGCACGATGGAAGGTGCCGAGAGCAGGATGTCGTTGATGAAGCGAACCGTGTTGCCCAGTTTGGTGTAGCGGGCAAACTCGGCCAGCCAGATGCCGGCCATCAGGCCGATCGGCGTACCGATCAGCAGGCCGATGCCGGACATCAGCACGCTGCCGTAGAACGCGTTGGCCAGACCACCCTCGGTGCCCGGCGGCGGAGTCATGCCGGTGAACAGTTGCAGGTTGAGCGCGTCGATACCCTTGATGATGGTGGTCAGCAGAATCCACACCAGCCACAGCAGGCCGAAGGCGGTGGCGCCACAGCTGAGTACCATCGCAATCTTGTTCTTGATACTGCGAACCCGATACAGGTGCTCGCTGCCGGTCACATCCTTACTCATAACCCCTCCTTACGCGAAAGGCGCGACAGCATCAGGCGTGCAAGGGCCAGCACGATGAAGGTGACGACAAACAACAGGAAGCCAAGGGCAATCAGTGCCGAACGGTGCAAGTCGGTATAGGCCTCGTTGAACTCGTTGGCAATCACCGAAGCGATCGAACTGCTCGGCATCATCAGCGAAGCCGAGAACTGATGCGCGTTGCCCAGTACGAAGGTTACCGCCATGGTTTCGCCGAGCGCGCGTCCCAACCCCAGGAACACACCGCCGACCACGGCCGAACGGGTGTAAGGCAGCACGATGTCCCAGACCACTTCCCAGGTCGTACCGCCCAGTGCATAGGCCGACTCCTTGAGGGCCACGGGCACGGTACGGAAGACTTCCTGCATCACCGAGGTAATGAACGGGGTGATCATGATCGCCAGCACGATGCCGGCGGTCAGCATGCCGATACCCAGCGGCGGCCCTTGGAACATCGGACCGATCAGCGGCAGTGCGCCAAGGTTTTCGGTGATCCACGGCGACAGGTGTTCAGCCATGAACGGGCCGAAGACAAACAGCCCCCACATGCCGTAGATGATCGAAGGGATACCGGCCAACAGCTCGATGGCCGAGGCGATCGGCATGCGCAACCACGGTGGTGCCACTTCGGTGAGAAAGATTGCAATGCCGAAACTCACCGGTACGGCGATCAGCAAAGCCAGAAAAGAGGTGACCAGGGTGCCGTAAATCGGAACCAGCGCGCCGAACTTGCCGGCGTTCACGTCCCACTCGGTGCTGGTCAGAAAGCCAAACCCGAAAGTCTGGAATGCCAGACTGCCGCCCCACAGGGTCGACAAGGCAATACAACCCAGCAAAGCAAGCACCAGCATCGCTGCAGCCTGCAATGAACGCTTGAACCACAGGTCATGACGATGATCCCGTTTGGCGCGCTTCTCGCCCTCGGACTCACCAGCGGAGACGTTAGCGGACAGGTATTGGGTGTTTTCAGTCATGTTGAGGCCACTCGCAAGGAAAAGCCCCTGTCACCGAGCCGATATCGCGGCTGATGACAGGGGTGGTACGGGTTGAATCACTTACTTGGTGAATTCCGTTTTCCAGTAGCTTTCCACGCGATCAACCAGCGATTTAGGCAATGCTACGTATTCCAGTTTCTCGGCCTGCTTCTGGCCGTTTTCCAGGGACCACTTGAAGAAGTCGAAAGCCGCGGTGCTTTTCTCTTCGTTCTTGGCTTTCTTGTACATGATGATCCAGGTGGTCGCGGTGATCGGCCATGCAGCCTCACCCGGCGCGTTGGTCATGATCAGGTTGAAGTCTTTGGCGCTCGCCCAGTCGGCGGTGTCAGCAGCTGCTGCGAAAGCCTTGGCGTCTGGTTTGATAAATTTGCCAGCCGCGTTTTTCAGCTGAGTGTAGGACAGCTTGTTGGTGGTCGCGTAGGAGTATTCGACATAGCCGATCGAACCCTTGATCTGCTTCACGTAGGCCGAAACACCTTCGTTACCCTTGCCGCCCACGCCTGCTGGCCACTGTACGGTCGAACCGAACTTCAGCTTCTCGTTCCACTCGGGGCTGACTTTGCTCAGGTAGTTGGTGAAGTTGTACGTGGTGCCCGAACCGTCCGAACGGTGAACGACGGTGATGGCGGTATCAGGCAGTTTGACGCCCGAGTTCAGCGCAGTGATTGCCGGGTCGTTCCACTTCTTGATCTCGCCCATGAAGATCTTGGCGATGGTTGGACCGTCCAGCTTCAGCTCGCCGCTTTCGACGCCTTCGACGTTGACGATCGGCACGATACCGCCGATCACGCTCGGAAACTGACCCAGACCGCCGGCCTGCAGGTCTTCTGCGGACATCGGAGCATCGGATGCACCGAAGTCAACGGTCGCAGCCTTGATCTGGGCAATACCACCACCCGAACCGATGGACTGATAGTTGATACGGTTATCCTTGCTCTTGCTGTAGTCCTGGGACCACGCCGAAATAACCGGGTAGACGAAACTCGAACCAGCGCCTGTTACATCAGTCGCGTGAGCCACACCGCTAAGGCACAGCGATGCGATCAGAAGCGACAAGCGTTTTTTAGTCAGCAGAATCACGGTAATACCTCAGTCCAGGAGATTGTGTGGTGGTCCACTTAAGGAGGCCCGAGGCGGATTTAAAACCTCAAATGTTGCTGTTTAATGACAATCCAACGAATCGTGTCCGGAGGGGAACTTTTTTGTAAGTGATTTCCTACGTCACTGGCGATGAAAACCCCTTTAAAAGCCAATGTTTACGGGCTATTCACGCTACATCAAGCCAAATAGCGTTCTGCCACCACCCATCGGATAGCGAAATGCCATTGGCGTTATAAAAATGTAAGAAAGTGTGATTTTAAGAATCGTTGTAAATGACCGAGCGGTCACGTTATAGCTAAATCAACTTAAAACTCCGCTGTTGACGGTGTTCAGGGGTGCATGAATGACCGAAAAAAGCGCGCGATCACTCTCAAGGTGGATAGCAACGGCGTAAGGCTTGATGCATGGAAGATATCTACCGTTCGTCGGGTTCGACGGCACCTATGGCCACTGGCCAATGACCAACGTGAGTACTTTAAAACAACGGAGTTAGCATCATGATCAAGACCAAACTGACTGCCCTGACCCTTGCTGGCCTGATGGCTGTAGCTTCAGGCGCCGCCTTCGCCGAGTCGACCACTACCCCTGAAACCCCGATCAACAAGAATGCGACCAAACTGCCGGGCACCAATACCCAGCCGATGGACCGCACCTCGTCCGAGACCCCAGGTGTGCAGACTGAAAGCAAGGAAGCGGCAGCCGAGCGTTCGATGAAGCACGACAAGACGACACACGGCACGCACGACAAGAGCACCCCCACTGAAAAGACCAAGACTCAGTAATCAGGCGTCTTACGCGGGCAGGACCATGCCCTGCCCGCGGGTCCACCCTTCTAGCGGCACCGTTTCAGTCCCTGTACTTACGGAGGTTGCATCATGATCAGGAATAGATTGGGGGCCATAAGCCTCGCAGCATTTTTGGCCCTCTCGGGCACCAGCGCATTTGCAGGGTCGACCGGCCCGACCAACCCGGCAGGCGACAGCCCTAAGGTCCCAGGCACCGGTACGGAAAAGAACGTCGATGGAACCAGCCCCGGCGCACCAGGCACAAGCCCCGGCACCAAAGGCATGGATCCCTTGCCCGGAAAGAACGGCAGTGCAGATGACAAGCCTCATGACTCGAAACACCCGCATGATGCAGATCACCAGGACAGTCAGGACGGGCACAAGGCCCCTTGATGGTCTGACAGGTCGCTACTGACACAAGCACTGTCGTCAGTTGCCCATTGCACGTAACACACCTCCACCGGCATGCCATGCTCGGCACAGAAGTCCAGCCAGCGCAGTTGGTTGTCCTGGAGGCGATCACCCGGCCCCTTGACCTCGATCATTCGATAACGACGCTGTTGCGGAAAGAACTGGATCAGGTCGGGCATCCCTGTCCGGTTGGCTTTTATGTCCTGCAACAGGCGACGAAACCAGCGAAGCAAGTGCGCTGCCGGCAGGCAATAGAGCGCCTGCTCCAGAAGCTCCGGCGTCAGCGCTCCCCAGAATACGAAGGGTGATTGCAGGCCGTATTTGCTTTCAAAATGCTCACGAATGGTCGCCAGGTATTCATCCGACTCCAGTTGCACCAGACAGGCATCGAATAACGCAGCCCTGCGCTGATAGAAGTCAGGGCTGTACAGGTCACTCGGCGCACTGTGAAACGGATGAAAGAATGCACCCGGCAACGGCGCAAAAATGGCTCGCCAGCACAGCAGCCCGAACAGTGAATTGATCAGCGCATTCTCGACGTAATGCACTTCCCCGCCCTGCTCGGCTTCGAGGTGCAGGCGTATCAGACGCTCGACACTCATCCCCGACACCGGCGTGACCTGCACGTCCAGCCGTGCAATGGCCCGCACCGTGCGCTTGCGCGCCGCCGCCAGGCCGAGCTTGCGTTGCAGGCGTGGCAAGACGCGTGACAGGTGCTGGACCTCCGCATCACTTTCCGGTGCAAGACGGGCCTGCTCCGCCAGCGTCAGCGCCGCTGCATACTCGGCATTGCGCTCCAGCACGCGGATTTGCCTTGAACGCGCGCCGGGGTAGCTCGACTGACGATACACCGCCATCGCCAGAGGCCAGTCCTGGATGCGCTCGGCCTGTTGCCCGATACGGAACAGCAGTTTGCCACGACGCATCAGCAACCACGGATTGCCGCACTCGATGGCAATGACACGCTCGGCCAGCGCATGCAGCTCCAGGCAGGTTTCCAGTGCTTCCCGGCAGGCATGCAATTGCAGGCACACATCAATGTCGGCACGCTGGTTGATGCCGCGCGACTCCAGCGAGAACTCGACCTTTTCGTAGCGGTAGATACCCAGGTCAGCCAGCACGAATTCAGACCATTCCTGGTACAGATTGCCGAAGTACAGCAAGCGCAGGCGATCACACAGCGGCATGATCTTCAGGCCGAACACAGCGTCGGACAACGTCGGGTACCATTGTTCAAGGGACTGCGGCGACGGGTACATCGGCTGCAGGCGCTCGAACCATTCCTGCTTGCGCTCAGGGCCCTTGACCGCGTGGTCTTTGAAGCAGTGGCTCAACTCATCCCGACGCAGCAGCTGGAACAGCTCGCTCAAGCCCAGTGGCGGAGCGCTGTCGACCCACTCCCGCGCCAGTAGCGGCAGCACGGCGTCATGAGGATCGCCAATCTCGACATAACCGAGTTTGCTGGCCCGAAACAACACACCCTTGCGCATCACCATGCGCACCAGCAAACCCTGGGCGGGCACCGGCAATTCGGCAAACTCGCTGATGAAGCGGCGCTCGGTTGCATCGAGCAGGTCATCGTAGCGCCGGGCAATCCAGCCAAGGACCTGACGGAAGTTTTCCAGGTAATAAAACGGATTGTCGAGGGGCGAAGTATTCAAGGCCAGCGTTCACATACAAATGAGCAGACTGAACAAGGATACTGGTTATCCGTACAGATTCCAGCGCAAACGCCTGCTGAACGTGTTTCGGCCGATCAATGGCATGTATCGCGGGCTGACGGCCGGCTTTAGAATCGGCGGGATAATATCTGCAGCCGAGAGACGAATATGCACGCGCCACTGGTTTATCTCGCAGGCTTCGACGTGTTCAGGACCGACGCCGTGGAACATGGACGCTATCTCAAGGCATTGTGCGCGGCACACGGGCTTGAGGGGTTGTATCCGTTTGACAATGAGGTCACGCAGGGACGGACCGCGCATGAAACCGCGCAGCAGATTTACTCGATGAACGTCGCGATGATTCATCGCTGCTCTGCCATGCTGGTCAACCTGAACGTGTTCCGCGGCCTGGAGCCGGATTCAGGCACGGCCTTTGAAGTCGGTATGGCGGTCGCACTGAACAAGCCGGTGTGGGCGTACTTTGAACCGGTCGCGTCGCTGCGCGAGCTGGTTCCTCACGATGAAGACGGTCTCGACGCCAATGGGTTTACGGTTGAAGACTTCGACTTGCCGCGCAACTTGATGCTGGCCTGCAGTTGGGCGGGTACCAGCTCGACCGTGGAACTGGGCGCAGAGGCGCTGGCAAGGTACCTGAGTGGCTTTCAGGCCCTGCCGGGGAGCGGCTGAACGCAGGCTGTCAGCCCCAACCCAGAAAGTCCCCGCCGTTGTCGCGCAGCATCTGCAACATGCCTTCTGCCGCAGGAGACAGATAACCGCCCTTGCGCAACGTCACACCAATGGTGCGTTTGAGGGTGGTCTGCTCGAGCGGCACCTCGCGCAGGTGCTGCATGGTCTTGCCGAACTCCAGCGACTCGCGGGCAATGAAGCTCAACAGGTTGCTGCGGGCAATCAGCCCCGGCAGCAGCGAGATCGAATTCGCTTCGATCTGCACCGTCGGCAGCGGCAGGCCGTGAGCGGCGAAGGTCGCGTCGAGCCATTTGCGCGATGAAACACTCACCGGCGGCAGTACCCAGCGATACGCGCACAGGTCACTCATCTTCAACGACGGCTTGAAAATCGGATGATTCTTGCTGGCTACCACCACAGCTTCGTCCTGCAGTATGGCGAAGCTGGTGACGTCTTCGCTGTCGGGCGCCAGCGCGCAAATGATCATGTCCAGCTGACCGGAGCGCAACGATTCGCGCAGCAGGTCATCCTGACCTATCACCAGCTTCAAGGTGACGTCCGGGGTACGCTGCAACAAGGCCGAAGTCAGTTTCGGCATCAGATACTCCGCCATGGTCGCGGCGCAGCCGACACGAATGTTACCCACCATGCCACTGGCGAAATCCCGGATCTCGCGCTGGGTCTGGGCAATGCTTTGCTGCAATTCCTTGCCACGCGCCTGCAGCAGCTCGCCCACGGGCGTCAACTTGATGCGTCGGCCGTCACGCTGAAACAGTCGCGTGCCGAATGATTCCTCGAGGCGCTGAATGCTTTTGGTCAGTGCTGGCTGGCTGCGATTGAGCTTCTGCGCAGCGCGTCCGAGATGCCCCAGTTCGGCAATGGTTTCGAAATAGGTGAGATCACGCAGGTCCATATCTATCAACCAAAGTTATCAATTCATGATTATTAGAAAATAGACTTGATGAGTTGCGAAGTCGATACTGTGCGTATGTGATTTACCCCAATCAAGGAGAACGTCCTTGTCAAACGCTTCACGCTTTTCGCTTTCCTCCCTTTCCCCGCTGACTCAATGGGCGGGTCTGATCCTGATGGCCGGCATTGCCGGGCAACTGCTCAAACTGTTCGATATGCCTGCTGCGATGTTCCTCGGGCCCATGCTGGTCGCCATCGGCTTTGGTGTTTCAGGCGCCAGCATCCGTATGCCCAAGCGGGCCTTTCAACTCGGTCAGGGCACGGTCGGCGTGCTGATCGCGCATGCCATGTCGGTCAGCGTGCTGCTCACCGCCCTTCATTCATGGCACGTCATGCTCCTGGCGACGATCCTCACGGTGGTGCTGAGCGCGGCGGTTGGACTGGTGCTGGTGCGGTTTGCCGGTATCCCGAGCAACACCGCAGCCTGGGGTACTTCACCGGGCGCGGCCTCGGCAATGGTCGCGATGTCCGAGGATTACGGTGCCGACTCGCGCATCGTCGCCACCATGCAATATGTACGCGTTGTCTGCGTGGTGACTATCGGCGCGCTGGTCAGCCATTTCATCGGCATACCGGATTCAGCTGCGGCGCTGCACAGCAGTGCAGCGGCATTGCCCAGCCTGAACGTTGTCGACCTGGCGCTGAGCCTGGCAGTCATTGTCGCTGGCGTGGCAGTCGGTTCGCGTCTTCCGGCAGGTGCCTTGCTGGTGCCACTGATGCTGGGCGGCGCGCTGCAACTGAGTGGGGTAATGCAGATCACCGTCCCGGCGTGGTTGCTGCCCATCGCTTACGGTGCCATAGGCTGCTACGTCGGGCTGCGTTTCGACCGGCCGACGGTACAATACGTCTGGAGACGGCTGCCGATGATGATTCTGGCCTCATTGCTGTTGATCGTGCTCTGCGCCGTGTCGGCCTGGCTGATTGCCGTGATGATGGGCAAGGATTATCTCTCGGTGTACCTGGCGACCAGCCCGGGCGGCCTGGACACCATGGCCATTATTGCCATCGATACGCACGCCGACGTCGGTTTCGTATTGGCCATGCAGACCCTGCGCCTGTTCGGCGTGATCCTGACCGGCAGCTTCCTGGCCCGGCAGATCATTCGCCTGACCGACAAACGCATCCCTGCGCTTTGACCCCGGATTTCAGGCCCAACTGACGCTAGCCGTTCATTCCAGCCCCGCCAGGGCGCTGGCCAGGCTTGGCGCCAGGGGCAACACCGGCAATAACGTGGCCTGATAGGCGTGGTAAAGGTCCGGCTTGCCGGGCCATATGTCTGCGCTGGGCTCGTTGCGTTCGTTCAGTTCATGGCGCCAGCTGCCATGCTCGTGATCGATGAACAGGGTCTCGTTGAACTCCCAGAAACAGCGATACCAGTCTTCATACTGCTGCTCGCCGGTACGTTGCAGCAATGCGGCGGCAGCGGCGGCCGCTTCGCAATGAGTCCAGTGCAGACGGTGACGGACCACCGGTTCGTTCTGCCAGTCGAGGGTGTAGACGATACCCGCGGCACCGTCGACATCCCAACCGTACCGGCAGGCATTGGCAAACAGTTGGCGGGCATCGTCCAGCAACCATTCGGGGTTGGCGCGTCCAGCCTGACGGCGCGCAGCCTCCAGATGCAACACCAGCCGCGCCCATTCAAAAGCATGCCCCGGCGTGGTGCCGAAGGGCCGGAAACCGTCGGCCGGGTTTTCCCGGTTGTAATCGGCCAGCGGCTGCCAATCCTGGGTGAAATGCTCGATGACCTGAAAGTCGTTGGCGCCGGCATGCTCATGGATAACCCGCTCGACAATGCTCAGCGCCCGGTCGAGCCATTGCGCGTCACCCGTCACATCGGCGAGCGCAAGGAAGGCTTCGGTGCTGTGCATGTTGCTGTTGGCACCGCGATACGACTCTTCACTGCTCCAGTCCCGCGCGAATGACTCACGCATGGCGCCTTCCTGCTCGCTCCAGAAATGCGTCTGGATCAACTGGATGGCGTCTGACAGCAATGCCTGCGCACCAGGCCGCCCCGCCACCACGGCAGAGCTGGCCGCCAATGCCACGAACGCATGCAGATAAGCCTGTTTGTCAGTCTTGCCGCCGTCTTCTAGCGCGGCACTGAACCAGCCGCCGTGTTCAGCATCGTGCAACGGTCCGCGCAGTGCGGCGATACCGTGATCGACCAGCGCAGCACAGCCGGGAATGCCCTGCGCATGCGCCATGGCAAAACAGTGGGTCATGCGCGCCGTGTTCATGGTTCCTGCGGTGGCACCGACCATCAGCCGACCGTAGTCATCCAGACTGCCAAAGCCGTTGTCCAGCCTGGAAGCCTTGGCGAAGGTCAACAGACGATTGCCTTCCAGTGCCAGCCACTGGTGATGGGCTGGCGAGCGCAGCCAACTGCTGAAGGTTTGATTATTGTTATTCATGAAGCGATGCCGCCCCCTTCGATAAGGTTGTGCCCAGACTGTACCGGAGGTCATTTCGACCGAGGGCATAATGCGCGTCCGGTCGATCGTCGGCAAGCGGACACAACCTGTATCAATGTAGGGTTTTACACCTTGAAGCGTGAGACCACCTGATTCAGATCGGCCGCCAGACGCGACAATTCATGGCTCGACGCACTGATCTGGTTGGCACCCTGAGTCGACTGCATGGACAGATCGCGAATGTTGACGATGTTGCGGTCGACTTCACGCGAGACCTGCGCCTGCTCTTCCGCCGCGCTGGCAATCACCAGATTGCGCTCGGAGATCTGATTGATCGACGAGGTGATTTCGTTCAAGGACTCGCCCGCGCCCTTGGCCAGTGCCAATGTCGAGTCGGCCCGAGCGCGGCTGGTGTTCATCGAGTCGAGCGCCTGCGCTGAACCGCTGCGCATGGCGCTGACCATCGAATCGATTTCCAGCGTCGACTGCTGGGTGCGATGCGCCAATGCGCGGACTTCGTCCGCCACCACCGCAAAACCACGGCCCGACTCGCCTGCACGTGCCGCTTCGATAGCGGCGTTGAGTGCCAACAGGTTGGTCTGCTCGGCAATCGAGCGGATCACGTCCAGCACCTTGCCGATGTCCTGCGACTGATTGGCAAGGTTTTGCACCAGCGTCGAGGTGGCCTGCACGTTGTCGGTCAGCGTCTGGATCGACTGCACCGTCTCGATCACCCGCGTCTGGCCCGCCAACGCCGAAGTGCTGGACTGGTTGGAGGCGTCCGACGTGGACACGGCGTTACGCGCAACTTCCTCGACTGCCGAGGTCATTTCGTTGATCGCTGTGGCGGCCTGGTCGATCTCCGCATTCTGCTGGTTCAGCCCGCGGTAGCTGTCTTCGGTGACCGAGTTGAGTTCGGTGGCGGCCGATGCCAGTTGAGTGGCCGAACTGCCGATGTGGCGCATGGCTTCACGCAGATTGACCTGCATCATCGCCAGGGCACGCAACAGTCGGGTGACTTCGTCTTCGCCATCGACTTCGATGGTATGGGTCAGGTCGCCGTTGGCAACCTGCTCGGCGGCGGTTACTGCACGTTGCAGCGGGCCGACGATGCTGCGGGTCAGCCAGAGTGCCAGGCCGATGGTGCACAGCGCGGCAATGATCACAAAGATAATGACGATGTCGCGCGACTTGTCGTACTGGGCCCCGGCCGACTTGCCTTCCGCATCGACCTGGGTGAGATAGAAGTCGGCCAGGTCACCGAGTTGCTTGCCGGAACCGTCGACGATCTGCTTCATGTCGACCAGCAGCAGCTTGTTCAGCCCGACGCTGTCGCCCTGGCCGGCCAGTACAAAGGAACGGTCCAGCGCACTGCGGTATTGGCCCATGGTCACCATGAACTGGTCGGTCAGCGACTTCTCTTCCGGGGTGTCGACAAAGGTCTTGAGAATGGCCAGCTTCTTGTCCAGATCGCCCAGACGTACGTCCAGCTGGCCACGGTAGGTC
The DNA here is from genome assembly GCF_020312125.1 of Pseudomonas sp. P135. Lineage (NCBI taxonomy): Bacteria > Pseudomonadati > Pseudomonadota > Gammaproteobacteria > Pseudomonadales > Pseudomonadaceae > Pseudomonas > Pseudomonas sp. P135. The sequence continues at coordinate 42,454 of NZ_JAGPYR010000013.1, forward strand.
GGAATGCTCGCAGGATCGGTGTCCAGTGCCATGCGCAAGGAAATGGTCCGAATACGCAGCATGATTTCGCGGATATCGTTGACCACTCGCATGCTGGGCAGCCAGTTGGTCTCCACCGCCACTTCGCTCTGGCGGATGGTCGACATCTGCGCCAGCGCAAACCACCCCAGCAATGCCACCAGCAGGGAAATAAGGGTAAAACCCAGACCGGCACGACGAGCGATAGTGAGTTTGCGTAGATTCATGACCAGGGCTCTTTATATTTTTTGAGGGCAGTGCCCGACACGAAGTTGTCAAACAACCGACAGCGTATCGCCCTGATCAAATAATTCTTTAGGACGCCCAGTGATCATTTGCAGGGTTACTTAAAATAACGGCCAATCGCTCGTCCGGTGCCCGCTGATCACAGCGCAGTCATCAACCGCCCGAAGCCATTTGCCAGAGCCGCGCCACGTCGCGCGCACGCTCGTGCAGCAGGCGGCGGGTCTCGCGGCAGGCCTGCTCGAGGCTCATTGGGCCGCTGACCAGAGCAAAGGCTGCGCCGATGCCGTGCGCATACATCTGCTCATAGCCGTCGCCAAGGGTTCCCGCCAGCACAATCACCGGCACTTGCCGACGCTGGGCGACTCGCGCAACACCAAGCGGTGTCTTGCCACGCAGGGTTTGCGCGTCGAAACGGCCTTCGCCGGTGATGACCAGATCGGCACCGATCAGCGCCTGTTCCAGCCCGGTCAGTTCGGCCACCACTTCCACGCCGGCACGAAACGAGGCCTTCAGGTAGGCCTTGGCGGCAAAGCCCATGCCCCCCGCTGCACCGCTGCCAGGGCTGTCGCGCAAGTCCTGGCCGAGAACCTGAGCCGTTTGGTCGGCAAAACAGCCGAGTGCGGCGTCCAGCGCCACGACCTGCTCGGGCGATGCGCCTTTTTGCGGGCCGAAGATAGATGAGGCGCCATTCGGCCCGCAGAGGGGGTTATCGACGTCGGCGGCGATCTCGACGCGCACGTCAGACAAGCGTGGATCGAAACCGCTCAGGTCGATACGCGCCAGGTTCGCAAGCGCAAGCCCGCCCGGCGCCAGCGGTTGATCGTCGGCATCCAGAAAGCGTGCACCCAAGGCTGAAAGCATGCCGCTGCCGCCGTCATTGGTTGCGCTGCCGCCGATGGCCAGGATCACCCGACGGGCTCCCGCATCCAGTGCCGCCGAGATCAACTGGCCGGTGCCTTCCGTGCTGGTCACGCAGGCGTCGCGTTGTGCCAGGGTCAGCAGTTGCAGACCGCTGGCCATGGCCATTTCGATGATTGCGGTCCTGCTGTCCGCCAGCCAGCCCCACTGGGCATTGACCGGGGCGCCCAGCGGGCCGCTGACGCTGGCGCTCATCAGTTCGCCATTGCAGGCAGCCAGCAGCGCCTCGATGGTGCCCTCCCCGCCGTCTGCCATCGGGCATTTGATCAACTCGGCGTGCGGCCAGACTTCGGCCAGACCACTGGCGATCGCGTCGGCAACTGCCTGGGCGCTGAGGCTGTCCTTGAACGAGTCGGGGGCGATGACTATTTTCATTGTTGTTCTCCAGATCCGGTGCTCGAATGCTCTCATTCAAGACCGTGCTTGCCGCCTGCCGCTCGCACAATGATCCGTCGCCATTATCGGGCGTTTGAACAAAACCCGGCTTCAGGTCTGACGAGTGATCATCTGCGCGCCCAGGTAGAGTTGCAGCAGGTCGTCGGTCTTGTAAGGGTCGCAGCCCGTCAACTCACCAATCTTCTCCAGCCGGTAGCGCAGGCTGTTGCGATGGATACCCAGCGCTTCGGCGCAGGCCTGACTTTCGCCGCTGTACTCGAACCATTTGCACAAGGTGTCGAGCAGTTGCGCATGCGCGTGCAGACGCTCCATTGGCTCGGCGACGTGTTCAGCCAGCCAGTCATGCCGGTAGCGCCAGAACAGCAACGGCAGCCGATAGGCTTCAAGACGCAGCAGGCGCTGCGCCGGCCTTGCCTGACGGGCGTAGTCGAGCAGATCCCGCGCTGCCGCGCAGGCCTGGCGCAGGGTGGGCAGGTCCGCCGATTGCGCCACGGTGGCCATACGCAGCACTGGCCAGTGGTGCTCATCGAACTGCTTGAGCAGCAGCGCATCGTCACGCTCCTTGCCCGTCGCGCGGCACCAGTACAGCAAGGTCGGCTCACGCAGCACGCACCAGCTGTCGGCATAGCGCGTGCCAAGCCATTTGGCAACCTGGCTGGCAGCCAGCCCCTCCTCGGCAAACTGCAGCAGTACCACCTGGCGCGCAATGTGCGGCTGCAAACCCAACTGTCGTGCTTCATCCACCAGACTATCGGGACAATCCGGCAACAGCAGGCGAGCCAGCAGGTCTTCGCTGCGTTGCGCCCGCCACTGAAGGTCAGCCTGCTGACGACGCTGTTCCATGAGCATCTCGGCAGTCATCTTGACCAATTCGCCATACACCCGCACCTCGTCCGGCTCGCCGGTGATACCGAGCACGCCCACCAGTTGATGATCGAGCATCAGCGGTAGATTGACGCCCGGCTTGACACCCCCGAGCTGCGACGCTGCCAGAGAATCGATTTCCACCACCTGCCGGTTGGCCAGCACTCGCTGCGCACCCTCATGACGGGTACACAAGCGCTCGGCATCACCGCTGCCGATGATGATGCCCAGGTAGTCCATGACATTGACGTTGTAAGGCAGGATGGCCATGGCCCGGTCGACGATGTCCTGGGCCAGCGCTCGGTCAAGGGCGAACATGAACGACTCCTGACGCGTGGCGAGGCTTGCAATGGTTGGGCATATGGATACATTTTGTTGAAGTTATAGAACGCCCGAGTGTGCCTGAAAGTAGTCACGGGCGCGACGTACATGGCAGAGTGCCCGCGTCGACCTTTTGAACCCTCGAATATGTGTGCACAGGCGCCCCTTTGATCAAATTCCGACTCGCCAGCCTGCTGTCGCTGCTGACCCTGCAAGCCTGCACGTCAATGGCAGAGAGCGAAGAGCCGAAACAGCGCTTTGAAGACTACCGTCAGCAGACCCTCGAGCTGATCCGCAACCAGCGCAACTTCCAGACCGCCGACCACCAGGCCGAGCTGGACTGGAACGCGCCGCGCCAGTGGACGCCGAGCGGGACACCCAAGGGCGGTGTGCTGCTGGTGCACGGTCTGGGGGATTCGGCGTGGTCGTTTCATGACGTGGCACAGACGCTCGCTGCTCAGGGCTATCTGGTCCGAACCGTGCTGTTGCCGGGGCACGGCACCAAGCCCGAAGACATGCTCGACGTGCGCCTCGAACAGTGGCAGCAAGTGGTACGCGAACAGGCGCAACTGCTCGCTCGTGAAGTGCCGAAGGTCTATCTGGGCGGCTTTTCCACCGGTGCCAATCTGGTACTCGATTACGCCTATGGGCACGACGAAATCTCCGGGCTGCTCTTGTTCTCGCCGGCATTTCGCTCCAACAGCGGCTATGCCTGGCTGACTCCGTGGATCGGCTGGGCACGACCCTGGCTTGCCGCGCCGAATCAAGGCCTGCGCCCAATGCAGACGCCGGTTCGCTACATGAACATGCCCACCAATGGTTTTGCCCAGTTCTATCGCAGCAGCGCGCTGGCCCAGGACCGCCTGCATCAGCGGCGCTATGCAAAGCCGGTGTTCATCGCCATCGCCGAGCACGACTCGGTACTCGACACTGATTACGTGCTGGATAATTTCAGCCAGCGCTTCAGCAGCCCCGCCAGTCGCCTGATCTGGTACGGCGACCTTCCGGCCCGGGCTGCCGATACGCCGCGCGTCGAGGTGCGCAAGGACTACCTGCCGGAATACCGCATCAGCCGCTTCTCACACATGGGCCTGCTTTTTTCAGCGGACAATCCGCTTTACGGCGTATCCGGCAGCCAGCGTATCTGCTGGAACGGCCAGAGCACGGCGGACACCGCCAGGTGCATGGCCGGCGAGCCGGTGTGGTATTCGGACTGGGGCTATACCGAGCCAGGCAAGATCCATGCGCGACTGACTTTCAACCCGTATTTCGAGTGGCAGAGCCACGTGATGCTCGGCGTGCTGAACGCAACACCGTAGTACGCAACCGCCTCCCTTGTATCGTCGATACCGTGGGGCCAGGCTTTTGCAGGAGCGAACTTGTTCGCGAAGGCGGTGTTTTGAACGCCAAATCTTCTGCGGCTGTGCGGGCCCTTTCGCGAACAAGTTCGCTCCTACATTTCTGCCGTACGCTCAAGCATGGGATGCTTTTGTAGGAGCGAACTTGTTCGCGAAGGCGGTGTTTGAACACCAAATCTTCTGCGGCTATACGGCCCCTTTCGCGAACAAGTTCGCTCCTACATTTCTGCCGTACGCTCAAGCATGGGGGCTTTTGTAGGAGCGAACTTGTTCGCGAAGGCGGTGTTTTGAATGCCGAATATTCTGCGGCTGTACGGGCCCTTTCGCGAACAAGCGAAGCGTCGCCCGGTTCGCTCCTACATTTTTGCCGTACGCTCAAGCATGGGGGCTTTTGTAGGAGCGAACTTGTTCGCGAAGGCAGCGTTTTGAACGCCAAATCTTCTGCGGCTGTACGGGCCCTTTCGCGAACAAGTTCGCTCCTACATTTCTGCCGTACGCTCAAGCATGGGGGCTTTTGTAGGAGCGAACTTGTTCGCGAAGGGGTGGTGTTGAACACCAAATTTTCTGCGGCTGTACGACCCATTTCGCGAACAAGTTCGCTCCTACATTTCTGCCGTACGCTCAAGCATGGGGGCTTTTGTAGGAGCGAACTTGTTCGCGAAGGCAGTGTTTTGAACGCCAAATCTTCTGCGGCTGTACGGGCCCTTTCGCGAACAAGTTCGCTCCTACATTTCTGCCGTACGCTCAAGCATGGGGGCTTTTGTAGGAGCGAACTTGTTCGCGAAGGCAGCGTTTTGATGACCTTGCCCCCGAGAAACGTATCCCTTAACCCGGCGTCGGGGTTGAGTNACATTTCTGCCGTACGCTCAAGCATGGGGGCTTTTGTAGGAGCGAACTTGTTCGCGAAGGCGGTGTTTTGAACGCCGAATCTTCTGCGGCTATACGGCCCCTTTCGCGAACAAGCGAAGCGTCGCCCGGTTCGCTCCTACATTTTTGCCGTACGCTCGAGTATGGAGGGCTCTTGTGGGAGCAAACACGTTCGCGCCTACTCCAGTGGAACCAGCCGTTCACGGCTGTTGCTCAGATGCGTCCACATCGCCGCGCGCGCGGCATCCGGATCCTTGCGGCGAATGGCGCTGAGCAGCGCTTCGTGTTCCAGGTTGGCCAGGTAGCCCTGATGCGCAAGGTTGTTACCTGCCCGCTCGCTCGATGCAATGCGGCTGCGCGGAATGACCGCACTGCCCAGGTGTTGCATGATCTCCAGAAAATACGGGTTGCCGGTGGCTTCGGCGATCAGCATGTGAAAGCGCTTGTCAGCCTCGACGCAGCTGTCGTCGTTGGCCAGCAGGTCCTGATAATCATCCAGCGCCTGACGCATGGCCGCCAGTTGCTCATCGGTACGGCGCACAGCCGCCAGCGCCACGGCCTGGGTTTCCAGGCCGATGCGCAGTTCGATGATATCGCGCACTCTGGAAACGGTCTCGACCTTGAGGCGCAGCCCCGTCTGATCACTGCGCTCGAGCACGAAGGTGCCGATGCCGTGATGGGTCACCACCAGCCCGGACGCCTGCAATTTGGAAATCGCTTCACGTACCACGGTACGGCTAACGCCGTGCTCGCGGACGATCTGGTTCTCGGACGGCAGCTTCTGACCGGGTGCGATCTTGCCGAGCAGGATGCGCTGGCTCAGTTCGGTGACCAGATCGGTGGCCAGGCTGTGCTGACGGCGTTTGGGCGCTGTGCTGGCAGGCTCTTGCATGGTGAATGAATCCTGACTTGTCTGTTTATGCTGCCGTATCACGGCCATGGCAGCGCGAATACCGGGCTGAGAGCGGCCGGAAGCCGGGTTTGACAGCCCGGCGCAGTTGTCTTACTTGTATTACAAGTCTTTCCCGGATGTCAAAGCTCCTGTTTCCACCCACCCTGCCTCCCATCGGCCATTGCGTTCAAGTCACCGGTCAGGTCCAGCTGATGTACACAAGCAAAAACCTCAGCATTTACTGGTAAAAACTTTAAATTAACGCCGTCACACAGGCTCGACACACCCGCACAACGGCAAATGCCTCGAGGTTGATAATCTTGCAGATCATCACCGCCAAGGGATTGCACAACGGCTTTTTACTTGTATGATGACCGACAATGCGAGGGACAGACTTCGCACATACCCGCATAAAAACAACGAGTGGGAGATTCAACTGTGAGCACATCCAATTCCAGGATGGCCGACGGCACAGGTTCGGTTCTGAATTCAGCCGTATCGAAGGTCAAACGTCACGTCCTGCCGCTTTTCGTCATCATGTTCATCGTCAACTACATCGACCGGGTCAACATCGGCTTCGTGCGTTCGCACATGGAGCATGACCTGGGTATCGGCGCTGCTGCCTATGGCCTGGGTGCCGGACTGTTTTTCATCGGCTATGCCCTCTTCGAAGTCCCTTCCAACATCCTGTTGCAGAAAGTCGGCGCACGTATCTGGCTGACGCGGATCATGCTGACCTGGGGCATCGTTGCGGCCTGCATGGCCTTTATCCAGACCGAAACCCACTTCTACATTTTGCGGTTTCTGCTCGGCGTGGCCGAGGCCGGTTTCTTTCCAGGCGTGATCTACTACTTCACCCGCTGGCTTCCCGGCGTCGAGCGTGGCAAGGCGATTGCCATCTTCCTCAGCGGTTCGGCCATCGCCTCGTTGATCTCGGGCCCGTTGTCCGGCCTGCTGCTGCAAATCACCGGTTTCGGCCTGAAGGGCTGGCAGTGGATGTACTTCATCGAAGGCATGTTCTCGGTCGGCCTGTGCTTCTTCGTCTGGTTCTGGCTGGACTCAAAGCCGCACGATGCCAAGTGGCTGACCCGCGAAGAACAGGATGCACTGGTCAACGCCATCGATGCCGAGCAGGCTGCCCGTGAAGCGGCGACGCCGGTCAAGGCGTCCATCGGCAAGCTGCTCAAAGACGGTCAGATCATTCTGTTCTGCCTGATCTACTTCTTCATCCAGCTGACGATTTACGCAGCGACGTTCTGGCTGCCGAGCATCATCCGCAAGATGGGCAGCCTGACTGACTTCGAAGTCGGCATGTTCAACTCGATTCCGTGGCTGCTGTCGATCATCGGCATGTACGTGTTCGCCTCGCTGTCCGCCAAGTGGAAACGCCAGCAAGCCTGGGTAGCCATTGCCCTGCTGATTGCCGCTGCCGGAATGTTCATGTCGACCACCGGCAGCCCGATCTTCGCTTTCGTTGCCATCTGCTTTGCCGCACTGGGTTTCAAGTCGGCTTCTTCGCTGTTCTGGCCGATCCCGCAGGCCTATCTGGACGCGCGGATCGCCGCTGCGGTCATCGCGCTGATCAATTCGGTGGGCAACCTCGGCGGCTTCGTGGCACCGACCACCTTCGGCCTGCTGGAAGAACACACCGGCTCGATCCAGGGCGGACTGTACGGCCTGACAGCCACTTCGATCATCGCCGCGATCATCGTTTTCGCCGCGCGCAATACCCCCAAGCCTGGCGCGACGCCAGTGGCCGCCATTCAGACCCCGGCGACCCACTGATGCACGTGCGCAGCCGCTTTTTCATCGGTCATATTTTCAAGGCCTTACGTTTAAAGGACCCGTCATGAATATTCAGCAATCCAATATCACCAGCAAGGCCCCCGTCATTACCGAGATGCAGGTTGTGCCCGTGGCCGGCCATGACGACATGCTGCTCAACTTGAGCGGCGCGCATGGCCCCTACTTCACCCGCAACGTGGTCATTCTCAAGGACAATGCCGGGCATGTCGGTGTGGGCGAAGTGCCTGGCGGCGAGCTGATTCGCCAGACGCTGGAAGACGCGCGATCGCTGGTCGTCGGCAGCAGCATTGGCACCTACCAGAAAATCCTCAACCAGGCACGCAAGGCGTTTGCCGATCGGGACTCCGGTGGCCGTGGCTTGCAGACGTTCGACCTGCGCATTGCCATTCATGCGGTCACCGCGCTGGAAGCGGCGCTCCTCGACCTGCTCGGCCAGCATCTGGAAGTACCGGTTGCGGCATTGCTGGGCGAAGGTCAGCAACGCGATCAGGTTGAAATGCTCGGTTACCTGTTTTATGTCGGCGACCAGCGCAAGACCGATCTGGCCTACCGCAGCGAACCCGAGGCCGACAACGACTGGTTCCGTATCCGCCATGAAGAAGCACTGACGCCGCAGGCCGTGGTGCGCCTGGCCGAAGCTGCACATCAGCGTTACGGCTTTCAGGACTTCAAGCTCAAGGGCGGCGTGTTGAGCGGCGACCAGGAAATCGAAGCGGTGACGGCGCTCGCCGAACGCTTCCCCGACGCGCGCATTACGCTGGACCCGAACGGCGCCTGGTCGCTCAAGGAAGCGATCCGCCTGTGCCGCGATCAGCATCATGTGCTGGCCTACGCCGAAGACCCGTGCGGCGCGGAAAACGGTTATTCCGGTCGTGAAGTGATGGCCGAGTTCCGCCGCGCTACCGGCCTCAAGACGGCCACCAACATGATCGCCACCGACTGGCGGGAAATGGGTCACGCCATTCAGTTGCAGTCGGTGGACATTCCACTGGCCGACCCGCATTTCTGGACCATGCAGGGCTCGGTACGGGTGGCGCAGATGTGCAACGAGTGGGGCCTGACCTGGGGCTCGCACTCCAACAACCATTTTGATATTTCCCTGGCGATGTTCACCCACGTGGCCGCTGCAGCGCCGGGCACTATCACGGCGATCGATACCCACTGGATCTGGCAGGACGGACAGCGTCTGACCAAGGCGCCGCTGCAAATCGTCGGTGGCAAGGTCGAGGTCCCGAACAAACCGGGGCTCGGTGTCGAGCTGGACATGGACCAGCTGGCCAAGGCTCATGAACTGTACAAAGGCATGGGCCTGGGCGCTCGCAATGACGCAGTGGCCATGCAGTTTCTGATCCCGGACTGGACATTCAACAACAAGCAGCCTTGCCTGGTGCGTTGAATCGGTCCGACATTCGCAGTTGACTCGCCGCCTGTTCAACCTCTGGCTGGCACACGGCGCGCAACCCCCTTGCGCGCCGTTTTTTTTAATCGAATTAGGCTTCCAGAAGCGGCATGCTAATGTCCCGTACTGTCCAGTGACGATTAGACCGCATGCGCCACCTCGCCCGCACCCGCCCTCGCCTTACCCTTGCCGCTCTGGTCGGCCTGACCGCCGGCATCGCCTGGTCCTGGCTCATCCCTCACTCGACACTGACCCAGAGCCTGCTGACTGGCTGGGACACGGGAGTATGGCTTTATCTGATCATGATTTTCATCCGCACGTTGCGCAGCGACGCTGAGGATGTGCGGCGAGTCGCCATGAGGGAAGACGAAAACGCAGGCGTCATTCTGGTCACGGTCTGCGTTGCGGCACTGGCCAGTCTGGCCGCCATCATTTTTGAAATCGCCGGCAGCAAAGGCCTTTCCAACGACGCCAGAATGCTTCACCACGCCTTCACCGGCCTGACAGTCATCGGTTCCTGGCTGATGATCGGCGTGATCTTCAGCCTGCATTACGCACGCATGTTCTACACCTGGAAAGGCAAGGAGCCCGCACTGGCGTTTGTGGGCGGTGAAAAGAACCCCGATTACTGGGACTTTCTGTACTTTTCGTTCACCATCAGCGTCGCGGTGCAAACCTCCGACGTCGGCGTAGCGACGCGCGAAATGCGCAAGGTCGTGCTCGGCCAGTCGTTGATCTGCTTTGTGTTCAACACCGCGATTCTGGGCTTTTCGATCAATATCGCCGCCAGCCTGTTCAATTAGCGTTTGCCTTGAAAAACAATCCCATCAAGAGGCCTTCAGACAATGACCCCATTGAAAATCGCGGTACTCGATGACTGGCAAAACGTCGCCAGCACTGTAGTGGACTGGTCCGTGCTCGGCTCAATGGGCGAGATCAGTTTTCTGCATGACTACCCTGCCGATACATCGACCATGGCGCGGCGCCTGCGAGACTTCGACATCATTTGCGTGATGCGCGAGCGAACCCTGTTCGATGCGACATTGCTCAGCCAGCTGCCGGCGCTGAAACTGCTGGTCACCGGCGGCATGCGCAATGCGGCGATTGATACCGCTGCGGCCAAGCGTCAGGGCATTGTCGTGTGTGGAACAGAAAGCTATAAGCATGCGGCACCGGAGCTGACCTGGGCGCTGATCATGGGCATCACCCGCAATCTGGTGGCCGAGGCCAACGCGTTGCGTGCCGGCAATTGGCAGGTCGGGCTGGGCAGCGATCTGCATGGCAAAACCCTGGGTATTCTCGGCCTGGGCAGTATCGGTAAGTGGATTGCCCGCTACGGGCAGGCATTCGGCATGAAGGTCATTGCCTGGAGCCAGAACCTGACACCAGAGGCTGCTGCCGAGTCCGGCGTCACTTATGTCAGCAAACAGCAATTGTTCGAACAGGCCGATGTGCTGTCGGTGCACCTGGTGCTCAGCGATCGCAGCCGCGGCCTGGTGGATACAGAAGCACTGAACTGGATGAAGCCGGGCGCTTATCTGATCAACTCGTCACGCGGCCCGATCATCGATCAGGCCGCGCTGATCGAAACATTGCAACAGCGCAGAATCGCCGGCGCAGCGCTGGACGTCTTCGACCTCGAACCGCTGCCGGCCGACCACCCGTTCCGCACCCTGGACAACGTGCTGGCGACCCCGCACATCGGGTACGTCACCGAGAACAACTACCGGACTTTCTACGGGCAGATGATCGAAGACATCCAGGCGTGGCATGCGGGGTCGCCCATTCGGGTGTTTGGCTGACGGGCCCTGCAACATCAGCCTGTAACCTATGGATGCCACGCTGCTCCTGGGCGTTGCGTATCAGCCGCTTTAAAGCCTGATCAAGGGCCGCGCTGTCGGCCCTCGCTTCCAGGCCAGTAAACGACCAGTGCTTCGGACAGAAAAAGGCCATAACCGAATTAACCGGCCAGACTTTTGCTGCACGGGAAATGAGTTCTATACGAACCTGCTCGTCCAGTGGACAATGTCCGGGATATAGTTGCACGCTGAGCCCGAGCATCAATAAACAACAGAAACATGGAAACAGTCGCACAATCGCTCAATTAAGTTTCCGACATGTTTATATGAACACTGTCATTCCATAAGTTATCGCCTGCCTCGAGATTCATTCTCCTGCTTCATCAGGCGCAGCCATTTTTCGCACAGACTACTGAGACACCCGATGAATATCCGCTCAGCCAGGCCACATGACAGCCTCATGGCAGCTAACGAGAAACCTGTCACGGCAGACAGGACCCCACAGCCGGCGAGCGCTGGCACGACGGCTGCAACTTCGGATACGCAGACGAAACTCGATACCTACACCCCCTCCGACAGGCGCTCCGCTGAAGCAGCGGAAACGTCGCCGGTCTATACCAAGGCCATGCTCAATGACGTGGCCACTGTCAAAGACAACACGACCTCTGCCGAGCCAGATACAAAAGTCCAAGACAAAGACAAGGTTTCCGCTTCCGAGCCCGTCAAAACCGCCGAGCCCGTCTTGCGCGGGGGAGCCAACGTCAATCCTGATGATATCGCCACACCTGCCGCTGCCACGAAGATGATTCAGGACCTGAAAGCGATTGGAGGCGGAACCTTGCGCTTTCAGATGACGCACGATCAGATCAAGGACAGCAGGCAGTTGGATAAGCTCAGAGCATTGCTCAGTGAAGGGGGCAAACAGGGTGTAAAAGTTCAGTTCACGTTCCGCGACGATGCGAACCAGGGCAGCGGAAACGTGCTGACGGGGGACAAATTGAAGGAGGCCGCGGCCGACATCAGTACCATTGTCAAACGGTTTGGCAGCCGCACCGGGTTTGTGCTGGATACTTTCCATCAGGGCGGTAAAAGCGCAAGTCAGGAATGGGCTGACATGCAGACCACGTTAATTAAATCCGCACGCGATGCCGGTTATAAAGGAAGTATTATTGTCGAGGACAGCAATTGGGGAGGTGGCCTGACCGCAGGTCCGCAAAGCGGCCTGGTCAAGTTTGCTGTTCAATTAAAAGCTGCCAATGGCGACGACAACCCTGCCCTGATTGGCAGTTTTCATGTGTACGCCAGAGAAAGCGAAGCCTCTTCGCGACTCGCCAGCCAGATCAAGGCATTGAAAGAGGCTGGCTATAAATTCCAGATTGGCGAAGTGGGTAATGCCAACCTGACAGCAAACAATACCTTCCAGCAAAAGGACGCCGCCACCAACGCCTTGCGGGATAATATGAGCGCTCTCAAAGCCGCCGGAGCGGATATTTTGCCCGGCAAGGAACAGTTCCAAGGGGGCAAACTTCGCCATCGTGCCGGTTTTTCAACGGCCGATCAGTACTGATGATGCACGGCCGCGTGTGCGCAAGGGCCGGTGCCCATGACACACGCTGCTGAACCTGCCCTTGAAAGGGTCAAGCTTTCTCCATCAGAACCCGATACCGGCACACGGCATCACAACGTATAGGCAATCCCCACCTGCACTGTCCGTGGAGCCCCCGGATAGGCATAGACATTGCCGAAAGAGCCTTCCTCATAGTCTGTGTCGAACACATTCTTCAGGTCCAGATTGAGCTTCACGTGCGGGTTGACCTTGTAATAGGCCAACAGGTCAAACACTGTATAGCTGTCCATCGAGAAAGAGGTGTTGGCTGTCCGCCCGGCGCGCTGGTCGACATAGCGACCGCCGCCGCCCAGGCCCAGACCACGCAGGGCGCCGTCCTGAAACTCGTAGACGTTGAGCAGGCTGAACGTTTGCTCGGGAATGTTCATCAACCGTGTACCGGAGCGTAGCGTGTTGTCCTTGGTGACCTCGGCGTCCACGTAGGCGTAGCTGCCCATTACCCGCCATTGCGGAGTCAGGTTGCCGACCACGTTCAGGTCCAGGCCGCGACTGCGCACCTCGCCCGCCGCCACACTGAACGTTGAATCGAGCGGATCGGTGGTCAGCACGTTACGCTTTTCGATCTGATAGATCGCCGTGTCGACACTCAGCTGCCCGTCCAGCGCTTCCCACTTGGTTCCGACTTCATAGGACTTGCCCTCCTCCGGCTTGAACCCGCCACCCAGTCGGCTGGCACCGCTGTTGGGCTTGAACGAGCGAGCGGTGGTGGCGTAGACGGCAAGGTCGTCGGTCAGGTCGTAGCTCAGGCCGAGGCGCGGTGTGACCGCGTTATCGCTGGCAGTCCAGCTGCTGGTGCCGGGCAGGAAAGAATCGTAATCATGTTCGAAACGCTCCAGACGCACACCGCCCAGCAGCTTCAGGCGCTCGGTCAGGGCCACCTGGTCCTGTACGAAGGCAGCCCAGGTCTTGAGGTTTTCCTTGTCATGGGTGGTCGTTCGGGTCAGTGCCGGACGAGCCTGGCCGTAGACCGGATTGAAGAGGTCGATCGGGTAGGCAGCTACTGCACCGCTGGAACGTTGAATGATCGACTTGTAGTCATAATCTTCGTACTCGACACCGGTCAGCAGCGTGTGCTCGAAACCGCCCGCTGAAAAATGCCCGGTCAGATTCAGCTGCACATCGCGATCGGTCCATTCCAGCTTGCGATAGTTGAAGTTGCGCCCGAGCGTGCGACCGTCCGCCGCCAGCCCGTTGGCCTCGATGGCATCGCCCTGCAGGGAGCCGTCAAGGATCTGTAAGCCACCGCCCAGCGTCCAGTCCGGGTTGAGGTCATGCTCGAAGCGCAGCTGTGCCATGTTGTTATCGTTATGCAGCTTGCCCACACTCTTCTCGCCGAAGAACGTGTCGCGGGAAGCGGTGCCCGTCTGGTTGGCATACCGCGTCAAACCGCGATCCAGCGGCGCGTTGTTGCGCATGAAGTCGCCTTCGAAGGTGATGCGCGTGGCGTCGTTGACCTGCCAGCTCAATACTGGCGCCACGCCATAGCGCTCGGTTTCGACGTGGTCACGGAACGTATCGCCGCCCTCACCCACCACATTCAGGCGATAGGCAAACCGGCCTTCGTCATCCAGTGGCCCGGAGGCATCCAGCGTTCCGCGCTTCATGCCCTGATCATTGAGCTGACTGCCCAGCGTCACGGAAGGCTCGGCCAGCGGCTGTTTGGAAAGCACATTGAAGGTGCCGCCCGGATCGCCGCGACCATAGAGCGTGGTGGCCGGACCACGCAGCACCTCAAGACGCTCGATGGTGTTGGCGTCCGGCATGTTCGGATAACCACGATTGATCGGGAAGCCGTTGCGATAGAACTCGCCGGTGGTAAAGCCGCGCACCGTAAAGGTGGTCAGCCCCTGGCCGCCGAAGTTGTTGGCTCGCCCGACGCCACCCGCGTAGTCGAGAGCATCCTGCAAACGTGTGGAACCGATGTCCTCGACCGCTTCGCGGGTCACGACGCTGACCGATTGCGGGGTTTCGTGCAACGAGGTATCGGTACGCGTTGCGCTGGCGGAGCGTGTGGCCCGATAACCATCGACCGGCCCTTGTGCCGTTTCGGCATTGGCGGCGCCCTGGATATCGATATTCTGCAGCTCCATGGCAGGCTGGACGCCAGGCACCTGATCGGCCCAGGCAGTTTGAGAGATAGCCTGGATAACGCAAAGTGAAACGAGAGTACGACGCATCGACATACAGCCCTTGGCAAGAAACCAGGCCTCTTGGGACCTGGCAGGATTTTTTTGCGAATAGTACAGATTCGTATTAACGCCTGATACAAATTCCCAAAAAATACTCTTGCCAAGGCCAGGTATGCCGCTTAGCCAACGTGGCGATAAACAGGCAAACTGAGCTCATTACTCCTTACCAGAGAACCCACGATGCCCCTTTCCCACAAGCCTGCCGATCCTCGTTGCGCCTTGCTGGTGATCGACATGCAGTACGACTTCATGCCCGGCGGGCAACTGGCGGTGGCTGACGGCGATGCGCTGCTGCCGTTGATCAATCGCCTGGGTGCGCGCTTTTCCCAAGTGGTCATCACGCAGGACTGGCACCCTGCCGGGCACATTTCCTTTGCTTCCAGCCATGCGCAGCGCCTGCCGTTCGAGAGCATCACCCTGCCCTACGGTCCGCAGACGCTGTGGCCGGATCATTGCGTACAAGGCAGTCACGGTGCGCAGTTGCATGCCGACCTCGACCTGCCTCACGCGCAACTGGTCCTGCGCAAGGGCTGCAATGCGCATATCGACAGTTATTCGGCATTTCTGGAGGCAGACCGTACAACCCGCACAGGGCTGGCCGGGTACCTGACCGAGCGCGGCATCGATACGCTGTTCGTGGTCGGGCTGGCGCTGGACTTCTGTGTCGCCTGGTCAGCGCAGGATGCACGCAGTGCCGGTTTCAACACTTTTGTGGTGGAAGACGCCTGTCGCGCCATCGACATGAACGGCTCGCTCGAGCACGCCTGGAAGACCATGCTGGGCATGGGTATCGAACGCGTTCAGAGCGCCGATCTGCTGGGCTAGACCGACACATTCTGCCAACTGGCTCAAACAATTCTCGATACGCCCCGCCGCTGGCGAACGACAGCGCGCGGCGCCTGTCTGAACCATCGGCCCGACATTGCCCCGGTCGGTCCATTTCATCACTGGCGCTGAGGACGTTGTATGGACCACGAAGTAGATGGCAAGACCCCCGGCCTGTCAGCCGAGGAAGAGCGCGAGATCGATGAGAACCAGCCGCCCCGCGCGGCGGTGTTGCACGAAACCATTCGCATGCAGGGCGACCACGAACTGGAGCGCAGCGTAGCCGCGCTGTGGTGGTCGGCATTGGCTGCAGGACTGACCATGGGCCTGTCGCTGATGGCGATGGGTTTGCTGAACTCGCGCCTCGAAGGCATCCCCGGCAGTCATGTGATCAGCAGCCTCGGCTATTCGGCAGGGTTTCTGGCGGTGATCCTGGCGCGTCAGCAATTGTTCACGGAAAACACCATCACAGCTGTGCTGCCGGTCATGAGCAAGCTGAACCTGGCCAACATCGGGCGGCTGCTGCGCTTGTGGGGTGTGGTTCTGACCGGCAACCTGGTCGGCACACTGCTGGTTGCCTATGTCATGCTCAACCTGCCGATTTTCGATACCAGCACCGACAAGGCGTTTCTGGAAATTGGCCACAAGGTCATGGAAAACGACATGGCCCAGATGTTTTCCAAGGGCATCGTCTCGGGCTGGATGATTGCGACCATGGTCTGGATGATCGCGTCGATGGAAAACGCCAAGATAGCGATCATTGTGCTGATCACCTACCTGATGGCGCTCGGCGACTTCACGCACATCGTGGTGGGTTCGGCCGAAGTATCCTATCTTGTATTCGCAGGTGAGCTGGGCTGGAAGGATTTCTGGTTCGCTTTTGCAGGCCCCACCCTGGCAGGCAACATTATCGGTGGCAGTTTTATTTTCGCCTTGATCAGCCATGCGCAGATCCGCAGTGAAAAAGACACCACAGAGAAAATGGAGCGCGACCGCAAAAACAAGGAAGAAAAACGTCGCCTGGAGAAAGCGCAAAAGCTCAAGGAAGCGGATTCCACGGCAAAGCGAGAAATATGATCCCTATCATTAAACTTTCTTTCAGGAAACGCGGCGGGTTTTAAAGGCAGAATGACTCTTTGAACGCATCTATTCAGGCAGGGACCATGACCCGAATTCTGGCAATCGAAGATGATGCCATCACTGCAAAGGAAATCGTGACCGAACTCAGCAGCCACGGGCTGGAAGTGGACTGGGTCGACAATGGCCGTGACGGCCTGGCACGTGCAGTGAGTGGCGATTATGACCTTATTACCCTGGACCGCATGTTGCCGGAGATGGATGGTCTGACCATCGTCACCCATTTGCGTGCCCAGGGCATTTCCACGCCGATCCTGATGATCAGCGCCCTTTCCGACGTGGACGAGCGCGTTCGCGGCCTGCGTGCCGGAGGGGACGACTATCTGCCCAAGCCCTTCGCGTCGGATGAGATGGCTGCGCGCGTCGAGGTGTTATTGCGACGCAGTAACCCGGTCAGTGCCGCCAAGACGGTATTGCAGGTTGCCGACCTGGAACTGAACCTGATCACCCGGGAAGCGTGTCGCGGCGGCGAGCCGCTGACCCTGCTGCCCACCGAATTCAAGCTGCTTGAGTTTCTGATGCGCAACAGCGGACAGATCATCACCCGAATGATGATTTTTCAGGAAGTCTGGGGCTACCACTTCGATCCGGGCACCAACCTGATCGACGTTCACATCGGCCGTCTGCGCAAGAAGATCGACCAACCCGGTACCGCACAGCTCATTCAGACCGTGCGAGGATCCGGCTATGTCATTGCCGAACCCGTCTGACGGCTGGCGATCATCCACGAGTCGATTACTGGCGCTGTACAGCTCGCTGTTCGTAGCCTGGAGCGTGATTCTGCTTGGCGTGCTGTATTGGGAGGTGACGTCTTATCTGGACACCCTCGCCCGCCAGTCGCTCACCCATCGCCAGCAACTGTTTTCGCGCTTCGAGGGCCAGGGCCTGGTGGACGCTCTGGCCACCAGCATGACCTTCGATACCCGTTCGGTGGATGCCTACGGTCTGTTCGACGAGAACTTCCGCCCGGTTGCCGGGCCTATCACCAGCGTCCCGAAAAACCTGCCTATCGACGGCCAGATTCATGTACTGAACGATTGCATCGAATCGGATGATCCAGGCATGCCGCAAGGCAGTTGCGATGCGATCGTCAATCGCACGTCGGACGGCCGCTGGCTGGTGCTGGTTCGCGAGAACGGCTCTCTGTTTGCGGTGAGCACGCTGATCCTGCATGCCTTGCTGTGGGGCATCTCGCTGACCATTATTCCCGGTGTTGCCGGCTGGCATTTACTGCGCCGCAGGCCGTTGCGGCGTATCCGCGCGATCCAGGCCAGCGCCGAATCGATCATCGCCGGCGACATGGCCGGCCGTCTGCCGGTCTCCAACAGGCGCGATGAACTGGACATGCTGGCGGTGATCGTCAACGCCATGCTCGACCGTATCGAAAAGCTCATGAACGAGGTCAAGGGCGTTTGCGACAATATCGCCCATGACCTGCGCACACCGCTGACCCGCTTACGTGCGCAGCTTTACCGTATTCAGCAGCAGTCAGCACACGATTCGACCCATGCCACGCAGATTGCCCAGGTCATCAGCGAAGCTGACACGCTGATGGCACGCTTCCGCGGACTGCTACGCATTTCCGAGCTGGAAGACCGCCAGCGGCGCTCGGCATTCGTTGAACTGGAACTGCGTCCGTTGCTGCAGGAGCTACATGATTTCCACCTGCCGCTGGCTGAAGAAGACCAGATCACCCTGATACTCGACCTGCATGAACCGCTACCCACTCTGGTAGGCGACCGCGCTCTGCTGTTCGAAGCACTGACCAACCTGCTGGGCAACGCAATCAAGTTCACCCCGGGCGGCGGAATCGTCAAAGTCAGCGCCTACCCTGCCCCCGGCGGCACCACGCCGTGCATCGAGGTGCAGGATTCCGGGCCTGGCATCCCCGTCGCCGAGCGCGCGGCTGTCTTTCAGCGCTTCTATCGCAGTGAGGCCGGCACCGAGCAAAGCGGCTTCGGCCTCGGCCTCTCCGTAGTGGCCGCAATCGTCAATCTGCACGGTTTTACACTGCAGATAGGCACCAGCGAATACGGCGGCGCAAGTTTGCTGCTGGAATGCCGCACGGTGAATACGCTGGCCTGAGACTCAGGCACTTTCCAAGCCCTTGATTGCACGATCGTGCCTGCTTTTTGACGAGATTAACGCGTCTGGCTCAAGGGTTTCGGCGATTTCGATATTAATCTGGCGCATTCTGCCAAGCGCAAATTCGTAACTAGATGTTTCAGATTCGCACCTGGCTTGACCGTTTCAGCACGCACAAGTTCCCCTCAATAAATGCGCTTTTCAGGCTCCATACGGCGCTTTTCCCCGATTAAAACCTTCTATTGCCAAAACGATGATGGCCAAACGCCAAGGCACAATGTGAACAGCCAGACATTTTTATGACGTCAGTGACTTGTCGCCATGCTGGCACTGCGTTATCTATGTCCGGGCAAGCACAGTTCCTGCGGTAACGTTTCCGCTGCACCCAGAATAATAACTCACCGGATTTCGCCACTTACCAGGCGAGGCTTTGGCATGGCTGCCGAAGCAGAGAACGCTGCACTAATTGCTGGATCAAATTTTAGCTGGGAGGCTGTTATGGGCGCACAATCGAAGATTCTAACAATCGGTAAGTACAAGGTTTACGCCGAGACTTACTGGAAAGGCAGCGACGCCAAGACCATTCTGCTGGTCAACGGTGCACTGTCGACCACGGGCTCTTTCGGGCAGACGGTCAAGTACTTGCAACCGCACTACAACCTGGTGCTGTTCGACCTGCCGTTTTCGGGGCAATCCCGAGCGCACAACCCGGACGACATGATTGTCAGCAAGGAAGACGAAGTAAACATTCTCCTGCAACTGATTGATCTCTATCAGGTAAACCACCTGTTGTCGGTCTCCTGGGGCGGTGTATCGGCCCTGCTGGCGCTCTCCGAATGTCCTCCGTCCGTGGAGAAGGCCATCATCAGCTCGTTCTCGCCGGTCCTCAACGAGGCCATGCTCGACTATATCGACAACGCCCAGGTCTACCTCGCCGCACGTGAAAAACGCAAGATCGGCTCACTGCTCAACGACACCGTGGGCAAGTACCTGCCACGCCTGTTCAAACTCTATAACTACAAGCACCTGATCAGTCTTGCCGAGCACGAATATCGCCAGATCGACTTTCATATCAGCCAGATTCGCCAACTAAGCGCCAGTAACTACGTCGAGCGTTTCTCCTCGATCAACATTCCGGTGCTGTTCATCAACGGTGAAAAAGATGAATACACCACCGTTGAAGATGCCCGCATGTTTTCCAACTACATCGCCAAAAGCAGTTTCAACGTCGTTCCGGACACCGGGCACTTTCTGGACCTGGAAAGCAAGGCGGCGTGGCACCACTCGCAAAGAAACGTACTGACATTTCTGGGCACTGAAGCTACCCAGGAGGTTTGGCCCAGCGTCACCGCGATGGCCTGAAGCACTCGCCTGCGCCCGGGAAGCCCTTGCGCTTTTCCGGCGTGACGCTGTGATTCATGGGTGTTGGCTTTCTTTGATCGGGCAGTGCTATTCGTTGATGACTTTTTCCTTTGCAACGTTCCTGCGTTCGTGCTGCCGTGTTTCCGGAAATATCCGGCCGTTGCACTCCCTGTACGCCCAGCCCCATGTGGTACTGGGTTTCATCTCGCTACTGTCACTCAGCGCCTGTTCTGCAGGAAAACCCGCAGAAAAGGCGCTGGTGCGAGTCAGCGCGCAACCGGTTGCCTTACTGAACGTTGCCAGCAGTGTGACGCTGACGGGCGATATCCAGGCTCGCAAGGTGACCGAGCAATCGTTTCGTGTCTCCGGCAAGCTGATCAAGCGCTACGTGGATGTCGGGGATCGAGTGCGGGTCGGACAGGTGCTGGCCAGACTCGACGCACGCGAGCAAAACACCGAGCTGGCGTCAGCCCGTGCCGAAGTCGCGGTACGACAGTCGCGGCTGCACCTCGCCGAACAGAACTACCAGCGTCAGCACGTGCTGCTGCCCAAGGGTTATACCAACCTCAGTGAATACCAGAAGGCCCGCTCCGGCCTCGACAGTGCGCGGGGGGATCTCGCCGCGCTGCAGGCGCAGCAGGCCAATGCGCGTGATCAGGTCGGTTATACCGAGCTGTTCGCGGCAGCCGATGGCGTCGTGACGGCGCGGTATGCCGAAGAAGGTCAGGTGGTTCAGGCCGCCACTGCGATTTTCAGCGTCGCCCACAATGGCGAGCGCGAAGCGGTATTTTCCGCGTATGAATCACTGCTGCGAGCCGATCAGAAAGGTGCCGCAGTGACTGTCAGCCCCTTGGGCCAGCCAGAGACTCAGCTGACCGGCATCATCAGGGAAATCACCCCTATCGTCTCCGCTGCAAATGGCACGTTGCGAGTGCGCGTTGCTCTGCAGGGCGCCGCTGCGTCGCTCGCGCTGGGCTCCGTGGTCAGCGCTCGCTTGCAGACGCAGTCGCAATCGGCGTTCGCCCTGCCCTGGTCCGCCTTGAGCCGCACACAAGGACAACCGGCAGTCTGGCGGGTGGACGCCGAGGCCAGGGGCAGGCTGACGCCTGTCAAAGTGCTGCGTTACGAACAGGGTCAGGTCATCGTTTCAGAAGGGCTGTCCGAAGGTGATCGGGTGGTGTCCCGGGGGCTGCAGTTTCTCTACCCGGGGCAACGCGTCGAGGTCGCAGAGCGAGCGTCAGCCGAAAAAACCGTCTCACTGGCGGCGTCGGGATCTGCACAATGAACAGCTCATGCGCAGGGCCACGAACGCTATCCCGCTGCTGGCTGATCGGCATGCTGATCGTGGCGCTACCCGGCTGCCGCGACAAACCGCTTCGTGAAGTTGTCGAACGCCCGGTGCTGTTCACCGAAATAGTCGATCAGCGCAGCGCCTCTTATAGCCGCTTCGCCGGCGTCATCCAGCCGCAGTATGAAGTGGCATTGGGGTTTCGCGTCGCAGGGCGACTGGCAAGCCGGCATGCGGAGATCGGTGATCGGGTGCGCAAGGGCGATCTGCTCGCCACGCTGGAACCCGGCGACCAGCAACACCGTTTGCGTGCCCGCCAGGCAGAACTCGGCAAAGCCCAATCCGCCTGGCAACAGGCACGCGATGAATTGACGCGCTACCAGCAACTCTATGAGCGCGGTATCGGCTCGCGAGCGCGAATGGATCAGCTGGACAACGACCTGCGCACTCAGGACGCGCTGCGCAATCAGGCCCGCGTCGCGGTGCAGCAAGCCGGTGATCATGTGTCCTACACACATTTGTCAGCCGAGTTCGATGGCCTGATCACAGGATGGCAAGCCGAAGTCGGCCAGGTCATGGCGACCGGTCAGGCAGTGGTCAGTCTTGCGCGCCCGGACAGCCGTGAAGCGGTCGTCGACTTGCCACTCGGTTCGCTGGATGAACGCCACCGCATCAGAGTGATTTCGCAACTCAACGAACAGCTTTCAGTGGCCGCGGACGTCCGCCAGCTTGCGCCGCAAATCAATGCCGAGACCCGCACTCAGCGCGTCCGCCTAGCCTTGCAGAACCCTGCGGACAGCTTTCGCCTGGGCTCGACCGTCACGGTAGAGATCAGTGGCGACGCGCCGGCGTTTCATGAGCTGCCCGGCAGCGCAGTGCTGCAGCGTGACGGCACGTATCAGGTGTGGGTGATCGACCCAACGACATCGACACTGGTCCCGCGCGCGGTGCAGGTACTGGCGCGATCAGGCTCGACGGTAAGGGTCAGCGGCGCGCTGCACGAGGGCGAAAAAGTAGTGACTGCCGGAGTCAACGGCATGCAGTCCGGACAGAAGATCCGCCTGCAGCGAGAGGTCAGTTTGTGAAGGAGCGCTTCAATCTGTCGGCCTGGGGGCTCAGGCATCGCACGCTGGTCTGGTACATGATGTTCGTTTCACTGCTGATGGGCAGCTGGTCATTCCTGAATCTGGGCCGTGAGGAAGACCCTTCATTCGCCATCAAGACCATGGTCATTCAGGCGCGCTGGCCGGGTGCGACGCTGCCCGACACCCTGCAGCAGTTGACTGATCGGCTGGAAAAGAAGCTCGAAGAAATCGACGCGCTGGATTACGTGAAAAGCTACACGCTGGCTGGCGAATCGACGCTTTTTGTCTTCCTCAAAAGCGAAACCCGCAGCGCCGACATCCCTGCGGCCTGGTATCAGGTGCGCAAGAAGATCAGCGATGTGCGCGCCGAACTGCCCAGCGGCATTCAGGGCCCGGCGTTCAACGACGAGTTTGGCGATGTGTTCGGCAGCATCTATGCGTTCACCGCCGATGGCCTGTCTTTCCGCCAGTTGCGAGATTATGTCGAGCAAGTACGCGCGGATATTCGCAGCGTGCCCAACCTGGGCAAGATCGAATTGCTAGGCGCCCAGCGCGAAGTCATTTATCTGAATTTCTCGATCCGCAAGCTCGCGGCGCTGGGCATCGATCAGCGCCAGGTGCTGCAAAGCCTGCAAGCGCAAAACTCGGTCACGCCGGCCGGCGTGATGGAGGCAGGTCCCGAACGCATTGCCGTGCGGGCCAGCGGACAGTTCAGTAATGAACAGGACCTTGAGGCGGTCAATCTGCGCTTCGGCGACCGGTTCTTTCGCCTCAGCGATCTGGCGACCATCGAGCGCCGTTATGCCGATCCGCCCTCCTCACTGTTCCGCTTCAACGGCCAGCCAGCCATCGGCCTTGCGGTGGCCATGAAGCAAGGTGGCAACATCCAGGCATTCGGCACCCAGTTGCAGCAGCGCATCGACGATCTGACCACCGAGCTGCCGCTGGGCATCGACGTGCACCTGGTCTCAAGCCAGGCCAATGTGGTCGAAAAAGCCATCGGCGGCTTCACCCACGCACTCTTTGAAGCGATCCTGATTGTGCTGGTCGTCAGCTTCATCAGCCTAGGCATTCGTGCCGGTCTGGTGGTGGCCTGTTCGATTCCGCTGGTGCTGGCGCTGGTCTTCGTGTTCATGGAGTACAGCGGCATCACCATGCAACGTATCTCGCTGGGCGCACTGATCATCGCTCTGGGGCTGTTGGTGGATGACGCGATGATCACCGTCGAGATGATGGTCACCCGCCTGGAAAGCGGCGATTCGTTACCGCAGGCCGCTACCTTCGCGTACACCTCGACCGCCTTCCCGATGCTGACCGGCACATTGGTGACCGTCGCCGGTTTCGTGCCCATCGGCCTGAACTCCAGTTCCGCAGGCGAATACGTGTTCACCATGTTCGCCGTCATTGCCGTGGCGTTGCTGCTGTCCTGGCTGGTGGCGGTACTGTTCGCGCCCCTGATTGGCGTACACATCCTCAAGGCCTCGGCGCAACATGCCGCGCCGGGGCGCTGGATGCGTGGTTTCAGCCGCCTGCTGGTCAAGGCACTCGAGCACCGCGGGTGGGTGATCGGCATCACGTTGCTGATGTTCATCGGGTCGCTGTTTGCAGGCAGGTTGCTGCAGAACCAGTTCTTCCCGGACTCCGACCGCCCGGAAATCCTCGTGGATATTTACATGCCGCAAAATGGCTCCATCGAAGGTACGCGCCAGACCATGGACCGCTTTGAGGCAACGCTCAAAGAAGATGCCGATGTAGTGCGCTGGAGCTCTTACGTGGGCAAGGGCGCAGTGCGTTTCTATCTGCCGCTGGATCAGCAATTGAGCAACCCGTTCTACGGGCAACTGGTGATCGTCAGCCAGGGAGGCGAAGCGCGTGACCGGCTGATCGAGCGCTTGCGTCAGCGCTTTCGTGACGATTACGTCGGTGTGGGTGGCTATGTTCAGCCGCTGAACATGGGGCCGCCGGTGGGCTGGCCGGTGCAATACCGGGTCAGCGGACCGGACATCGAGCAGGTGCGCAGCCAGGCCATGGCGCTGGCGGCGATTCTCGATGCCAACCCCAATATCGGCCAGGTCATCTATGACTGGAACGAACCGGGCAAGGTGCTGAAGATCGACATCGCGCAGGACAAGGTGCGCCAGTTCGGTCTGTCCTCCGAGGACGTGGCGCAAATCCTCAACAGCCTGGTCAGCGGCACCACCATCACTCAGGTGCGTGACAGCACCTATCTGATCGACCTAGTCGGACGCGCAGACAGCGACGAACGCAGCTCGGTGCAGACCCTCGCCAATCTGCAGATCCCCACACCCGGCGGTGCGAGCGTGCCGCTGCTGGCGTTCGCCACGCTCAGTTACGAGCAGGAACAGCCACTGGTCTGGCGCCGCGACAGGCTGCCGACCATCACCCTGAAAGCCAACGTCCTCGGCACCTTGCAGCCGGCAGCGCTGGTCAGGCAATTGAAGCCCGACGTCGATGCCTTCAGCGCCCGCCTGCCGTTGCGCTACTCGGTCGCCACCGGCGGCGCCGTCGAGGCCAGCGCGCGCTCACAGGGTCCGATCCTGAAGGTTGTGCCGTTGATGCTGCTGTTGGTGATCAGCTTTTTGATGATCCAGTTGCACAGCGTGAAAAAACTGCTGCTGGTGGTCAGCGTGGTGCCGCTGGGCCTGATCGGCGTGGTCGCAGCCTTGTTGATTTCCGGCTATCCGCTGGGGTTCGTGGCGATTCTGGGCGTGCTGGCGCTGATCGGTATCATCATCCGCAACTCGGTGATTCTGGTCACGCAGATCGATGAATTCATTGCCGCCGGGGAAAGCGCCTGGACATCGGTGGTCAAGGCCACCGAACATCGCTGCCGACCGATTATGCTCACCGCAGCGGCCGCGAGCCTGGGCATGATCCCGATTGCCCGCGAGGTGTTCTGGGGGCCGATGGCCATTGCGATGATCGGCGGCATCGCCATCGCCACCCTACTGACCCTGTTTTTCCTCCCGGCGCTGTATATGGTCAGCTATCGGATCAAGCCACCTGCTGTTTAGCCGCTCAGATTTCCACCGGCAGGAAATCGAACAGTGCCTGCGGAGCCTCGACCAACATAATGCGCTTGAGCGGGTCCGGGCAGTCGAGCGCGCGGAACTGCTCGACCACATCGGTGTAGCTGACCACGTGCTCATGCTGGGTGTGTGGCCAGTCGCTGCCCCATACCAGCCGGCGCGGACCAAAGCTTTGCAGCAGCAACGGCAATGCCGCGCGAGCGAACGCCGCGTTCTGCTCGACACTGCCGCCCAGACGGTAGATTGCCGAAACCTTCATCCACAACTGCCCGCTCAGGCCCAACTCCAGCAAGGCCTGGAAGGCCGGATCAGCAACACCAGGACGCGCATCGGGCCGCCCGAAATGGTCAATCACCAGCTTGCAACCGAACGGCAGCAACTGCCGGATCAGCCCTGGCAGGTCAGCGACCTCGCGGTGCAGTTCGACATGCCAGCCGAGCGTCCAGATGTGTTTGAACAGCGTTTTCCATTCCGACGCGGAGAAGTCCGGCAGCGGCTTGCCGATCAGGTTCAAGCGGATGCCGACGATGCCCAGCCCGGCCATACGCTGCAACACGCCGCGACTGATGTCCGTGTCGACCACGGCCACGCCGCGCAAGCGGTCCGGAGCCTGCGCCAGGGCGTCGAGCAGAAACCGGTTGTCAGTGCCCAGAAAACTGGGCTGGACCAACACGCCGTGGCTCAAGCCATGTTCGCTCAGATTGGCCAGATAGGCGTGCACCGTCGCGTCGTAGTCCGGACTGTAACGTCGTCCTGACGCCAGACTCAAATCCTTGCTGAAGACATGTGCGTGGGCATCGATGCCCAGCATTGGTGTGGTACAGGAATCAATCATGGGTCCGTCTACAAGAAGTCAACGCGGCGCCGCAACGCCGCGGATGAGAGGATTTTCAAGCCTGCTGCGCTGCGCCCTTGTCCAGTGGTTCGGCAACCGGCGGCGTGGCCTCGAGGTTGCGCCCACGGGTTTCCGGCAGACAGAACGCAGCAATCATCGCCACGCCATAGGCAATGCCGGCGTCGATTCCGATGGCGCTGCCGAGCGACATTGACTGGCTCATATGCCCCACCAGAAACGGGAACACTGCCGACAGCACACGCCCGAAGTTGTAGCAGAAGCCCACCCCGGCACCCCGCACCTCTGCCGGGTACAGCTCGTTGAAAAACGAGCCGAGGCTGGCCGGAATGCCTGCGGCAAAGAAGCCCAGCGGAAAGCCGAGAAACAGCATCTGTGTGTTGCTCAACGGCAGCATCAAGTAGCACTGCACGGTGACCACGCAGCACAAGGCGAACAGCATGATGTTCTTGCGTCGACCAATACGGTCGATCAACAGGCCGCTGCACACGCAACCGCACCAGAAGGCAACGATAATGACCGCCAGATAGCCGCCGGAACTGAGCACGGACAGGTTGCGCTCGGTTTTGAGGAAGGTCGGCAACCAGGTCATGACCGCGTGATAACCGCCGTGCGCACCGAGGCCCAGCAAGCCACCGAGCAAGGTAACGCGCAGCAGCTCGGGGCGAAAAATCCCGGCCATCGATCTGAAGAAACTGCCCTTCGGCGCAGCGCTTTTCTGCATGCGCTGAAAACTGTCCGGCTCTTCGACGTTGCGTCGCACCCAGATGATCATCAGGGCAGGCAACAGGCCGACAAAGAACATCACCCGCCAGGCGATATCCTCCGGCACAAATGAATAAATCAGGGTAAACAGCACCACCGCCAGCCCCCAACCCACGGCCCAGGCACTTTGCACAGTGGCCATGACTTTGCCGCGGTAGCGGGACTGGATCGTCTCGGCCATCAACACCGCGCCTGCCGCCCACTCGCCACCGATACCAAAGCCCTGCAGTGCCTTGACGATCAGCAATTGGTTGAAACCGGTCACGAACGCAGACAAAAAGGTAAACAAGGAAAACCACAGGATCATCCACTGCAGCGTGCGCACCCGGCCGTAGCGGTCGGACAGCGTCCCGCCCACCCAACCACCCAACGCGGAGGTCACCAGCGTTACCGCACTGATCAGGCCGGCATCGCCCTTGGTCAGGGCAAAGGCAGCAATCAGGGCCGGAATGGCCAGACCGAACATCTGCACTTCCAGCGCGTCCAGCGACCAGCCGCCAAAACAGGCCCAGAAGGTCTTGCGCTCTTTGGAAGTGACATCGCGATACCAGCTGAACATGGCTTTTATCCTTATGGGCGTTGAACAGCTTGGGCAGGCTGCAGCGCTGTCAGCGAATTTCCACGCTGTAGCGGAAATGACTGGCGTGCCCTCGCGAACGACGCCATTCCAGAGGTTCACCCGCGTAATTGAGCGCCAGGCGTTCGATGACCACCACCGCACTGCCGACCGGAATCTGCAGCAGCCGGCCGTACACGTCGTTGACCGTCTCGGCCGTCAGGCTTTCTTGCGCACAGGCGACCACCTGACCGCAGGCGTCTTCGTAGATCGGATAAAGCAATGGCCCCTGCGTATCGAGGTCAAGCTCCAGCAATGCCTGAAACCGCGCACGTGGCAGCCAGATCTCTTCGGCCAGCACCGGCTGGCCATCCATCAACCGCAAGCGGACCATACGAATCACCGGGGCACCGGCGGCCATCCCCAGCGCCTGAGCGACCGACGAAGGCGCGTCCACAGGCTCGACGGACAAAATCCGGCTTTCCGGCACCCGGCGTTCACCCGCTTCGGTTTGAAAACGGAAAAAACGAAACAGCGAAGACTGAAACTGCGCACGACGAATGAACGTGCCACGCCCCTGCTGACGCTCCAGAATGTTGTCACTGACCAGCAGATCAATGGCCTTGCGCACCGTGCCGGTGGACAGGCAATACTCGGCAGACAAAGCCGCTTCGGTAGGAATCGCCTCACCCGGACGCCAGCGATTATTGGCAATCTGTTGCGCCAGGCTGTCGCGCAGGCGCTGATAAAGCGGTAGACGTTCGTCGCTGGAAAGCTTGTTCATTATTTTATTCATCCAGTCATCTATATGAATTTTTGAGCGGATTATTGGCACGTCGCCGTTGGGCGTCAAGGGTCAATAGTCAGGACGTCAAATCGGGGATATGAATTCAAAAGGTCCTGGTGGTGCGGAAATAGCCGGGTCAACGCTGGCGAGCGCGCCGGATGCCGATAATTACATTCACCAAAACCGGAGAAAAGGGCTGAAGCAACTGCTGAGCATCTACTTCCAGCAAGTGATTTTTTAGTAAGTCGAGAACATCATCGGTTTCTACAGACCGTTCAGCAGGATTAATGCCTGAATACAACAATGTATCAATCATCTCCTTGCGCGCCCGCACAAGACCCCGGTTCGACTCGTGGGTATCGCCTAAATTGAGCACCTTGATACTTGTGCACGCCCGAGGCGTGGTGCCTGCAACCAGACCCGAAAGCTCAAACTGCAACTCTTTTTCACATTCAACCATCAGCGGTGTGAGCGGCAGAGACTGATGGCCATGAGCGTCGTCACACCGCCCCGCCTTGGTGCAACTCGCTACAATGTTGCCGAAATCCAGCGTGCGGTGCCGCGCGATATGCTGCGCTTCGACATGCTCATTGCAAGCATTGCCTTTCTCTGTCGTGATTCTGCAGCAGCAATAGGCGCACAAGCCATGCTGCTCAGTGATACAGGCGTGGCGAATAGCATCCTTGATATCTTCATGCCCTACCAAGTCGGCGTATTTCTTTCCCTTGTTCGCGCGCTTCCATTTTTCCAGCACTGCGAGACTTCCTTTTTCAATCTTTCTCACGGCGCACTTCCAGCTTGCGAATCAGTAGCGAAGCTTTCGCCAGTTCGATGTGATTTGCAGGTAGTTCGTCAGCCAACACTCCGTAGCGAGTACGAGCTTCGTCGAGCTCCCCCTTCATCACAAAGTGCTGCAGTTCATCCAGAGCTGTTTGAATCGCTTCATTTCGAATATCGGTGTCCATGACACCCGACAGCACCTGATTAGCATCAAGGCCATAAAGACTGTCCTGCTCGCGTAACTCGCCATCGTCCATGACGTACACCAGCACATCCTTGCTGTCGCTGATGACCAACGGCGAATGCGTGGTCAGGAGGAACTGGCAATTGGGGAACGTCGTGGTGAGCTGGGCGATCAGGCTGCGTTGCCATTTGGGGTGCAGGTGCAGGTCAACTTCGTCGATCAGGACGATGCCACTGCCGTGTAATGGGTTTTCCAGCGCGGGGTTCATCATGGCGAGGCGTCTGGCGATGTCGCCGACGAGCGCCATCATCGATTTTTCTCCTTGGGACAGCTGGGATACGTTTAGCGTCTTGCCGTCTTTATCAATAGCCATATGCAAGCGCGGCTTACGCTTGACACGCAGTTTTGTGAAGCCTGGCATGAACGCCTCAACCGCAGTTCTGACCGCCGTCAACTGACGGTCACGGGACGAGGCATGTTCCCTAGTCAGTACTTTCCAGAGTTCTGTCTCAATTAAGATTTTTTGAGACAGTTCATTCAGCAGCTCCGTCGAGATGCCTGTTTCATTCTCGCTGTCTTCACGCTCCCGAAACCACTCGAAAAAGCGGCGAAAATCCACGCCACGCCCCAAGGCGTTGTCGTAGCCGTTCAATTGATCAAAGGTGTGTTTGGCGTGGACTTTGAGCGGTATCTCAATGACAGACCGCTCAACTGGATAAAAGGCCAGAAGAGGAAGAGATGCATCACTCTTGGCCGTCAACACTGAGCGGTATCCCTCTGCCAGCATACTCAGCTCGCCCAATACAGTAGACGAGGTAGCTTTGCGCCCTTTGAGAGTTCCAGCAATCTCCCAGTAAAAATCAGGCCCACAAATAAGTGAGTCGATAATCTGATCATCGTAAGCGTCAATACGAATTGAAGAAGTCGCCATGCCGTTCTGGATCGTATCCTCGTCGATCCTGATTCCAGCACCTTTCGGCGTTCTCACTCTCGCTACCAACCAGCTCAACGATGTAGCGACAGACTTGAGCAGCGTAGTCTTCCCCGCCCCATTATTGCCGACCAGCACCGTCACCTTCGACGCATGATTTTCGGTAGGCGCCAGAGCGACTTCCAGATCGCTGAAACGCCCCACGTTAACGAGCTTGAAGCTTTTGATTTCCATGAAGGTCCCTGAGGGGATTGGTCCAGAACACAATGACGGTCGGCATTATGGCACTCCTGCACGCTCCGTGAAGGCCTCGCCATAAAACGACTTACATCAAATCATCATTCCCGGAAATATCCTGTATCAACTCGCCGCACCTACTTAATGGCCGACAAAACCGTTAGCCTGCGCTGCATCGATCAAAAACCGTCTGACAGACACGCTTTCACGTCTGGCAGTCCCTGCTCAAGCGAGACTTTCATGCCCCACTCGTCCCAATCCCCGCACAACGCTATGACCATGACCCCGGCCATGGTCATGCTGTTCGCCTTCTGCTGCGGCGCGATTGTCGCCAACATCTACTACGCACAGCCGATCATCGAGCTGATTGCGCCGGACATCGGGCTGTCGAGCACGGCGGCCAGTCTGATTGTCTCGTTGACGCAGATCGGTTACGCCCTGGGTTTGTTCTTTCTGGTGCCGCTGGGTGACTTGCTGGAGAACCGCAGGCTGATGCTGGTGACGACTGTCGTCGCGATTCTCAGCCTGCTGGGTGCCGCCTTCGCCGAGCAGCCGAATGTGTTTTTGCTGGTCTCGCTGCTGGTGGGCTTCAGTTCAGTATCGGTGCAGATGCTCATTCCGTTGGCGGCGCATCTGGCTCCGGAGGAGTCGCGTGGGCGGGTCGTTGGCGGGATCATGGGCGGACTGCTGCTGGGGATTCTGCTGGCGCGGCCGATTGCCAGTCTGGTGGCCGACCATTTCGGCTGGCGGGCGGTGTTTGGATCGGCGGCCGTGGTGATGATCGGCATCAGCGTGGTACTGGCGACCACCATGCCAAAACGCCTCCCGGATCATCGCGCGTCCTACGGCCAGTTGCTGTTCTCGCTGTGGACTCTCCTTCGTACCCAGCCGGTGCTGCGTCAGCGTGCCTTTTATCAGGCGTGCATGTTCGCAACCTTCAGCCTGTTCTGGACCGCCGTCCCGCTGGAGCTGTCACGCAATCATGGGCTGTCGCAAACGCAGATCGCGATCTTCGCCCTGATCGGCGCGATCGGCGCCATTGCCGCGCCCATCAGCGGCCGACTGGCAGACGCTGGCTACACCCGCATCGCCTCACTGGGCGCGCTGCTGTTCGGCGCGCTGAGCTTTCTTCCCGGCCTGGTTCATCCAGCGTACAGCGTGATTGGCCTGGCCATAACGGGCGTAGTGCTGGATTTCTGCGTGCAGACCAGCATGGTCCTGGGCCAGCGCACGGTCTACGCGCTGGATGCCGCCAGCCGCAGCCGCCTCAACGCGCTGTACATGACCAGTATTTTCATCGGCGGCGCGATTGGCTCGGCAGTCGCCAGCCCACTGTTTGATCACGGTGGCTGGACCTGGGTACTGATCGCCGGCACGGCACTGCCGCTGATTGCACTGCTCGCGCTGCTCAGGGATCGATCCAGGCAGAATGCGTAAACGCTGCACTTTGTAACTGATTTACAGGATAATGCCGCGGCAATGGCATCGGCCATTGCCCTTCTGGCTCTCTCTCGCACCTAAAGGCTCGCGTATCCGACACCTCTGGATCTGCGCGATTGAACACGGATTGTACAGACGCCTCATCCCAAGGCCCCGAATCCGTCGATACTGCTTTTCAAGCGCATCGGCACGCACTTGCGCAACCCGAACAAGGCATAACAGCAATGGACGCAGCACCACGAACAAGCAAGATTTCCGCGATTTTCGCCAAGATATCGCTCGGCATCAGCGGTATGATCGGGGCTATATGGAGCATCTTCACCTACCTTTTCCCGGACCCGGCCGTTCTTGGCCTCAGTATTGACTTCATAAACTGGAAGACACTGGTCATTATCGTCGGCACCGGCATGGTGATAAGCGGGCTGTACATCGCAATCATGGCCAGAAAGCTTCCATCGCCGCTCAAGCTCGGCGTCTGGCTGGCACTGTCACTATTTCTCTGCGCGGTGTTTTTCAAACTGGGCGGCGAATACGCTAAACCTTCGGTCGATTTCGCCCGCGCTCAGACACTGTTCACCGAGAACGAAAGCGCCAACCTGTTCGGCAAGCGCTCCGAGACCGTCGACAACGTAAGTATGGAGTTGCTGGGTTGTGACCAGAACGGCCAGTCGCCTACCTGCATGCTGGAGCTGATCAATAAAAGTGCCGATCGCGACTTCAGGTTTCTCAACCCGATCAGCCTGTTCGAAGAAACCGGCGGTGCGCTGGGGCTTTCGCAACTGCGTGTCGGCGATGCAAAGTTCGATCGCTGGGACAGCTTCCAGTTGATCCGCAACGTGCCTACCCGCGTGACACTGATCTTTGAAGCGACCAAGGGCCGTGTGAAGCAGTCACCTGCCTTGAAGCTGACCTTCCGCGATCGCGAGAACAAGGACAACGTGCTCAAGTTCAACGAGGTCAAGGTCAACTAGTTGACCGAAGATTGAGCGTCGCCCCCTCGGACGACGCACGTATTCACTGGCGGTTTGACTGCTTCAACCAAGCCGCCAGATCCATCACTTCAGCCTCGTTGATGCTGTGCCCCATGCCTTCATAGGCATGTAACTGTGGCGTCAGACCGAGCGTTTTCAACGTCGCCTCGGCTTGCGGTGCACTGGCATAGGCTACCTGGCGATCCTGGGTGCCGTGACCGATGAATACGCTCAGGGCCTTGAGGTCGTCGGAGGTTTTGACCTCGGACTTCACGACCGGCAGCAGCCGTCCGCTCAATGCCGCAAAACCGCCGACCAGTTTTGGCTGTCGCAGGGCAACTTCGTAACTCATCATGGCGCCCTGGCTGAAACCGATCAGGAAGACCTTGCCAGGCTGCGTGTGAAACTTTTCAGTGGCCTTGCCAATGAACGCAGCCAGCTGGGTACCGCTGCTTTTCAGGTCTTCGGTCACACCGTCATAATCCGCGACGCCGGGCTTCTGGGTGAACCACTTGTAGCTGTCAGCACGCAACTCCATCGGCGCCTGTACCGACACATAGTTGTAGTCGGCCGGAAGCTCTTCCTTGAGCCCGAACAGGTCGGCGGCATTGCTGCCGTAGCCGTGGATGAAAATCACCAGCGGCTGGTCAGGCTTGTCGACATTGGTCTGCGCGAGATAATCGAGCGGCAGGTCCGTGTGCAAGGTGTCCTGCGCCTGCGCCATTGCGGTAAAGGCAAACAGTAAGGCAGCGAAAAATCTCAGCATCTGTTCATGACCTCTGTTTGACGCCGCCCAAAGGCAGCGTCGTGAGTGGGCGTGGTGGCAGCAATCAACCTGCGTCAGTTCTGCATGCTGGTCCGCGAAACTTCCGGCTTGATCAGTTGCATCTGCTGACGGTAATCATCCGTCACCTGACGCGCCTGGCTGCTGCTGGTAATGACTCGCGGCGTGATCAGCACGATCAGTTCGGTACGGTTCTTGGACTTGCTGGTATTGCCGAACAGCCATCTCAAGCCCGGGATGCGTCCCAGATAAGGTACGGCACTGACCGACTCGGCGTTATCCTGCTTGATCAAACCGCCCAGCAGTACGGTCTGACCACTCTGCGCAGCCACCTGCGTGGCGACCGAGCGGGTGGAGATACGCGGATTGCCGTTGGCGTCGTTGCCAGTGGTATCGGTGTCGGCACTGCTGACCTGCTGCTGAATGTCCATATACACCAGCCCGCCCGGGTTGATGCGCGGCACGACGTCGAGAATCACGCCGGTCTGCACATATTCGACGCTGCTTAATGTAGTGTCGGTGGAAGAGTTGGTGTTGATCGAGGTCTGGCTGATCGGGATATTGTCGCCGACCTGAATCTGCGCCTGCTGGTTGTTCATCACCACCAGCGACGGTGCCGACAGGACCTGGGTACGCCCATTGGTTTCCAGCGCTCGCAAGGCGACTTGCAGGTTGTTGCTGACGAAGGAGTAGAAGAACGCGTCAGTAGAGGCCAGCGCCGCCCCGCCAGTACCAATCGCGCCCTGACTGCCTGAGGTGTTGGTGACGTTGCCGGTGGTACCCGAGTTGCCCGCCAGACGCCCGAGGTACCACTGCACCCCCATATCCAGCTCGCCCGTGAGCTGAACTTCCAGAATGCGCGTCTCGATCTGCACTTGCAGCGGTGGATTATCGAGGCGCTTGATGGCCGACTCGATCTCCTTCCACTGCGCCGGGCGGGTGCGCACCAGTAACTGGTTGCTGCTCTTCTGCGCAGTGATGCGCGTGCTGGCGTCCAGAGACTTGTTGTTGCCGCCAGACCCGCTGCCGTCCTGGCTGGCCGAATCCGAATCGCCGCTGCTCTGATCGTCGCCTTCCGATTCGCTGTCGCCATTGGTCTGGCTGTTGTTCATGCCTTGACTGTTGCCAAAACCTCCGCCATTGCTCAGGCCGCTGCCGGTACCGCCCAGCCCGTTGGAGCTGCTCATGCCGCCCACACCGCTGCCGCCACTGGAGTTGAGCGACGACAAGGTGGTGGTGCGCAGGCCCGGTGCAACCTTGGCCGCAGCGTCTTCCTTGATGGCGCCGGTGCCGTAAATCTGCCGCAGGTATTTGGCCAGATCGGTGGCCTTCATGTTGCGCACGTCATACACGTACATCTGCGGCTCGTTGCCACCGCCCTCATCGATGGTGTGAATCCACTCGCCGACTTCGTGCAGGTATTCAGGCTGCGAGGAAATCGCCACCACCGAGTTGGTCCGCTCGATCGGCAGGAAACGCACCATGCCCGCCAGCGGCATGCCGCTTTCCGGGCCGAACATTTTCTGCAGCTCGGGCATCAGTTCGCCAACCGAGGCACGTTGCAGGCCGAAAACACCGACAGACATGCCTTTGAGCCAGTCCACATCGAAGGTGTCGATGGTGTCCTGATAGTTGGCCAGCTCTTCCGGAGTACCGGCCAGGCTGAGCACGTTGCGCGCCGGGTCGACCAGCAGAAAGGCGTTTTCCCGGGCGAACGGCTTGAGCAGCTTCTGCATCTCGGTCGCCGAGATGTAGCGCAGCGGGAACAGCCGCGCCGACATGCCGGCCGAAGGTTGCGCCACGCGCATTTCCGGGACCAGTTTGCCCGCTACCGCCTGATTCGACGGCAGGATCACGTAGCGGTTGCCCTGCTTGATCATCGCGTTGTCGGTCCAGGACAGCAGCGTCTCGAGAATCGACAGCGCCTGCTGCTTGTTGACCGGCTTGGACGTCGAGAAGCTCACATCGCCCTTCACACCCTGGGCAATGCTGTAATTCTCGTGCAGCAGATCGCCCATGATGCTGTTGATCACCGCCTGAATCGGCTGATTGGTGAAGTTGAAGACGATGTCACCGGTCTCGGCCTGACGCGCTGCGGGAGCTGCGGCTGGCTGACGGATGAAACGCTGGTTGCCTTTGATGATCTGCCGCTGCGGCGAGCTCGTCGTCTGCTGGGAAGGTGGCTCGACGGGCGGTCTTTCGCTGCGCGGGTCTACCGGCGGACGTTGTGAACCGGTTCCCTGGAGCGCTTCCTGCAGCATGCCATTGTCGGGATCGAGTGTGTCTGACTGTGACGCGCAGCCGCCAAGGGCGACGGCGGTGGCCAGGCAAAGCAAGGGTGTGCGCAAGGTAGCGATGGCAGGAACTCCAGAAAAGGTACCCATCACAGGGTGGAATCGTTGGTTAAGGTAATCGGCGGTGTATTCGACGGCGGCGGCAGACGCAGCGCGGGCAGGCGCAGGACTTGCGTGCGGTCATCGAGTTTGAACGTAGCCTGGGTCGGCTCCAGACGGTCCAGCGTCCAGCCATTGGGCAAGCGATCGCCCTGACGGACTTTCAATGCCGGACCGCTGGCCTGCTTGAGCAATGCCACACGCAAGGAGCCGTCCATGATCACTCCGGTCAGGGTCAGGCCAGCCAGATTGCTGGCTTGTGCATCGGCTTTGCGAACGGCCACGTCAGGGCTGCGATCCGGACTGAACAGCGGGGTTTTCCAGGTATTGGCGAGGCTGTCGAGTGTCGCCGACGGCGCACTGTGGACCTGCGCCCTCTGATCGACCGGGTTGCGCGGTGCCTGCTCGGGCAGCCAGTCCGGTGAGTGCGCAGCGCCGCTGAAGACCAGTGCGATCAAGGCTGCCAGCACTGCAGCGAAAGCCAGCAATGCCCACTCCAGCGGACGTAATGAACCGATCATTGCTCGCCCTCCCCGGCACTGGCCGGTTGCAGGTAGCCGCGCACCAGCAGATGCACCACCAGTTTGCCGGCAGCACCGCTGGCCGGAGCGTTGGCGTCGCGACGCATACTCATCTCGTCAATGAACAGAAACGGACGCTGATACTCCAGCGCATGCAGGATCGCAGTCAATGGTTCGATGGCGCAGTTCAGGGTCAGGCTGACCTTGACCTGCCGGTATGGCTCGGCACTGTCCTGCTCCGGGGTGATCGGCATGCGCTGGGTCAACTCGCAGCCGCCGCCGGTGCTGGCCTGGCTACTGATCAGGTCGGCAATGCGCTGCATCAGATCGGCTGCCACGGCACTGGGATCCTCGCCCGGCAGCAGGCTGGTGCTGCTGGCCGGATCACGGCGGGCCTGCTCCAGTTGCTCGCGCAACGAATCACCCTGCTGCAGAAGGCCCGCGTAACGCTGCTGCTGTTCGCGCAACTGGTCGGTCTGCTCGTTGATGTCGCGCAGCGGCCCGGCGAACCAGCTGTCGATCAACAACCAGTAAGCCAGGCACAGCACCAGGGCTAGAATCACCAGGGCAGCGCCCCGCCGCTCACGGCTTGTCAGTGGACGGCGCATCGGCGTTCTCCTGCTGCTGGTTCTGGTGCAAATGCGCGCGCAGGGAATACTGATCCTTGCCGGTTTTGGTGTCGGGCTGGATCACCCCCTGAAACTGCGCATTATCCAGACTTCGGCAGTCCTTGACGCGGCCGATCAGCGCACTGGCCTTGGCGCTCTGGCCGGAAAAGGCCACCTCGGCACTGTCGCTGATTTCCATATGCTCGATCCAGGTGTCCGAAGGCAGGCAGGCGGTCAGCTCGCTGAGCAGCGCCGAGAGCGGCGGCTGCGCCGCCTTGCGGCGCAACAGGTAGTTGGCGGCGCCCAGGGTGTTGGTCAGTTGCTGGCGCAGTTGTTGGACCTCGCCAACCTGAGCCTTCTGCTCCTTGACGCTGGCCTGCATGTCCTCGAGCAGGCTCTGCCGGTCGTTCAGCCACAGCAACATGGCGCTCAGCAGCAGGCCGGCACACAGCCAGATCAGCCCGCGCTGCAAGCGATGGCCGGAGCGCGACTGTTGCGGGCGCAGTGGCATCGGCAGCAGATCAATCCCCATGCGCTGCCCTGCAGTCAGGTGCTCAGCACCCACATCCGTGCCGACGTCGACGGCATCGGGACGCAAGCCCCGCTCGGCGCACTCACTGAGTATCGCGTCCAGCCGCTCGCGCAGGATTGCCACCAGCGTGACCTGCACAAAGCTGGCGCTGCGACTGTCCTGACGGGCGACGAAGTACAACTGACCAGCGTCAAATGGTGTGAAACGATCCAGCTCGTAGCCGACCACGGTCGACAGATTGCGTGCCGCAGCCGCAGGAAGCTGCAGGGTCTGCAACAGCACAGCCGACGGCGGCAACAGCAATACCCGCCGCACCTGGGGCGATGCGTCCGGCAGCGGCTCGACCAATGGCCAGACAAGCGCCTGCTCCACGGTCTCGCGGCCCAGCCATCGACGCACACGCGGCGGCAGGCAGGCGCGAAGCTCCGCCACCCACCATTGCCAGGCGTGTTGCGCCGGACTGCCACGCCACTGCCGGGCGACCTGTTCGCGTAACGCGTAAACAGGCGCCAGACGTGCAGAAACTGATGAATTCATTCTTGCCAACGCAACACCCTGTAGGGTTGTGCGCCTCCCTCCGATGGGCTCAATAAAACAGTGGTCTGTAACAGGGCGGTCACGCCGCCCGGTCGTTCTGCGCGCGTGTCGATGGCCAGTACCTCACCGGGGTCGGCTCCAACCGCGCTCTGGTTCGGCAGGTTCAAGGCCCGACGCAGCAACGCCGAAGCGAACGCCGGGTCGGGCCGATCCAGGCCGCTCCATAATGTTATTTCCGGCAACAGCCGAACATACAGCGCCTGGTTCATGCCCGGCAGCTGGCGAACTTCCTCTACCACCCGCAGCGGTGACTGACCGCCATTGCGCTGCGACTCCAGCACCTGGGCGATACCGCTGGCCTGATTCTTGGCCGCGCCACAGGCCTGCAGCAGACGCGATATATCCGCGACCGGCGCGCTGTTGAGGTCCAGCTTGCCCCTCTCGCTTCTGATGCTCACCAGCAGTTGCGTATCATCCATACGCAACGAGACCACACGCCCGTCAGCAATCCAGCGTTTGCGCTGCGCAGCATCGAGCAAGCCCTGTACAGCCATATTCATGCCAGCTTCGGCCGCCATCAGCGCCTGGGTATTTTGCCGCAACCAGAGCGACTGTCGACTCTCCAGTTGCACCCACCCGGCCAGCCCGCCGAGCAACAGGCTCAGCAGCGCCAGCACCCAGAGCACCACTAGCAGCGCAACACCACGCTGCGATTGGCCCGTCATGTTCATTCGCCGCCCGCCCCGCCGGACAGGTCCAGACGCAGGGCCACAACCTCAGAGACCCATTTCACTGCGCCATGGGTCTGCATGTCGATACGCACCGCACCCGGCAAGCGATTCGGCCAGGGCCATTCGGCCATCCAGCCGGTCGGCTTGCCCTTGGGCGTCAGCCCGCGATAACTGAACGTCAACGACTCGACGTTTTGCAGCAATACCTGAGGCTCACCCCAGGGTTTGAGGGCAATGCCATTTGCACTGGACAGAACCTGAGCGAACGACACTTGCAAAGACCGATGGTCTTGCGGCCCCTTGAGCTCCAGGCTGTGAACCTGGATACCGCCGCCCAATTCGCCCGGCAGCGTTGCGACAAACCGCAACTGCTGCGCCGAGCCTTCAAAAAAACCGCTGTTGACGTCATCTTCGCCAGACGTGTCCAGCGGCAGCGCCTGAGCGATCGAGCTGCGCAGAAACGCTTGCGCGGCGCGGATCTCGTCCAGGTTCACGGTGTAGCGCTCAGCCTTGAGCACGGCACGATTGGCCCCCAGCAACGCCCCGGCCACCAGTACCAGCAACACGCCGAGCAGGCTGATCACCAGCAGCACTTCCAGCAGCGTGAAGCCACGCTGGGCGCGCCTCATGACCCCGCCCCGCTGACAGCGCCGCGTAATTTAAACGTGCTGAACTGCGCCTTGCGCTGATGCTCACTGAGCATCAGGTCGAGACGGAACATCCTCGCCTGACCATTGGCACCCGGCAGCTGACGGATATCCAGTGTCCAGTCGATGCCTGCGAGTTTCCCCTGCCGCGTACCGTTTTCCAGCGGACCGGCGCTTTCCTGATCCATTATCGTGCGTGCCGCATGGCTGAGCCGGTCACTGCGCGCCACCTGCTGCAAGGAGCGCGCACTTTGCCCGAACGCCACCAGCAGAACACCGCTGCACACCGCCATGACGGTCAGTGCAGCCAGCATTTCCAGCAGGGTGAACCCCGACTGCGATGTTTTCATTAAAGCGTCCGGACCTGGACGCTGCCGGTCAGCCAGCCAATATCAATACGCCAGCGTCGGTCGCCGTCAGCGACCACCACGTTGCCACCACTGGAGCCGCCGTCCGGGTAGAACTCCACAGCGGAGCCAAGATCGGACGCAGTCTGCATGGTCACGCGCAGACTTTCCGGCCAGTGCATCTCGCGCTTGCCGGGCGCCTTGAAGGTCGCCTTGCGCAGATTGAATTCGGTGCGCGCCGGCTGACCGGTGACAATCGCGCGCACTCTGGTGGCCCGTAGCGCTTCGACCATGTCACCGACCGCGCGCCGTTCACTGGCGGTGCTCAAACCCTGTTGCAGACCGAACCCCACCAGACCGACGGCAATGCTCATCAACACCAGCACCACCAGCATTTCCATGAGGGTAAAACCCCGGCTTGCGACAGGCGTTCTCATGCCGAGCGTTACTCCCAGTTGCCCAGGTCGGCGCTATAGCCTTCGCCGCCCGGCTGGCCGTCCTGGCCGTAGAAGATCAGGTCGAAGCTGCCGTGCTGGCCAGGGAAGCGGTAGCCGAATGCATGGCCGAACGGATCCTTGAGGTCCGAGGGCTTGGCATAAGGGCCGTTCCAGTTCGAGGCATTGCCCGGCTTCTCGGTCAATTGCTGCAAGGTCTTGGGTGGCGAACCGACGTCCAGCGCATAGCTTTCTATCTTCATGCCCAGGCTGGCCAACTGAGCCTTGCCTGCGCCGTATTTGCCCTTGTCGACGTTGCCGCCCACCTGACGCACGACGATGGTCGCGACGATGCCCAGCAATACGATAACGGCAAGCATTTCCAGCAAAGTGAAACCGCCTTGTCGACGTGCGGGTTTGAAGCGTGTACGGCTAAAAGTCATCGGAATGGTTTCCTCGTTCATGAATTCAGATATTGCTGGTCAGGCTCATCAGCGGCAGCATGATGGCCAGCATGATCACCGCGACCATGCCCGCCATCACCACCGTCAGCGCCGGCACGAGTGCGGCCAGCATGCGGTCGATACCGCGCTTGGCCTCGACGTCGAACACATCGGCGACCTTCATCAGCATGGTGTCCAGTTCGCCAGCCTGTTCGCCGACCTCGATCATTTGCAGAGCCAGATCCGGCAACAACGGCTGCGCACCAAACGCGCTGGCCAGCGTGCCGCCACCCTTGACCGACTCGGCCGCCTGCTCGACCTGCGCCTGCAGGGCACGATTGGTGCAGACCTGGCGAGCGATCACCAGCGCCTGCAACAACGCCACTCCATTGGTCAAAAGCGTACCGAGGGTGCGCGTCAGCCGTGCTGCCTCAATGCGTTGCAATAAAGGACCGATCACCCGAATGCCCAGCAGACGGCGATCACGGCGCTCGCGACGCTGCGGGTCGCGCATGCGAATGGCCATGCCCCAGATCAACGCGATCAGGCCCGCCAGCACCGCCAGCCCGTAGTCGCTCAAAAACTCTCCGAGGTTGAGAATGACCTCGGTGATCAATGGAATCGGCACGCCGAGATCCTTGAAGATCGGTACGAATTGCGGCACGACGTAGGCCAGCAACAGCGCCAGGGAACCCAACACGCCCACTACCAGAAAGGCCGGATAGATCAGCGCGTTGATCACCTCGCCACGCAGCAACTGGCTGCGCTCCAGGTAATCGCTCAGTTGGCGCAGCGTACTTTCCAGTGCGCCACCGGCTTCACCGGCGCGGACCATGCTTATATAGAGGGGCGAGAACTGGCTGCCCTCTTCTTCGAGCGCCACGGACAGCGGCTTGCCAGCCTTGACCTGTTCGCGGATGCGCTCGATCAACGCCTTGGTCTGCGGTTGTCCAGGCTGTTTGAGCAGAATTCCAAGCGATCGTTCCAACGGTTGCCCGGCGCCGAGCAACGTCGCGAGCTGCTGGGTGAAGCTGACCAGCGCCGCACCATTGAGCAAGCCGCTGCCCAGCGCACGGCGCAAACCGCCCAGACCGGCGGCATCGACCTGCAGGACCATCAGGCCACGCTTCTGCAACGCGGCAATGGCGGCGTCCTGATCGCGGGCTTCCAGCGTGCCATTCTGCGGCGCGCCCTGAGCATCCAGCGCGCGGTACTTGAACAGGCTCATGTGCCTTCACCACGGGTGACGCGCAGCACTTCTTCCAGCGAAGTCACCCCGGCCACGGCCTGACGCAGGCCTTCTTCATGCAGCGTGCGCAAACCGCCACGTCGGGCAGCCTCTTCCAGCGTCGAGGCGTCGGCGTGGCGCATCAAAAGACTGCGCAGTTCTTCGTTCATCACCAGCAGTTCGGTAATTGCACTACGCCCGCGATAGCCGCCGCCAGGCGCATCGGCACGCGGGCGATACAAACGAATGGGCCGCTCGTCGGTGAAACGCTCCAGCCCGTGTTCGGCGATCAGCTCCGGTGGCGCATCGAAGGCCTCGCGGGTTGCCGGATCGAGG
This sequence comes from Pseudomonas sp. P135, assembly GCF_020312125.1. Lineage (NCBI taxonomy): Bacteria > Pseudomonadati > Pseudomonadota > Gammaproteobacteria > Pseudomonadales > Pseudomonadaceae > Pseudomonas > Pseudomonas sp. P135. The sequence goes on from NZ_JAGPYR010000013.1 coordinate 85,031, forward strand.
CGACGGACCAGACGCTGAGCCAGAATTCCGTTGACCGTCGAAGCGATCAGATAGCTTTCGACGCCCATGTCCAGCAAGCGGGTAATACTCGCCGCTGCGCTGTTGGTGTGCAGCGTCGAGAGCACCAGGTGGCCGGTCAACGAGGACTGGATGGCAATACGGCAGGTTTCCAGGTCGCGCATCTCACCGATCATGATGACATCCGGGTCCTGACGCACGATGGAGCGCAGCGCCCCGGCGAAATCCAGGCCGATGGAAGGCTTGACCTGAATCTGGTTGATGCCTTCGAGCTGATACTCGACCGGGTCTTCAACGGTGATGATCTTGCGCTCGGCCGTGTTGAGCCGTGACAACGCGGTATACAGCGTGGTGGTCTTGCCGGAACCGGTCGGCCCGGTGACCAGCAGAATGCCGTGCGGACGCTCCAGCACGTCGAGAAATTCGTCCAGCCGCTCGCCATCGAAACCCAGGCTCGGGAAATCGAAATTGATGGTCTGCCGGTCCAGCAGACGCATGACCACTGATTCGCCAAAGCTGGTGGGCACTGTCGATACCCGCAGGTCCAGTTCCTTGCCCTGGATGCGCAGCATGATCCGGCCATCCTGCGGCAGACGACGCTCGGCGATGTCCAGACGGGCCATGATCTTCACCCGGGAAATCACCGCTGCCGAAGAACTGGATGGCGGCGCTTCCGCTTCGTGCAGCACGCCGTCGATGCGATAACGCACCTTCAACTGGCTCTCGAACGGTTCGATGTGGATGTCCGATGCACGCTGCTCTACTGCACGCTGCAGGATCAGGTTGACCAGACGAATGACCGGCGCTTCGGAGGCCAGGTCCTTGAGGTGCTCGATGTCTTCCAGCGAGCCGCCCTCCTCATCCAGATTCTCGATCAGGGTGCCCATCGCCGAGCGGCCCTGCCCGTAATAGCGCTCGATAAGGGTCTCGACCTCATTGCGCGGGCCGATGGACAGTCGCACCGGCACCTCGCACGCATAGGCGATGGCCTGAAACGGGTACAGCGTGCCGGGGTTGGCGCTGAGCACTTGCAGGCCCTGATCGCTCCAGCCTACCGGTACGACTTGATAGTGGCGCATGAAGCGTTCGGTCAGCGGCGGCAAAGGGTCCAGCAGCGGTGGTACAGCATCGGCGAGCAACAACGGTGCCTGCAGCAATGCCGCCCATGCGCGGGCCAGCTCGAATTCGGAGACCAGGCCCAGACGCGTCAGCAGGCCTAGCAACTCAGTACCTTCCGACTCCTGCTGCAGACGCTGGGCGCGCTCCAGATCGGCCGTTTTCAGACCGGCATTTTCGATCAGCCAGGCACAAACCTGCTGGGCATCCGGAATGAGCAGACGGGAAACATCGACGGGAGCTGACGGCATGAATGAGGGCATTTTGCTACTTCGGAGGGACATATTACAGCACTCACCGACTGGTGAGTGCTGCGCTCAAAGACTTCAAACGATCAGTTTGACTGCTTTTGAGGGGTTGCGTTCTGCGGGCGACCGCCTTTTGTCGTTTCGGTCTTCTGGTTTTGCGCTTTCTGCGCCGCCTTGGCGTCCTGGGTCTGGGTCATCACCGTCTCGTCGCTGGCACCGGATGTTGCGTCTGCATCTGTCGCGTCGTCAGCAAAGACCGCACCACTCAGGGCAAGACCCAAAACCACACCGGCACTCATCATGGAAAACTTCATCGTATTAACTCCTCGAAAAACAAAAAGAGCTCCGCAACAAGCGAAGCAGATATAGAAATCGGGCAAGAACTAACGCACAGCACACGTCGCAACTTGCGAGCTGTCTTTCTTCATCCTGAAAAATCTTAAACCCATCGACCAGTAGGTTTAAGAAGAGTTCCTCATTTGTAAAGAAAAAATACGAAATCGAAGAAAAATACGCTTTTATTTGACATTTATGCCTTGTTTTAGACTTAATTGTATCGTTTTGTAGATTCAAAACGCCACCATGTGATGTCACTTTAGTGGCGCGCGGCAAGTAAAAAAAGACACGCCAAACAAAACTAATTCGGCAACTAAGGAGTCCTACCTCGCGCCCTTGAAACAGGGAATAAACGCGACGACGGGAAACTGTTGCCCAAAGAAAAAGTTGGCCGAAAGCGGTAAATAAGAACGCATTTATCCTGCGCACGTGCGCAGGCAGACAGTTATTTGAAACGCAGTTGGAGAGCAATATGAACAAGCGAAAGATGATAGGCGCGCACTCGGCGCTGGCCTTGCTGGCATTGGCAGTATCCCAGGTGCACGCCGCTGACCCTACCGTACAACAAGGGCGTGAAGATCGCGCCGAAAAAGCCGCACAGAAAACCCTGGCCAAGATGACCATGGAAGAAAAGCTGGCCTACATTGGCGGCACCGGCGGCTGGGACGTCAAGCCACTGACCAATTACGGCGTCCCGCAGATCCACGGCGCTGACGGCGGTGTGGGCGTGCGCTACACCAGCGAAGGCAACGATCAGGGTGTTGTCTACCCGTCCGGCCCTAACCTGGCCGCCACCTTCAACCCGCGTCGTGCCATCGACCTCGGCCGTGCGCTGGGTTATGACACTGCCGTCGGCGGCTACCAGTTCATCACTGGCCCCGGCGTCAACCTGTACCGCATGCCGTACGGCGGCCGTGCGTTCGAATACCTCTCCGGTGAAGACCCGTTCCTTGGCGCCAGCCTGGCACCGGGCGTCATCAACGGTATCCAGTCTCGTGGTGTATGGGCCAACGCCAAGCACTACGCGGCCAACGACCAGGAAAGCAACCGCTTCAATCTGAATCAGACAATGCCAGAGCGCGTGCTGCGCGAAATGTCGTTGCCTGCGTTCGAATCGTCGTCGAAAAACGGCAATGTGGCGATGATGATGTGTGCCTTCCAGAAGGTGAACGGTGATTTCGCCTGCGAAAGCGACCACCTGATCGCCCAGATCCTGAAGAAAGAATGGGGCTTCAAAGGCTTCGTACAGAGCGACTACAACGCTGTCGTTCACGGTTTCAACGCTGCCCGCGCCGGTACCGATCTGGACATGATGGGCTACCAGATGAACAGCTCCGTGCTGAAGCCGCATCTGGACGCCGGCGACCTGAGCGCTGCGACCATCGACGACAAGGTCCGCCGCATCCTCAAGCAGATCTACCTGTACAAGTTCGACAGCAAGACGCCGCTGACCACGCACAACATGAACAGCTCGACCAGCAACAAGGTTGCTCTGAACGCTGCGCGTGAAGGTATCGTACTGCTGAAAAACCAGGACAATCTGCTGCCGCTGGACAAGCAGAAAGTCAAGAAAATCGCCGTTGTCGGCACCCTGGCCAAGTACTCGCCACCCACCGGTTTCGGCAGCGCCAACGTCATGGCCAGCCATTACGTCAGCGAGCTGAGCGGCCTGCAACAGATCGCGCCTAACGCCAAGGTCGACTTCATCGAAGGCCTGTCGCTGGACCCAAGCACCAGTGCCTGGACCACCACCGACGCAACTGGCAACGAAGTCCAGGGCATGAAGGTCGAGTACTTCAGCAACACCAACTGGTCTGGTGATGCCGCTGTCACGCGTACCGAGAAGCACGTTGACCTGGACTGGGCCAACGACAAGAACCTGCCGTTCGAAAGCAACACTTCGACGTCCGATCCGTACGCCACCAAAGGTTCGAGCGCTGGCCAGCTGAATGGCGATACATCGTCGACGTCGATTCGCTACACCGGCAAGGTGACTCCGACCCAGAGCGGCGAGCAGGTGTTCAAGGTGCGTGCCGACGGCGCGGTGCGTCTGTGGGTCAACGGCAAGAAAATCATCGACAACGGTGACGGCAAGCCGCTTCCGGGCAACAGCATTCCACCAACCATTCCAGAGTTCGCCAAGATCAATCTGGAAGCGGGCCAGTCTTACGACGTGAAGCTCGAGTACTCGCGTCGTGCCGGCTACCTGTCGACCATGGGCGGCCTGGTAGGTGTGCAGTTGAGCTCCGCCTCGCTGAACGCTCCTCAGGACCTGTCCGGTTATGACGCCGTCGTGGTTGCCGTGGGTAACAGCAACGAATACGAAGGTGAAGGTTTCGACCACAGCTTCGATTTGCCTGAGTTCCAGAACGAGCTGATCCAGAACATCGCCAAGGTCAACCCCAATACCGTGGTGACCATGTATGGCGGTACGGGTCTGAAGATGAGCGACTGGATCGAACAGGTTCCAGCAGCGCTGCACGCCTTCTATCCGGGTCAGAACGGTGGTCAGGCCCTGGCCGAGATCCTCTTCGGCAAGGTCAACCCGTCGGGCAAGCTGCCGATCAGTATCGAACGCAACATCGAAGACAACCCGGCCTACGCTTCCTTCCCGAAATTCGACAACCAGAACACGCTGACCGACATGGATTACAAGGATGACCTGCTGCTGGGTTATCGCGGTTACGAGAAGAAAGGCATCAAGCCGCTCTATCCGTTCGGCTACGGCCTGTCGTACACCACGTTCGGCTACAGCAACATCAAGGTCACGCCGGGCGTCGCGGTCGGCAATACACCGATCAAGGTGTCCTTCGACCTGAGCAACACCGGCAAGGTCGGTGGTTCGGAAGTCGCTCAGCTGTATGTGGGCCAGCAGAACCCGAAAGTCGAGCGTCCGATCAAGGAACTCAAAGGCTACAAGAAGGTGTTCCTCAAGCCGGGTGAAAGCAAGCGTGTGACCATCGAGCTGAATGATCGCTCGCTGGCCTACTTCGATGAGAAGAGCAAGCAGTGGGTGGTCGATGCCGACACCTTCAACATCTCGCTCGGTTCGTCGTCGCAGGACATCCGCCTGAACGCCAAGCTGGTCAACTCGTTCCGTCAGGAACTGTCGACCACCAGCAGCAACCCGCTGCCACGCTCCGCTCTGAACTCGGTCCTGGTCGAGAAACCACCGGTCAAGACCGGCGGTGTATTCAAGCAGACCGTTGAGTAAGCGTTAGCTGACTGAAGGGTAAACGGACAAATAAAGGCTCAGGGACGAGCCCTTACCGCTGCATCGACCTGCGCAATGTAGGTATCGAAACACTCGACCAGATCCACCTGATCGGGAAAGCGTAACCACTGAATCTGCAAACCATCCATCATCGCCAGAATCTGCCGGATGATCTTGTCCAGATCCACATCCGCACGTACCTCCCCGCGCTCCACCAAAGCCGAAAACTGTCCCAGCAAGTGCGCGTGAATACGCTCGTAGCGCGTCTGGAACCATTCAAAGGCAGGCTGGTTTTCCAGCAGACTTTCCGCATTGAGGATCGAAAATGCACGTACCACGCCGGGCGCCGTAGCGTTGGAGCGGTTGATCGCGCGCAAGCCGCCGAGCAGACCGGTCAGGGTGTTATCGGTACGGACTTCGGCAGCAATTCGGCCGTTGACCTCGTCGCGTCGCTCAAGCACGCCCATCAGCAGCGAGATCTTGCTCGGAAAATGGTGCAGCAATCCGGCGACGGAAATACCGACGATGGCTGCCACCTTGGCCACCGAAGCGCCGGTATAGCCTTCAAGGGAAAACACTTGCAGGGCCGCATCGAGCAGTTCTTCGCGGCGCTTTTCGCCCTTTGGCGCGCGTCGCTGTCGGGTGACTGCCGTGCCCGTTTCCGTGGGGTCATGCCGAGTCATATCAGGCTCCTTCTTGAACAGCCGCGTACCCTAACCATTCAGGCAAGCGCTGGCAACGCTATTGAGCCGGATTGTTCGACAATTTCATCTTGTACAGCAGTGCCGTGACAGGTTCAGGTGCGCTCCACCGGGACACTGCCCCAGCCTTCGCCCAGCATGCGCTGCATCAGCACCGTGTCTACCCAGCGGCCATGCTTGAAGCCGACCGATTCGAACACTCCAACCCGGCGAAAGCCGAGACGCTCATGCAGGCGCAACGACGCGATATTCTGGCTGTTGCCGATAACCGCAATCATCTGCCGCCAGCCGCCCGCTTCGCAGTGCTGCACCAGGGCACTCAACAGCGCCTGACCGATCCCCTGCCCGCCGAGCCCATCGCGCACATACACCGAATCCTCCACGGTAAAGCGGTAGCCTGGACGTGGCCGATACGGCGTGACATAGGCATAGCCGACAATGTCGCCATCGCGCTCGGCGACCATATACGGCAAGCCTTTGGCGAGGACCATGCGACGACGCTGGAGCAATTCTGCCAGGTCAGGCGGCTCCAGCTCGAAGCTGGAAATCCCGTGTAGCACGTGGTCAGCGTAAATCGCCTGTACAGCGGGCATGTCATCGTCGCGGGCGTCACGCAGGTCAAAGGTTGAAGTCATGTCCGAACTCTGTACGAATGTCTGTGAATGGCCGCAATGATGCCGCTCGCCACGACATTAAAAAAGCTATGATTTATCATCCACAGCATAAGAAATACTTTGTCATGCGTCGGCTGAACCTCAATCACCTGCACACGTTTTCGCTGGTCATCGCCCATGGCAGTTTTTCTGCGGCGGCAGAGCGTCTGCACCTGACCCAGCCAGCGGTCAGCCTGCACGTGCGACAACTGGAAGATCAGTTGAAGCTGCAACTGATCGAACGGGTCGGCAAACGCCTCAAACCTACCTCCGCAGGCACTGTACTGTTGGAGCATATCGCGCGCATCGATGCGGTGGTCGAAGACGCTTTGCAGGCACTGTCCAGCCATGCCAGCGGCGTTGCCGGCAAAATCGCCATCGGCACCGGCGCGACAGCCTGCATCCATTTGCTGCCGCCCATGTTGCAGGCGCTGCGTCGGCGCTTCCCGGAACTGGATGTGCGCGTCAGTACCGGCAACACCGAAGGCATCCTCAAGGCGGTCGAAGAAAACCTTCTGGACCTGGCACTGGTCACCCTGCCCGCCTCTGGTCGCAGTCTGCACATCACGCCGCTGCTTGAGGATGCGTTCGTGGCGATCTTCGCCAGCAGGCAGCGACCGATGCCGGCGCACATGACCCCGGAGCGCCTCAGCGCACAACCGCTGGTCGTATTCGAAGCAGGCAGCAGTACGCGTCTGCTGATCGATGAATGGTTCCTGCACGCCGGGATCCGGGTAAAACCGGTCATGGAACTGGGCAGTATCGAAGCGATCAAGGAAATGGTCGCCGCAGGCCTTGGCTACAGCATCGTGCCGCGGATGGCCGTTGCTGCGCTGCACCATCGCCGCGGCTTGCAAATGCCGCCACTGGCAACAGCGCTGAGTCGCACATTGGGAATCGCCTTGCGCCAGGACAAACCGGTCAGCAAGGCCCTGCGTCAGGTACTGGATGCACTGCAAGACCTCAAAAGGTCATGAAGGCGCGCCACGATAGAGGCTTGAGCGCGCCCATGCACTATAAAGAGCAACGGCACTCGGCCTGGCAAATAAGGTCGACAGTTGCACAGGCAGCGAATCAGGTTGTACGATGACTGCCCACTGGTAACTGCAAAAATGATGGCTGGCCTGCTTTTAAACGCCCCATCACTGACAATCTGTAAAGCAACTCGGCAACCCATAAGGAGCGCCGGTCCGGATACCTTCCCTGCCGACCTCCAACCTCAAAACAACAGGAGATACCGATGCCTAACATTCTCGGCCAGAACTTCATCGCTGGCGGCCGCAGCGCTTTGGGCCAGAGCCTGCAAAAAAGCCTGGATGCCACCACCGGTGAAGAGCTGCCTTACAGTTTTCATCAGGCCACCGACGGCGAAATCGACGCTGCGGCACTGGCTGCCAAGGCTGCGTTTGCGGAATTTCGTCAGCTGAGCCCGGCCCGCCGCGCCGACTTCCTCGACGCCATTGCCGATGAACTTGACCAGCTGTGTGATGACTTCGTCGCCATCGTCTGCCAGGAAACCGCCCTGCCCCAGGCGCGAATTCAAGGTGAGCGCGGTCGCACCAGTGGCCAAATGCGCCTGTTTTCCAAAGTTCTGCGTCGCGGTGATTTTGTTGGTGCACGTATCGACCTGGCACTGCCGGATCGCAAGCCGCTGCCACGCGTCGACCTGCGCCAATACCGTATCGGTGTCGGCCCGGTTGCCGTGTTCGGAGCGAGCAACTTCCCGCTGGCGTTTTCCACTGCCGGTGGTGATACCGCGGCGGCCTTGGCCGCCGGTTGCCCGGTGGTGTTCAAGGCGCACAGCGGTCACATGGCGACCGCCGATCTGGTGGCGAGCGCCATCATTCGCGCTGCCGAACGTACGCAGATGCCCAAAGGCGTGTTCAACATGATCTTCGGCAACGGCGTTGGCGAAGGTCTGGTCAAGCACCCGGCCATCCAGGCCGTCGGCTTTACCGGTTCGCTGAACGGCGGCAACGCACTGTGCAAAATGGCTGCCGAACGTCCGCAACCGATTCCGGTATTTGCCGAGATGTCGAGCATCAACCCGGTCGTGCTGCTGCCAGAAGCCTTGCAGGCTCGCGGTGAAACCGTGGCCAAGGAGCTTGCGGGCTCGGTGGTGATGGGTGCCGGTCAGTTCTGCACCAACCCGGGCGTGGTCATCGGCCTGCGCTCACCGGCGTTCTCAAAATTCGTTGAGCATCTGACCGAACAGATGGGCAGTCAGGCTCCGCAGACCATGCTTAACGCGGGCGGCCTGCGCAGTTACAGCAAAGGTGTGGAACACCTGCTGGCGCACCCTGGCGTGACGCATCTGGCCGGCAAGCCACAGGAAGGCAAGCAGGCTCAGGCGCAGCTATTCAAGGCTGACGTCAGCCTGCTGCTGAACGGTGATCAGTTGCTGCAAGAGGAAGTCTTCGGCCCGACCACGCTGCTGATCGAAGTCGCTGACGATGCGCAGTTGAAGGACGCGCTGCAAGCCTTGCGTGGTCAGCTGACTGCGACCGTGATCGGTGAGCCCGCGGACTTGAGCACCTACAGCTGGCTGCAACCGGTTCTCGAAGAGAAAGTCGGGCGCATTCTGTTCAATGGCTACCCGACCGGTGTCGAGGTCTGCGAGGCCATGGTTCACGGCGGCCCATACCCGGCGACCTCGGACGCACGCGGTACCTCGGTGGGCACCCTGGCCATCGACCGCTTCCTGCGCCCGGTCTGCTATCAGAACCTGGCGGACAGCCAGTTGCCACCTGCGTTGCAGAACGCCAACCCGTTGGGCCTGCGTCGTCTGGTCAATGGTGAATGGAGTGATCAGCCTGTCGCGTAACGGCCACCGGCTGGATCCGCAACACAGCAGCGCGACCTGATGAGGGTCGCGCTTTTTTTTTGGAAAATATTTCTTTTTTGTGCCCGAAGTCGCTTATAGCGGACCTGTTTTGTACCCGGATGACAGCACCATAGAAGTGCAAAACAGGGGCTGTTCATAAATTAACCACACAGCTGTAAGCCACGTGTAACAAGGGTTTCAAAAAGTTACCCACAGACATACCCACGATTTCCGTGGACAACTTTTCATCGATTTCGGACCTTAAAAACCCTGAGCAGTGCAAGCGTAAATTTTTGACGGGGGTCTGCAATGCTGGTGTGATGGCATCTGTGATGGCCAACGAGGCCGCCTGACATAACCTTATGCACGTTTGGCGGTTGATTCGACAGACTGTCCATAGTGAGATAGACGATTTATCGAGGCTCCCCTATGCAACAGCGTTGTAACGTGGCCGTACTCGGCCTGGGTGCCATGGGTGCTGCCACTGCCTATCAGCTGGCAAAGGCCGGAGTCGATGTGATTGGTATCGACCGCTACGATCCCCCGCACACACAGGGCTCCAGTCACGGCGATACACGCATCACGCGACTCTCGGCCGGTGAAGGTCCGCAATACCTGCCACTGGTACGCAGCTCACAGCACATCTGGCGCGAACTTGAAGCATTGAGCGGCGAGTCGCTGTTCGAACAATGCGGTGTGCTGGTGATGACCTCCAGCCCGGCCTACGATCCCGAGGACGTCAACGACTTCACCCATCAGACCATCGCCCTGGCCCGCACTCATGGGGTGAAGCACGAGGTATTGGCGGCTGCAGCGATTCGCGAGCGTTTCCCTCAGTTCTCTCCTGTGCTGGACAGCGCCATCGGCTATTTCGAACCCGAAGGCGGATTCGTTCGGCCCGAGCGCTGCATCGCCGTACAACTCAAGCTGGCAAGGCAACACGGCGCGCGTCTGCTGACCCACGAAACGGTCACGCACTTACAGGCGCATGGCGATCAGGTACGAATCACTACCGACAAGGGCTCGATCATCGCCAACAAGGTCGTAGTCAGCGCGGGTATGTGGTCGTCCGGGTTGCTCGGCGCACCGTTCAGCGACCTGCTGCGGGTGTGCCGGCAAAAGCTGTTCTGGTTCGAGTTGCAGCACGAAGCTGTCTTTGCTGCGCCGTCGCCAAGCTTCATCCTGAGTCATGGGCCGGGCGAAGCCGATGTCAATTACGGCTTCCCGCCGCTGCCCGGTGAAAACAGCATGAAGGTCGCCACCGAGCAATACCTCGAGACGTCAGCGGCTGACCGGCTGGACCGCACCATTACCGCGTGGGAAGAACAGGAAATGTTCCGCACCCAGGTGCAGGGCAGGATTGCGGGACTGACACCAAAGGTGGTCAAGTCCTCGGTATGCGCCTACACCGTCACGCCGGACTGCCACTTCATCATCGATGAACACCCGCACCTGAAAAACGTGACGGTGGTCTCGGCCTGTTCCGGCCACGGTTTCAAGCATTCGGCCGGGCTTGGACTGGCGCTGGCGCAACGTTGTATTGATGGCGAGAGCGATGTGGATCTCTCGGCCTTTTCATTGCACCGCTTCGCCAGGCAGGCTTGATCAGCGCGCCACCACGAAAGCCTCGTCGATGCGCGCCAGATCGGTGTCGCGCAAGGTGCCGGCGTAGTAATGCAGTTTGATCCAGGCCATCAAATAGTCGTAACGGGCTTTTGCCAGATCGCGACGGGTACTGTAGAGCTGCTGCTCGGCGTTAAGGGCATCCAGGCTGATGCGCTCGCCACCCAGAATGCTCTGGCGCGTCGACTCGACCAGTGCCTGCGCCGAGATCAGCGCTTTCTGGTAGGCGCGCAACTTGTTCACCCCTGACGCACAGGCGTTGAACTGGCGACGCAGTTCGATCAGGGTTTCCCGGGTCTTGCCCTCCAGCTCGTATTCAGCCTGCTCGCGCTTGCTGTTGGCCTGGCGCACCGAGGCGCTGGTGCCACCGCCGGCATACAACGGAAGACTGAGCTCGATGCCTATCGTGTTGGTGTCGTAACGCTGATTGTAGGTGTTGCCGCTGTCCGATTCGTTCTGGCGGATACTTGCGTAGGCGTTCACCGTCGGCAGATGCCCTGCGCGGTTGCGTTCCACCTCGTATCGCGCCACTTCCAGGGACTGCCGTTGCGAGGCCAGGATCGGGCTGTTGGCCATGGCCAGCGCATGCCACTCGGTAAAGCTGGAGGGTGCCAGGACCAACGCCTGAAAGCTGTCCCTCAATGGCTCCAGCTGCGCTATATCGATACTCGGCGTGCCCAGTAATGCGGCCAGCTCGCGCAACGACGCGTCCTGCTCATCGCTGGCTTCGATCTGCTCGGCAATCGCCAGTTCGTTGCGCGATTCGGCTTCGAGAATATCGGTGCGCGTGCCTTCTCCCCGCTCGAACATCTGCCGGTTCTGCGCGAACTGGCGCTCGAACGCCTGCTGCTTGGCACGGGCGATATTGATCTGGTCCTGGGCGAAAAGTGCCTGGGTGTACAGGGTCAACACCCGCACCAGCAATTCCTGGCTCTTGCTGCGAAAGGTCTCGTCGGCAAACAGCGCCTGAGCCAGCCCCTTGCGGTAATTGGCGTACGCCTCGTAATCGATCAAGGGCTGCTGAACCGTCAGGCTCGAGCCAAAGCTGTTGTAGTGGCGATGGTCGGTGGTGTCTTGAGCGCTGCCTTTGAGGGTCGCCTTGGAATCGTTGCGCCCCTTGTTGTAGCTGTATGACACGCGAGGCAACAAGCCGGCACGACCAATCACCCGGTTCTCCAGGCCCGCGTCGCGCTCCTTGAGTGCGCCCAGATAAACCGGATCATTGCGAAGCGCCAATTCATAGACCTGAAACGGGCCCATGGCCTGGCTCAAAGGTGCAGTACCCAGCAGGATGGCCGTCAGCAGAGCGGCTTTAAAGGGATGACGAGACATCCTATTCCTCCGTCAACGCGGAGCCGGCACGGTCCAGCAAAGGTTTGAACAGATAATTGAGCAGCGAGCGCTCACCCGTGCGCACGAACATTTCAGCGGGCATGCCGGGTTTGATCACCAGCCCGTTGAGTTTTTCCAGCGCCGCGTCGCCCACCGAGGTACGCAGCACGTAATACGGCTGGCCGGTTTTTTCATCCTGCATCTGGTCGGCGGAAATCAGGCTCACCTCACCGGAAACACGCGGCGTGCGGCTTTGATTGAACGCGGTAAACAGAATGTCGACCGGCAAATGGCTGGCGACCTTGTCGATCAGTTGCACTGGCAGCCGCCCTTCAACTTCAAGCCGTGTGCCTTGTGGGACGATTTCCAGCAGGGTTTCGCCGGCACGCACCACCGCACCTTCGGTGTGCACGCCCAGATTGACGGCGATGCCATCAGCCGGCGCAAGGATGGCGCTGTGTTGCAGACTGAAACCGGCCGAGGCCAGTTGCTGCTCAAGGGTAAGCGCCTTGACCTGGGCATCGGCCCATTGGCTGCGCACCTCTTTCTGGTACTCCTCGCGCTGCTGCTGAAGGCGTAACCGCGATTCGACGATACCTTGCTCTATACGTCCGGTTTCGCCTGCGTTTTGCGCCAGGCTCTGTTGCACCTGAGAAAGCTGACGCTGGAACTCCAGCAGGCGATTGCCGGGAATGAACCCGTTCTGCGCCAAGGGCTCCAGGTTACTCAGCTGCTTGCGTAACGAGTCAGCCTGAGCCAGCAGGTCCGAACGGGCCCGGCGCGTACCGGCGAGTTGCAGTCCGGCACCCTCGATGCTCGCCTGCAAGCCGGATTGCTCGCGCGCCAGCGCCTGGCGCCTGCTGCTGAATAACTGGCGCTGCCCTTCAAGCACCAGCGCCAGCCGAGGGTCGGGGTCTTGCCCCTGCCCGGCGGCAATCAGTTCTGCGGGGAAGCGCACCTCGTCAAGGTTGTCGCGCTCGCTCTGCCAACGCGCCAGGCTGGCCCAGGCCATTCGATACTGGGCTCGCAGCGATTGCACGTCAGCTTCGACCTGAGTCTGATCAAGGCGAAACAGTGGTTCGCCCTCTTTCACCAATTGGCCTTCACTGACCAGAATTTTGCTGACCACGCCGCCATCCAGCGACTGCACAGCCTTGCGCTTGCCAGAAACAACCACCGTCCCCTGCACGGCAATGCCCTGATCCAGAGGGGCAAGACTGGCCCACAGAAAGAAACTGCCCGCTCCCGCCAACATGAGAATCCAGCCGGCGCGAACAAAGAACTGCACGCCGCGCTCCTTGCCCGGCACGGCGTAATGAGTGTCGATAGGGCTGTTCATACGTCGGACTGCCTGTTCTGCGTGCCGTACTGACGGCTCATGGAAAGCCCGGCAGGTGCCGGACGGGATTGCGATTGAGGCTGCGCTTGCGGTGCTTGTGTGGACGGTGGCTGTCCCGACAAGGCCTGCAGCACCTGAGCCGTGGCGCCGAATGCCTGCATGCGACCTTCGCTCAGCACCAGCAGACGATCGGTCTGGTTCAACGACTGCGTACGGTGGGTGACGAGCACAACAGTGCAGCCGCGGGTCTTGAGTTCAGCAATCGCCTGAGTCAGCGCCGCTTCACCCGCGGCATCCAGATTGGAATTGGGCTCATCGAGCACCACCAGTCGCGGATCGCCATACAGCGCACGGGCCAGCGCGACGCGCTGTTTCTGACCACCGGACAAGCCTGCGCCATCATCGCCCAGCCGCGTGTCGTAGCCTTGCGGCAAGCGCAGAATCAATTCGTGTACGCCCGCCAGTTGCGCGGCAGCGACCACGGCGCTCGCGTCACCCTCACGAAAGCGCGCGATGTTTTCCGCCACGCTGCCACCGAACAGCTCGATATCCTGCGGCAGATAACCAATATAGGGACCCAGCGCCTCTCGGTCCCAGCGATGCATGTCGGCCCCGTCCAGACGTACCGTTCCGCCCAGCGCCGGCCAGACACCGACCAGCACGCGTGCCAGGGTCGATTTGCCGGAGCCGGATGCGCCCAGCACGCCGAGCACTTCACCGGCCTGCAACTGAAAGCTCACTTGCTGAATCGTCGGCGACGTTTTGCCGGGAGGCGCAGCGCTGACCTGTTCCGCGCTGATCTGACCACGCGGTGCCGGCAGCGGCATGCGCGGCGCGGGCTCGGCGTAGGTCTTGAGTAACTGGTCGAGGCGCCCATAAGCCAGGCGTGCAGAACTCCATTGCTTCCAGACGGCGATCAGTTGGTCGATAGGGCTCAGAACCCGCCCCATGAGGATCGAACCGGCGATCATCATGCCGGCGGTCATGTCTCCATTTATCACCAGCAGTGCGCCCAAGCCCAGCACCAGCGACTGCAGGCACAGACGCAGGGCCTTGCTGATCGAACTGATCACCGCTCCCGTATCACTGGCTCGGTTTTGCAGGGCCAGAAAGCGCCCATGCACATGAAACCAGCGGCGCCGCAAGACCTCGAGCATACCCATCGCCTGGATCGCCTCGGCCTGTTGCAGGTGTCGGGTCGCCAATTGCGCAGACTGCTGCGAGTAGCCGCTGGCTTCGGCCAGCGGTTTGCGGGTCAGCCATTCGTTGAGACACGCCAGTCCGACCAGCAACACCGTGCCTACGCTGGCCAGCACGCCTAGCCAAGGGTCGAAAAGGAAGATTACCGCCAGGTAGATGGGGAACCACGGAGCGTCGAAGAACGCGAACAACGCCGGCCCGGTGAGAAACTGGCGGATGAAAGTAAGGTCACCCAGCGCCTGTCCAGCCTGACGCTGTCCGGCGTGCAGGTTGCTCTCGAACGCAGCCTGATAGACGCGCAGATTGAAACGCTTTTCCAGCTCGCTGCCGATGCGGATCACCACAAAGCTGCGGACCATCTCCAGCAGGCCGATAAACGCAAAGAACCCGACCACCATCAGCGTCAGCATGGCCAGGGTGGTCTGGTTCTGTGAGGTCAGTACGCGGTCATAGACTTGCAGCATGTAAATCGATGGGGCGAGCATCAGCACGTTGATCAGCGCGGTAAAACAACCGACACCGATCAACGCGCTCTTGTAGTCAGCCAGCGCTTTATAAAGCGGCGGCCGGGCGCTTTGGGGCAACGCACTCATGGTTGTTCCTTGATGGTCTTGCTTGTGACGGAGTGACATCCCTGGGTTTTGACAAACAACTCGCGTAGGTCCGTGAAACGCTTAATCGGCGAGCCGTCCAAGGACCAGCACTTCACCGCCGGGCAGACGCGCCTGATAGATCTGCTCCCCCATGTTATTGAGGTGAATCAGGCGATTGCCTTCCTTGTCGGTGAACGCCAGGCCATCCGGAGTCGGAAACCAGCCAGTGGGTGCTTCATGCAACCACTTCACTGCGCAGGCGAGATCGCCCGTCAGTTGCGGTACTTCGGTATTGAGATGCAGCTCACAGACTTCGTTCGTCTTTCCCTGAAGAGAAAGTCGCCACTTGCCGCTGAGTTCATCAGGATTGGGCAGTTTCAAACTCATGGCCAGGCTTGCTCCAGAAATACCCACCAGCAGCGCAAAGGCTGCTGGCACGATTCGAAAAACGTGAGTGATCTTCATGGCGGGGTACTTTTCAGATCATGGACAACCGCAGGGTCGTCCATGATTGTTACAGATTAAACCACGATATCAGTAGCCAATGCTTGACCTACCGTACCGACCAGAAAATCGCCAATGCCCTGACCGGTGAAGTCGATCGCCAGACTGCCCAGATTGCTGCTCTGGTTATAGTTGAGGATCGCCTCGCCAGCGTGGCCGCTGAACGCGTTGACGAACTGCAGCGCGCTCAGCGTGGAAATGGCCGACACGTCGATCTTGTCCTGACCGCTGACGAAATCACGAATCGTATCCTGGCCTGCACGGTTGGAATCAGAGCTGGCGCCAAACACGAAGATGTCGGCACCTGCACCACCGGTCAGGCTGTCGGCGCCGCCACCACCGTAGATGATGTCGTTGCCGGCACCACCCTTGAGGTCGTTGGCGGCAGCATTGCCGATCAACAGGTCATTGCCCGAACCGCCCAGAGCGTTTTCAACCACCACACCCTTGGCGATCGAAACGTTGCCTACCATGCCACCGACATCCGAGAACGAGGCGGCATTGAGGTTGATCTTCTGGTTCTGGGTGAAGCCTGAGAAGTCGAGGGTATCCTTGCCCCCGCCATCCCACACCGAGAACACCACCTTGGACGAGGCGGAGGTGGCGCTGTAGAAATCGCGCCCGGCAGTGGAGTTGAACCCATAGACCGTATCACCGGCACGGGTGCTCATGTTCGCGCCATAGAGCTGCTGAACGGCAGTGATGTCATCCAGCAACGGTGCCGAAGAGTACGACGGAGCGCCGCCCTTGACGAAGTTCTGGTCAGTGTTGGACTCACTCCAGTAGCTCATGACGCTGTAGCCACGGGTATCTTCTGCGTAAGTGGCGTCCTTGTAGCTCGGATTGCCCTCGCCCGCGTTGTAGTCACCTGGGTGGGACAGGCCAAGGGTGTGGCCGATTTCATGGGTCAGGGTCTGACGACCGTAATTGCCATTGTCCGGGGTGGTGTTGACCTTGTAGCTGTTATCGACAAGGTACCAGGACTGGCCGTCAGTACGACTGTTGCCGCTGGGCAGGTAGGCAAAAGCTGCCCCGCCTGCACTGCCGTTGCTGTAGTTGCCGAAGGTCATATGCCCGTCGCCGCCGGAAGCTGCCTGGGTGAAGCTGACCTTGGCAACGTCTGCCCAGGATTGCATCGACAATACTGCCTGTGCTTTCTGCTGCGCGTTGAACGCACTGAAAGTCCCCAGCGAATTGTCGAACCCGGCAGGTTTGGCCGTCAGGAACGTGTAAGTGAGGTTGATGGTGCCGTTGCCATCGCGATCCGTCCAGGAGGCGTCGTCGCGAAGAATATAATCAGCGGCCTGATCGACTGAATACGAGGGCTTGCCATTGATCGTGAGGTTGCCGCCACGGTCATACTGGTGCGCGAACGCATTGATCTGGTCGAAAGAGGTGCTGGTAGCAGCGGAAAGTTGGATTGCAGCATTTTCTTTGACTTTCGTCATGACACTTCCTTGTTTGCTGATTGATTGACAGGTCAGGTAAGACAAGACTCTCCCCTGTAGCGAGAGAGTCCGGTCACTCGCCTGGTGAAGCGTGAAATCGTGTTGCGTAACAAAACTGACACATCTTGAAATCTTGTGTCCAGCGCTGTTCGATGATGTCAAGTGGCCTCAAATGGGCAAGCGCCTACAGGCATTGGAGAATCGCCTGATATTATTTTTTGTGATGATGAGATCGTCGATAAACGCTTGAACAGACTGTAACAAGCTTGATAAATATGACTGATAGGTCAGGAATTTTATGGCTTCGACTGATCACGAATGCCTTGGGTAATGACGCGCCCCACTCAGCCGCTATGAACAGCATTTCGCCAGCCTTGCCATTGGCCAAAGCTGACACTTTTCCCTGACACAGAAACGCAAAAAGCCCCGACGAGTCGGGGCTTTTTTTGAAGCACAGCGGCCTGAATGTTCAGGCCAGGTAAATCAGTCGTCGCGGCTCATGATGCCGAAGATCTGCAGCAGGCTGATAAACAGGTTGTAGATCGATACATACAGGCTGACGGTCGCCATGATGTAGTTACGCTCGCCCCCCTGAATGATCGCGCTGGTCTGGAACAGAATGCACACCGACGAGAACAGCACGAAGCCCGCGCTGATAGCCAGTTGCAGACCGCTGATCTGGAAGAACATGCTGGCCACTACTGCACCCAGCAGGACAAAGAAACCTGCGGTAATGAAACCACCCAGGAAGCTCATGTCCTTGCGAGTGATCAGTACATAGGCCGAGAGACCTCCGAATACCAGAGCCGTCATCGCGAAGGCGGAGCTGACCACTTCAGCACCCCCGGCCATGCCCAGGTAACGGTTGAGGATCGGGCCCAGCAGGAACCCCATGAAACCTGTCAGGGCGAAGGTCGACACCAGACCCCAGACCGAATCACGCAGCTTGTTGGTCAGGAAGAACAGACCGTAGAAGCCGATCAGCACCACGAAAATGTTCGGGTAACCGACGCGCATCTGCTGAGCGACGAAGGCCATGACACCACTAAAAGCCAGTGTCAGGGCGAGAAGACCGTAAGTATTGCGCAGGACACGACTAACCTCGAGCTGGTCGGCCTGCATGCCGGTTTTAAGGCTGTAATCCTGTTCGCGCATGGCGAAACTCCTTGCTGTTGAAATGTTGAGTTGCAAAGATCATAACAGAGGCGCTGCAACTGGCTAGTCACAGAGTTTGACAGCTTGTTTCATTCCGGTATTATGGCGCCCGCAACGAAGTGGAGGTATGGCCGAGTGGTTTAAGGCAGCAGTCTTGAAAACTGCCGACTGTAACAGGTCCTAGAGTTCGAATCTCTATGCCTCCGCCATATTAGGCAGCGCAAAGCCCTGATTATTCAGGGCTTTGTCGTTTCCGGGGTTTGGCTGATGCATCCGCAAGCTCATCCGCCGATGCTTGGCCCGCGCTGACAAAATGTGGATACTGCCAGTTTGCCAGCCGATGAACCATGGAAGACCCAATGGCCCCCAGCCGAACGCTTGTCCATCCTGTTGGAGGCACGCAACGCCATGCGGACGAGATTCGGCAAGCTGCCGAGGCTGACGGCCACGACTCAGCGCCAGCCACCTTGGGAAGACGCCTTACCGATGAAGAGTTCGAACGCCTCGCGATCGGTCGATATGCCCGCTTCAGTCGGGCGTCAGAGAATCTCGCCGGCGGCACTCAGCCTTGTCCAGGCCGTATCCATACCAAGGCGTCCGATGAGAACTACGCTGACCTGGCCATAGGCCGTTATGCGCGCTTCAGCAGGCCGTCTCCCAACCTGGTTGGCGGTACGCAACCGCAGGCGGACACGCCGCCGGAACAGGCACCCTCACCTTCCTCCTCGCAGATGCGCCATCCAGAGCGTGAATCCGAGTTCTTTACCATCCGGCAGGACTCACCCGGCACCCACTCTTTCAGCATCCCCAAGGCACCTGATCGCCCGGCGAAAGCCAGATGGCTGCGTCCAGGTGAGCCGCTCACCGTGGCCGATATCATCTTGCCCGGCGGCATGATCTACACAGGCACGCAAAACCCCGAATTCAGACTATCCGAACCTTCTTTCATAGACGCAGCCTTGCCGGTGGCCGGTTCAGACACGCCTCCCGTTGCGGGGGCGGCCTACTATTGGTCGACCTACAAAGATCTTGAACCTGCCGCGCGCAGGGGCTATCTGCAGTGGCTGGCAGGGGGACGTTGTGATCCTGAAGCAAGCAGTGGTTACCTGTTCATGTTTTTCCACGGCCTGGAACGGCGTTTACTGATCGACAGCCTTTCTGATCCCGATGCACGAAAAGAGATTCCCGCGATAAAACAGGAAATCGAGCGTTTGCGGACTGTTTATCATCGGGACCTTTCGTTTTACAACCAGGCTTCGCGGCTTCTCGAATACCTGAACATGCCTGTCATTTCAGGGCAGATGTATTTGCGCGAGCCACCAATGGAGTCGGCCGATCGCTATGAAATGCCCATCGTGCTGCGAGTGGCGCTGGGCCAGATGGCCGTCGACAGATACCCGTTGAACGCATCCTGGGCCTTATCCTGGGCGCTGACAGATCCGAATATCTCGCGTGGCAAACCTGTTGGCAGATGCGCAGATCTGTTTCAGCGCCTGTTCAGGGCCGAATATGAAGAACAGTTTCCCGATGGCCTGAAGCTGCTGAGAAACAAGACCCGACTATGGGTTGCCTATCGCCCATCGTCCGCCTACCTCGATGTACCGGAAATACCGGTGGGTGATCTGCCAGACGTCGGCATTACTTCCGCCACCCGCAAGAAAATCCAGGTCCTCGTGCAGGGCTGTGCTTCAGTGCTTGCTCCATTCAGTCGGTACATGGGCCGCAATGCCGATAATCTTGCTAAGCATGAGTCATTGGAGGCGCTGCTATTGCTGCCGGTATCGCTATGGCCCGAATACGCCAGACATGAACTGCGACAGCTTCAATCGGAGGTCGGGCCCGCCACAAAGTTGATGACGCTTGATCAGCTGGCGATACGTTTCAAGTCTGACGGTGCCCAGGCACGCAACCAGATCATCGCGCTGATAAAAGTACTTGAAGACATGCACATAGGAATGGAACCGGATGTGCTGGCGGGCAATCGTGCGCCCAAACCTGAGGACAGCATCGTTCTGTTCGCGACCGGGCCCGATCCTGGCATGTCGCGGGTGACAGCGGACTACAACGCGGCTGTCGTCACTCTGGATCTCGCCAGCAGCGTGGCAGCGGTTGATGGCGGCACGAGTCAGCATGCAGTTGCACTGCTCGAACGGCATATCGACTCATGGGAGCATCTGCGTGTCGCGCATCGAACACGTCTCAAGGCGTATCTGTCGATGCAACTGCAGCAGCCGCCCAACCTGGCAAGCCTGAAAAAGAAGCTGGGTTCGCTGAATCAGGAAGAAAAGCAGACCATCGTCGGTTGCCTGACTCACCTTGCCCACGCTGACGGAGCGGTTACGCCTGAGAAAGTCAGATTGCTTGAGCGGATCTACAGGGCACTTCAACTCAATCCACACGCTCTTTACAGCAACCTCCATGGTGCTGCGGCCGGTTCGCATACAGGACAGGTCTCGACAGCGCTGTCAGCCACTACAGCAACAGGCCCCGACAAGAAGCAAGGCACCGGGATCGTGCTGGACATGGACAGGGTTGCCCGGTTGCGACGCGAAACGGCAGAGGCTTCGGCGCTGCTGGCTGATGTTTTTCGTGACGATCAAGAGGACGAGCAGCAGGACGACACGCAGATAGCCGAAGACGATGCTTCACAAGACACCCCAGGCACTGGCACCCATCTCCATGGACTCGATGCGGGGCACTCTGCGTTTCTGCGCCTGCTGGTCTCGCGCAACCAATGGAGTCGACGAGAGCTGGAAGTCGCGACGGCAGGTATGGCGTTGATGCTCGACGGTGCGCTGGAGCAAATCAACGATATGGCATTCGAGTTGTTCGACATGCCGGTTTCCGAGGGCGATGACCCTATCGAAATCAACCCGGATATTTTAAGCGAGCTTGCCCTATGAACAAGATACGAGCCAAGGATCGCGATGCGGTCATTCAATCACTGCGCGCAGGTGTCGTTCCTCGTGTCGGGCAGCACTTGATTCAGGTCGGACGAGCGGGTGAGCTGGCAGCTCTTATCAAGGATGTAGACAGGCTGGCCGAAGGTGGTTCTGCCTTTCGTATCGTGGTCGGCGAGTATGGCGCGGGCAAGACGTTCTTCCTCAATCTGGTCAGAGGCATTGCGATGGAACGCAAGCTGGTGACGATGCACGCTGATCTGAACCCCGATCGACGCCTGCACGCTTCAGGTGGTCAGGCGCGCTCCCTGTACGCCGAGCTTGCCAAGAACATGTCTACACGCACCAAGCCGGACGGTGGCGCGCTTCAGGGTATCGTCGAAAAGTTTATTTCCCAGGCCAGAACCCACGCGAGCAGCAAAGGCGTAGACAGCGAGACCGTCATACGCCAGAACCTCGCCGAGCTTACCGAAATGGTCAACGGCTATGACTTTGCCGAAGTCATAGCGGCTTACTGCCGTGGCTTTAACGAAGGCAACGAACAGCTCAAAGCCGATGCAATACGCTGGCTTCGGGGGGAATTCACCACCAGGACGGACGCACGAGCGGCCCTCGGGGTCAGAAGCATCGTTGACGACGCGTCCGTGTACGATCAGCTCAAACTGCTTTCCCGATTCGTGCGCCTGGCAGGCTTCGGCGGGCTTATGGTGTGCCTGGACGAACTGGTCAACCTCTACAAGCTTGCCAACACGCAGGCTCGCAATGCGAACTACGAACAGATCCTGCGCATCCTCAATGACTCACTGCAAGGGTCGACTGACGGACTGGGCTTCGTTCTGGGCGGCACGCCGGAATTCCTGATGGACACTCGCCGCGGCCTCTACAGCTACCCGGCTTTACAGTCACGCCTGGCAGAAAACACCTTTGCCAGGGCTGGCTACGTCGACCTTTCCGGCCCTGTCATTCGGCTGACCAGCCTGACCCCGGAGGACTTCTATGTCCTCCTGCTGAACCTGCGTAACGTTTATGCCTACGGCGACGCGGAACACTACCTGCTTCCGGAAGAGGCCATCCCGGCCTTCATCGAGCACTGCGGTCAGCGTATGGGCGAAGCTTACTTTCGAACGCCACGCACCACCATCACCGCGTTCATCAACCTGCTGGCGGTTCTTGAGCAAAACCCTGAGGCCGACTGGAGAAACCTTTTGGGCGCCATTGACATTGCCAGGGATGACGGCGGCAAAAGTGATTTCACTGTAGAGGCCGATGATGAACTCACAAGCTTCAAGCTCTGACTCATCCGCATTCGAACGGCTTCACCCCGATGTACAACAATGGGTGTGGTCGCAAGGCTGGACATCGCTCAGGGATGCTCAGGAATGTGCCATACCTGCGCTGATCGACGCTGATCGCGACGTCATCATTGCGGCCTCCACTGCAGCGGGCAAGACCGAGGCGGCGTTTCTGCCCATTCTGACCCATTTGCTCAACAACACCGATACGCCAGGCGCTGTGCTCTATATCAGCCCGCTCAAGGCCTTGATCAATGATCAGTGGGACAGGCTGACACGTCTTTGCGAGCGCCTGGAAATCCCGGTGGTCGGCTGGCACGGGGACGTTTCGGCAAGCAGGAAGCACCGCTTTCTGAAATCGCCCAGAGGGATCCTGCTCATAACCCCAGAATCGCTGGAAGCCCTGTTCGTGAACCGGGGCTCGGCGCTTGCGGGGCTCTTTCTGCCCCTTCGCTATATCGTCATCGACGAATTACACGCGTTCATCGGCAGCGAGCGCGGTAAACAATTGCAGTCGCTGATGCACCGCGTAGAAACGGTTGTCGGCAAAAAGCTGCCACGCGTAGGCCTGTCTGCGACCCTGGGCGAGATGGCACTCGCCCGCGAGTTCCTGCGTCCGGGGCAAGGCCGACGCATGGACGAAATCATTTCTCGAGCCTCGGGCCAGGACCTTCAGGTTCAGGTACGCGGTTACACCATGCTGCCGATGAACAAACTGGCGGCAAACCTGCAGATGGTCGTGACAAAAGACGACGACAACGCCGATCAGGATGAAGAGCAGGAAGAGGATGTCTCCGGGACCAGGCACGCCATAGCCGCGCATATGTACAAGGTGCTGCGTGGCAGTAACAACCTGATCTTTCCCAACAGCCGCGACAAGGTTGAATGGTACGCCGACAGGCTGCGGCACTTGTGCGAAAACGACGGTTTGCCGAATGAGTTCCTGCCTCACCACGGAAGCTTGTCCCGAGACTTGCGTGAAGATACGGAGCGAGCACTGAAAGCGGGTAGCCCGCCCGCCTCGGCCGTCTGCACCACGACCCTCGAGCTTGGGATCGATATCGGCAACATCAAAGCAGTTGCGCAGATCGGACCTCCGCCATCAGTGGCCAGCCTGCGCCAGCGACTGGGTCGCTCCGGACGTCGCGCAGGTGAGCCTGCCACACTTCGTGCCTATTGCCAGGAAGACACCCTGACACCTGATTCGGACCTCTCGGATCAGCTCCGGCAAAACCTGGTGCAGACGATCGCCATGATTCGATTGTTGATAGAGAAGTGGTTCGAACCTCCGAGAGCCAACGGCCTGCACGCCTCGACGCTGGTTCAGCAATGCCTGTCGACGATTGCGCAGCAAGGTGGTGCACATGCTTCGCAGCTGTGGAATGAGCTGATCGCGAGCGGAACATTTGCAGCCATTGATAAAACCGACTTCATGGCCCTTCTCAAGGCTCTGGGTGAAAAGAAACTGATCGTCCAGGACAGCTCTGGCCTGCTATTGCCTGGCGAAATCGGTGAAAAGCTGGTCAACCACTATGAGTTTTACAGTGCATTCAGCAGCGATGAGGAATTCAGACTGCTTCGCGATGGCAAGCCGTTGGGTTCCATTCCTGTCAGTCGCCCGCTGACCCTGGGGCAACGCATCATCTTCGCAGGCAAACGCTGGCAGGTCATGGATGTAGACCTGGAAAAGAAAGTCATTGCGGTCATACGCGCACGTGGCGGCGAACCTCCGGTATTCGACGGGCTGGGCGCCAAGATCCATGACCGGGTGCGTGAAGAAATGCGCGCGGTACTGACGGAGGTCACGCCCTGCCCGTTCCTTGATGCCAATGCACAAGCCCTGCTGGCGGAAGCGCGCCAGACCTTTCACCGGCTGGGGCTGGCTGACCAGCGCCTGACGGGTTCGACCTCAAGCAGCTACCTGCTGACCTGGGCGGGCGACTACACCAATGATGCGCTGTGCCTGCTGCTCAACCAGGCTGGGGTCATGTGCACAGCTTCGGGGTTGGTACTGGAAATCAGTGCCTCTCAGGAAAGCGTGCGGACAGCACTGGCCAGGATTGCAGAGCTGGATGCGACCGATGTGGAGCCCCTGTTGAAAGATGTGAAGAATCTGATCCGGGAAAAGTGGGACTGGGCCCTGCCAAAATCGCTGTTGATCAAATCATTTGCCTCCAGCCAGCTGGATATACCCAACGCGATTGCGCTTGCCAAGACATTGACGACTTGACGGCAGGCCTCGCGGCTCAGCCCGCGCCGTCTGATATATTGATGCGCATCCCGTATCAATAGATCAACGTTCAAATGCCCATCAATTTCGACCTCAACGACCTCCAGGCATTTCGTGCCGTGGTCGAGAATGGCAGCTTCCGCAAGGCCGCTGAAACCGTGCAGATCACCCAGCCTGCGCTCAGTCGGCGGATAGAAAAGCTCGAGTCTGCGCTCAATGTGAAGCTGTTCGAGCGCACCACCCGCAGGGTCAGTCTGACTACGGTCGGCCGCGCATTTCTGCCTCAGGTCGAGCGCATTCTGGACGATCTGGACAGCGCATTGATGACCATCGAAGGTGTCGGCTCCACGCGAATGGGCAGCGTGACGATTGCCTGCGTGCCTTCAGCCGCCTATTACTTCATGCCACAGGTCATCAGCGCTTTCCATCGGTTGTTTCCGAAAATCAGAATCCGGGTGATGGATGCCAGCGCCAACGAGGTCAACAGCGCGGTTGCCCTGGGCGAAGCCGATTTCGGGGTGAGTTTCAGCGGCAATCTGGCGCCGGAAGTGGACTTCGAACTGCTGCTGCAGGAACGCTACGTAATGGCCTGCAGGCGGGATCACCCGCTGGCTACGTGCGAAAGCGTCAGTTGGGAAGAGATGTACCGCCACGACTACATCGCCCTGGACATCACCTCGGGTAATCGTCTGGTGCTGGATCAGGCGCTGGCACCTTCACGCCCGCACAAGGAAAGCATCTGCGAAACCCGTCATGTCACAACCATGATCGGCCTGGTGGAGGCCGGGCTTGGCGTGGCTGCGGTGCCTTCGATCGCCATGCCGATGACCGCTCACCCGTTTCTGGTGAGCGTGCCATTGGTTGCGCCCGAGGTGATTCGCAACGTAGGGCTGATCAAGCGTCGTGGCAGGACCTTGACACCGGCAGCCCTTGAGCTGGAACAACTGGTCAGGAAAATGCCGTCACGTTCAGCGGGGAACTGAATCCAGCCCGGTAGACTGCACCGTAGTCTGGGCTTTGGGGGATGCCAGGTAATCCAGCAACGCCTTCGCTTCTTTCGGGTGCTCGGCATTGACCGGGATGCCCGCGGCATAACGGGTTACCGACTGAACGTCTTCCGGAATCTTCGCCACGAACGTCACGCCGGGAATCGGCAGCAGCTCGGCAACCTGTTGAAAGCCCACTTCGTAGTCGCCCTTGGCAACCACCGAAGCCACCGGGATGCGCTCGATCATCTTGCCCTTCGGCGCGAGCTCCTTCTCGATACCGAGCTTTTTGAAAAGCTCTTTTTCGATGTAAACGCCACTGGCGCTGTCGGAGTAAGCCACCGACCTGGCCTTGAGCAAGGTGGCTTTAAGCTCACTGTCGGTGCCGATCGCAGGCTTGGCCGCGCCCTCCTTCACCACCATGCCGATCCGCGAGTCAGCCAGTTCGACACGCGATGCCGGGTCTACCTTGCCTTGCTTGATCAGATCATCCAGCGCATAGCCGACCATGATCACCACATCGGCGTGCTCGCCCCGGGCCAGACGATTCGGGATGGCCTCGGGTGCCTTGCCCATCGATGGGCCGAGAATAGTGTCCAGCGAGTCCCCGGAAGACGCCGCGTATTGCGGTCCGAGCAGTTTGTACGCAGCCGTAAAGCCGCCGGAGGTCATGACCTTGAGCTGTTCAGCCTGCGCCGCCGCACTGACCGCGATACAGCCGAGAAAAAGCGCTGCCAGTTGATGTTTGTATAACGATTTCATAGTGATTTTTCCTTGATTAAACAGCCAGTTGCGGGCGGGTCGAGATGTGCCGGTAGAGCACCAGTGTGGCGCCCAGCGCACAGGCTGCAGCAAATGTCATCCAGTAAGCAGGTGCAGCCTTGTCGCCGGTCAAGTGGATCAACCAGGTCGAGATCGCCGGAGTGAAACCACCGAAAACCGCCGTCGCCAGGCTGTAGGCCAGCGAGAAACCGGCAACACGCACCTCTACCGGCATGATTTCGGTCAGCGCCGGAATCATCGCGCCGTTATACAAGCCGTACAGGAACGAGAACCACAACAGCACTTCCAGCATATGGCCGAAGCTGGGCGCCAGGGCGAGGAAAGACAGCGCCGGGTACGCACTGATGATGGTCAGCAGGGTCATCGCGACCAACAGTGGCTTGCGCCCGAAACGGTCACTCAACATGCCGCCGACCGGCAGCCAGATAAAGTTGGAGACACCGACCAGCAGCGTCACCAGAAGCGCATCGGCAGTACTCAAGTTGAGTACGGTTTTGCCGAATGTCGGTGCATAGATGGTGATCAGGTAAAAGGTGGTAGTGGTCATCGCCACCATCAGCATTCCGGCAATCACCACACGCCAGTTTTGCAGCAGCGTCGCGAACACCTGTCGCATGGTCGGACGGTGAGAGCGAGTGGCGAACTCTTCGGTTTCCTGCAGGCTGCGGCGCAGCAGGAAAATGAACGGGATGATCAGGCAACCGATGGCAAACGGAATTCTCCAGCCCCAATCGGCCACAGCAGCAGGTGCCATCCATTGGTTCAGGCCGTAACCCAGTGCAGCGGCGACAACGATTGCCACCTGCTGGCTACCTGACTGCCAACTGGTGTAGAAGCCCTTGCGGCCGGGTGTCGCCATTTCTGCCAGATACACCGACACCCCGCCCAATTCCGCACCGGCAGAGAAGCCTTGCAGCAAGCGGCCGACCAATACCAAGGCCGGCGCCCACAGGCCGATGCTTGCGTAACCGGGCACCAGAACGATCAGCAACGTGCCACTGGCCATGATCGACAGGGTCACGATCAAGCCTTTGCGCCGGCCGACGTCATCGATGTAAGCGCCCAGAATCACGGCACCCAACGGACGCATCAGGAAGCCCGCGCCGAAGACCGCGAAGGTCATCATCAGCGAAGCGAACTCACTGCTGGCCGGGAAAAAGGCGGAAGCGATCTGGGTGGCATAGAAGCCGAACAGGAAGAAGTCGAATTGCTCGAGGAAATTACCGGAGGTGACCCGAAATACCGCGCCTGCCTTCGACCGGGAGGATTCTTTTCGTAATGAGGATGAGCCGTGCATCAGTGTTTCTCCAGCGATCTTATTAGAGTGTTGTAAGCGCTTGTGAGGAAGGAGTCTGCCGGACACACTTTGAAACGATAAGTGCTATGTTTTCATCGATTGATGCCCGCTGGACATCAATCGAAACTCAAGCGGCTGCGCCCTGACCCCGCATTTGCGGGTCAGCACGCGCCAAACTCACACGCCTGCCCTTGAATTCTTTATCATTGCGCATGTTTTGTTGGCAGAGCCGATCATGAAATTCGCCATCTCCCTTTTTTCAGCCGCCCATGCGCCCTCTTCTCGGCGAGCCTTGCAGTTCGCCAGGGCGGTGCTGGCAGGCGGGCATGAAATTGTCCGGTTGTTCTTCTATCAGGACGGTGTACACAGCGCGTCGGCCAATGTCGTGACGCCTCAGGACGAGCAGGATATGGCACTGCAGTGGCGTGACTTCATCGTCGAGCACAAGCTGGACGGCGTGGTGTGCATTGCCGCCGCGTTGCGTCGCGGTGTGCTCGACACGCAAGAGGCCGAGCGTTATCAGCGGCCGGCGGCAAACCTGCGCGAGCCGTGGGAATTGTCCGGGCTGGGCCAGTTGCACGATGCCGTGCAATCGGCTGATCGCCTGATCTGCTTCGGAGGGCCATGAGATGCCCAGATCACTGTTGGTTGTCACCCGCCAGTCGCCGTGGTCCGGCCCCGGTGCCCGCGAGGCGCTGGATATCGTACTGGCGGGCGGTGCATTCGATCTGTCGGTGGGCCTGCTGTTTCTGGACGACGGGGTTTTTCAGTTGTCGCCACAGCAGTCGCCCGACGCCCTGCAACAGAAAGACCTGACTGCAAACCTGAAAGCCCTGCCGATGTTCGGTGTCGAAGACCTTTACGTCTGCGGACAGAGCCTGGCCGAGCGCGGCATCTCCCTTGGCGCATTGAGCGAAGAGATGAGCCAGTTGACCACGCGCGCGGAATTGTCAGCACTTTTTGACCGGTACGACGAGGTGATTACCATCTGATGGCTACTTTGCACGTTCTCTCTCACTCGCCGTTTGCCGACACCCGGCTGGACAGTTGCCTGCGCTTGCTGGGCAATGATGATGGCGTACTGCTCTGTGGCGATGCCACCTATGCGCTGATGCCGTCCTGCACGCAGCTCAAAGCCCTTCAGCCTCTGGTCGAATCATCGCAGTTGTTCGCCCTCGACGAAGACCTCCGCGCACGCAATCTGCCTCTCCCTGCCGGAGTCAACAGCATCGACTACCCGGCGTTCGTTGAACTGTCGCTGCGCTTCGACAAGGTCAATACCTGGTTATGAAACAGTTGAACATTGACGGGCGCAGCATCGAACTGGACAAGGATGGTTTTCTGCAAGACCTCAGCGACTGGTCGCTGGACGTCGCCCACGCCCTGTCCGCCGAGGAAGGCATCGAGCTGAGTGCCGAGCACCTTGAAATCCTAGAACTGCTGCGCGGTTTTTACGCCGAGTTCCAGCTTTCGCCCGCGACACGACCGCTGATCAAATACACCGCGATGAAGCTGGGTGCGGAAAAAGGCAACAGCATGCACCTCAACCGCCTGTTCAACGGCACTCCCGCCAAACTCGCCGCCAAGCTGGCGGGCCTGCCCAAACCGACCAATTGCATATGAATGATTACGCTGCGCTTGTCACTGAA
The DNA here is from genome assembly GCF_020312125.1 of Pseudomonas sp. P135. Lineage (NCBI taxonomy): Bacteria > Pseudomonadati > Pseudomonadota > Gammaproteobacteria > Pseudomonadales > Pseudomonadaceae > Pseudomonas > Pseudomonas sp. P135. The sequence goes on from NZ_JAGPYR010000013.1 coordinate 114,472, forward strand.
ACACCTGAAGAACATCCCTTTGCGGCGTTCGTTCGCATTCTGGGCAAAGGCAAACGTGGCGCGCGCAACCTGACTCGCGAGGAAGCACGGGAAGCCATGGGCATGCTGCTCGATGAGAAAGTCGAGGACACCCAGCTCGGGGCTTTTCTGATGCTGCTGCGCCACAAGGAAGAAAGTCCCGAGGAACTGGCAGGGTTTACCGAAGCGGTGCGCGAACGTCTCAACAACGCTCCCGCCATGCAAGTCGACATCGACTGGCCAACCTATGCCGGGAAAAAGCGTCACCTGCCGTGGTATTTGCTGGCGGCCAAATGCCTGGCGCAAAACGGCGTCAGGATCCTCCTGCACGGCGGCGGCGCGCATACCGCAGGGCGTCTGTACACCGAGCAACTGCTGGACCTGCTGAAGATTCCTCTGTGCCGCAACTGGTCAGCGGTCAAGACCTCGCTCGAGCAAGAACAGCTGGCGTTCATTCCGCTCGCCGACTGGGCACCGCAGTTGCAGCGCATGATCGACCTGCGCAACACGCTGGGGCTGCGCTCGCCCATTCACTCGCTGGCGAGGATTCTCAATCCGCTGCAGGCGCGTTGCGGCCTGCAAAGCATTTTTCACCCGGGCTATCAAAGCGTGCATCGCGATGCCAGCAGCCTGCTCGGCGACAACGCCATCGTGGTCAAGGGTGATGGCGGCGAAATCGAGATCAACCCCGACACCATCAGCCACCTGTACGGCACCACCGGCGGCCAGCCGTGGGATGAAGAATGGCCAGCGCTCTCACCGCGCCGCCACGTAAAACCGGCAACGCTCGACCCGCAGCAGCTGCTGGCCTTGTGGCGAGGAGAAATCGAAGACAGTTACCCGCAACTGGCCTTGATATCGACCATGGCGCTCGCCTTGCGCGGCCTGGGCGTCGATCGCGACGAGGCCTTCGCCCAGGCGCAGGTATTCTGGGATCGCCGCAACATCAATCTGTGACCCTTCGGCCTTTCGACAATGAAAGGCCGTAATCCAGTCGAACCGATGCACCCGCGCTGACCTCCAAGCTCTATCACCTGGAAATGGGAGTCAGACATGGGCCTTCTGGTCGAAGGACACTGGCAAGACCAGTGGTACGAAAGCAGCAAAGATGGCGCATTTCAGCGCGAAAATGCTCAGCGACGCAGTTGGGTCACGCCCGATGGACAGCCGGGACCGTCCGGTGCAGGCGGTTTTGCTGCGCAGGCGGGCCGCTATCACCTGTACGTGTCTCTGGCGTGCCCGTGGGCACACCGCACGCTTATCTTGCGCAAGCTCAAGGGCCTGGAAAGCCTGATCGATGTTTCGGTAGTCAGTTGGCTGATGCTGGAAAACGGCTGGACCTTCGACCAGCAGAAAGGCTCCAGCGGCGATGCACTGGATGACCTGCAGTTCCTTCACCAACGCTACACCGCCGACGACCCTCGGTACACCGGCCGTGTCACCGTTCCGGTGCTGTGGGACAAGCAGCAGCAATGCATCGTCAGCAACGAATCTGCGGAAATCATTCGCATGTTCAATTCTGCATTCGACGAGTTGACCGGCAATACGCTGGATTTCTACCCGCAAGCGCTACGCGCGAGCATTGACGAGCTTAACGAGCAGATCTACCCGAAGGTCAACAACGGCGTATACCGGGCTGGTTTCGCCACCTCGCAGGGTGCGTATGAGGAGGCGTTCGATGATGTGTTCGCTGAACTGGATGTGCTGGAAACCCTGCTCGGCGAAAAGCGCTACCTGACAGGCAAACACCTCACTGAAGCCGACATACGCCTGTTCACCACCATCGTGCGCTTCGATGCGGTGTATTACAGCCACTTCAAATGCAACCTGCGGCGTATCGCGGACTACCCCAATCTCAGCAACTGGCTACGCGAGCTGTATCAGTGGCCGGGGATCGCAGAGACGGTGAGTTTCGAGCACATCAAAGGGCATTACTACGGGAGCCATCGCACCATCAACCCGACCGGCATCATACCGAAGGGGCCCGCACTCGATCTGCAGGCCGATCACGACCGTGAGCGACTGTCCGGTGAAGGTGTCTGGAACAACTGACGTATGGGAAGAAGGGGTGGATAGCCCGGACGGGCTGCCCACCATTGGCATCAGAGAGTCGCCTGAGCGCCCTCGAACCACGCCAGCTTTTCACGCAATTTGACCACCTCACCAATAATCACCAGCGTCGGCGCATGAACATCATGCTCGGCGACCAGTTGCGGCAGGTTTGCAAGGGTACCCGTGAACACACGCTGATTGACGGTGGTGCCCTGCTCGACCAGTGCAGCAGGCGTGTCGGCAGAGCGACCGTGCCGGATCAACTGCTCACAGATGACTGGCAAACCGATTAGCCCCATGTAAAACACCAGTGTTTGCGCAGGCGCTACCAGGTCTGACCAAGGCAGATCGGTCGTGCCGTTTTTCAAGTGCCCGGTGATAAAACGTACCGATTGCGCGTGATCACGGTGCGTCAGCGGTATACCCGCATACGCCGCGCAACCGCTGGCAGCGGTGATGCCAGGCACCACCTGGAACGGAATGCCATGCGCCGCCAGCTCTTCGATTTCCTCGCCGCCACGGCCGAATATGAACGGATCACCGCCCTTCAGACGCACCACTCGCTTGCCCTGCTTTGCCAGCGCAACCAGTTGCTGGTTGATCTGCTCCTGCGGAACGGCATGTTCCGCACGGCGCTTGCCAACGTAGACCCGCTCGGCATCACGACGGCACAGGTCAAGAATCGTCGGTGCAACCAAGCGGTCGTACAGCACCACATCCGCCTGCTGCATCAGGCGCAAGGCCCGAAAAGTCAGCAAATCCGGATCACCGGGACCCGCACCGACCAGATAGACCTCACCGGTCTCGGGAGGCGGCTCGCCGGCAATCTTGGCGATCAGCATGCGCTCGGCCTCGGCGCCCTGCCCGGCCAGTTGGCGATCGGCGATGGCCCCCTGAAAAACTTCTTCCCAAAACGCCCGACGCTGCTGCACGTTCGGAAACAGGCCTTTGACCTGATTGCGAAAACGAGCGGCCAGCCCGGCGAGCTGACCGTAGGAGGACGGAATCCAGGTTTCCAGCTTGGCGCGAATCAAACGTGCCAGCACCGGCGCATCGCCGCCACTGGACACGGCGATCACCAGCGGCGATCGGTCGACGATGGCCGGAAAGATCACCGTACACAACGCCGGGGCGTCGACGACGTTGACCGGAACGCAACGCAAGCGGGCATCGCGGGACACCTGAGCATTGAGCGGCTCATCGTCCGTCGCAGCAATGATCAGCACGCAACCATCGAGGTCGCACTCGCTGTAGCCGCGCAGGATCATCTCACCGCCGCTCTGGACAACCAGTTCGCTCAGTTGTGCCTCGATTTCCGGCGCAACCACGCGCAGCACTGCCCCGGCGTCGGCAATCAGACGTGATTTGCGCAGGGCGATTTCACCGCCGCCAACCACCAGCACCCAGCTGCCACGCAGGTTATGGAACAGCGGCAGAAATTCCATTTAACCGATGACCTCAAGGCCGCCCATGTAAGGCTTGAGCACCTCAGGCACACGAATCGAACCGTCCGCCTGCTGATAGTTTTCCAGCACCGCCACCAGTGTGCGGCCTACCGCCAGGCCCGACCCGTTGAGGGTGTGGACCAGCTCCGGCTTGCCGGTTTCCGGGTTGCGCCAGCGAGCCTGCATGCGGCGCGCCTGGAAATCACCGCAGTTGGAGCAGGAAGAGATTTCGCGATATTTGTCCTGGCTCGGAATCCAGACTTCCAGGTCGTAGGTCTTCACCGCGCTGAAACCCATGTCGCCGGTGCACAGCGCCAGCGTGCGATAAGGCAGTTCAAGCAGTTGCAGCACGCGTTCGGCGTTGCCGGTCAGCGACTCGAGCGCGGCCATGGAGTCGTCAGGCGCAACGATCTGGACCATCTCGACCTTGTCGAACTGGTGCTGGCGGATCATGCCGCGGGTATCACGCCCGGACGCGCCCGCTTCACTGCGGAAGCAAGGGGTATGGGCGACAAACTTGAGAGGCAGCTGTTTGGCGTCGAGGATTTCACCCGACACGATATTGGTCAGCGACACTTCGGCAGTCGGAATCAGGTACAGGTCGGCTTCACCTTCGCGGGAGATCTTGAACAGGTCTTCCTCGAACTTGGGCAGCTGACCTGTCCCCTGCAACGCTGGAGCCTGCACCAGATAGGGCGTGTAGGTCTCTTCGTAGCCGTGCTCGTTGATGTGCAGATTGATCATGAATTGTGCGAGGGCACGGTGCAGACGTGCGATCGGGCCACGCAGCAGCGCAAAACGCGCGCCGGACAGCTTGGCGGCGGTCTCGAAATCCAGCCAGCCGAACTTCTCGCCCAGCGCAACGTGATCCTTGACCTCGAAATCGAATGACGTCGGCGTACCCCAGCGACGTACTTCGACGTTGCCTTCTTCGTCGGCACCGACCGGCACGGACTCGTGAGGCAGGTTCGGAATGCTCAGCACCAGTGCATCCAGCTCGGCCTGAATGCCGTCCAGCTCGACCTTGCCTTCGCTCAGCTCGTTGCCCATGCGCTCGACATCAGCCATCAACGGCGCAATGTCTTCGCCGCGCTGCTTGGCCTGACCAATGGATTTGGAACGGGCATTGCGCTCGGCCTGCAGCTGTTCGGTGCGGGTCTGCACTACCTTGCGCTGGGCTTCCAGCGATTCAATGCGCGCCACATCCAGCGTGAAACCACGGGAAGCCAAGCGATCCGCTACGTCCTGAAGTTGAGTACGTAACAGTTTGGAATCGAGCATATCGTTCTCTCGTCTATCAAAGTCTGGTCAGGGACAGGCCAGCCCAGGTTGCGAGCAGCCCGCCGAATACACTGATACCGGCATAGCCGAGGGCCAGCGGTACCTGCCCGCTTTCCAGCAGGCGCAAAGTATCCAGTGAAAAGGATGAAAAGGTCGTCAGACCGCCTACAAAGCCGACAAGTAAGCCGGCACGAATTTCGATGGGTACTTCCGGACGCAGCAGGAACAGTCCGTACAGTACACCGATGATCAGGCACCCGACGATGTTGACTGCCAGCGTCGCCGCGTAAAAATAACGTGGCCAGTTGGCGCTGACCCAGGTGCCTGTCGCAAAGCGCAATAATGTACCAGCGATCCCGGCAATCGACACCGCAAGAATAGTCTGAATCATCACTTTCTCCGCTTGCGAGGGCTGGCATCGTCCAATGCGTTCAGATGCCTGAGCTTTTCACCGATCTTGAGCTCCAGACCGCGAGGCACAGGCTGGTAATACTGCCGTGGCTCCAGCTCATCTGGAAAGTAGTCTTCGCCAGCTGCGTAAGCATCAGGCTCATCATGGGCATAGCGATATTCTTCGCCATAACCGAGCTGCTTCATCAGCTTGGTAGGCGCATTGCGCAAGTGCAGCGGAACCTCCAGCGAACCGTGCTCACCCGCTTCACGCATGGCCGCCTTGAACGCCATGTAGACCGCGTTGCTTTTCGGCGCACAGGCGAGATAGACAATGGCCTGTGCGACCGCCAGCTCGCCCTCGGGGCTGCCAAGGCGTTCCTGTACATCCCAGGCGGACATGCACAAGGGCAGCGCACGAGGATCGGCATTGCCGATATCTTCACTGGCCATGCGCACCACGCGGCGCGCCAGATACAGTGGATCACAGCCGCCGTCGATCATCCGCGCAAACCAGTACAGCGCCGCATCGGGATTTGAACCGCGAATCGACTTGTGCAAGGCCGATATCTGGTCATAGAACGCCTCGCCGCCCTTGTCGAAGCGGCGTCGACTGTCACCCAACAGGCTTTGCAGCAGCCCGACGTCGATTTCGCTGCCGTCTTCGGCCAGATCCGAAGCGTTCTCCAGCAGGTTGAGCATGCGCCGACCGTCGCCATCGGCGGCAGACATCAGAATCGCAAACCCCTCATCGCTCAGGGTCAGTTGCCGCTTGCCCAGCCCGCGCTCTTCGGTCAGGGCACGATTGACCAGCTTGCGCAGCGCCGCTTCGTCCAGGCTTTTGAGCACGTAGACACGCGCCCGGGACAACAAGGCGTTGTTGAGTTCGAACGAGGGGTTTTCGGTGGTCGCGCCGATAAAGATCAGCGTACCGTCCTCGACGTAAGGCAGGAAGGCGTCCTGCTGTGACTTGTTGAAGCGGTGCACTTCGTCAACGAACAGGATGGTGCGCTTGCCGTACTGTCCGGCCTGCTGCCTGGCCACTTCCACTGCCTGACGGATTTCCTTGACCCCGGCGAGCACCGCCGAAACCGTCTCGAAGTGCGCGTCCGACACCTTGGCCAGCAGCTTCGCCAGGGTGGTCTTGCCCACGCCGGGCGGCCCCCAGAAAATCATCGAGTGCAGTGCGCCTTGCTCCAGCGCCTCACGCAGAGGCTTGCCGTGGGCAAGTACATGTTCCTGACCGACATATTCATCCAGGTTGGTAGCACGCAAACGTGCAGCCAGAGGCTGGGCTATCGGTTCGCGGCTGAACAAATCCATGGTCAGAAATCGGCCCTTTTACTCTTGAATGACATCAGCGCCCTTGGGAATCTGGAACTGAAACTTGCTGGCTGCGATCGACTCGTTGGCCTTGACCCCGGTGAACAGGATATTGGTGCGCTGCCCGACGCTGTCGATCAACTGCATGTCGTTGATGATGCCGTTGCGAAACGACAGGCGCAGGCTGTCGAACAGCGTGTCCTTGGTTTTGGGCTTGAGCGTGAAATCGATCACGCCACCTGCTTCTTTCGCGGTGATGTCGAAGCTTTCGCTGATCTTCGATACGTCACCGGACAGCAGCAAGGCTGGAGTCTGGGTCAGGCGCTGATCGAGTTTCTTGATCGTGACCTGCTCCAGATCAGGGTCCCACAGCGAAACTTTCTTGCCGTCCGAGACCATCAACTGTTCCTGTGGCGCATCGGTGTGCCAGTTGAACAAGCCGGGGCGCTGCAGGGCCATTTCGCCGGTGGTTTCCTGCAACTGGGTACCGCCACCATCCAGCGTCAGTTGCGAGAAGCGGGCGGTCAGGGTCTGGGATTTCTCCAGCAACTGGGTCAGGCGCGCCACGTCCTTGCTGTCGGCATGGGCGGGGATCATGGAGAAGGTCAGTGCGGTGGCCAACAGCATGCGGATAAGGCGCATTGGATTCCTCTTTGAAGTCGATGATGATGCGACGGCGTGGCGTGCACGCCGTCGCCGCAATACGGGGTGGTAAAAAATCAGTCGCGCACCGGCCCGGGGGCCAGGACTTCACGCGAACCGTTGGTATTCATGGAGGTCACGACCCCTGCCATTTCCATCGCTTCGATCATGCGTGCTGCGCGGTTATAGCCGATCTTCAGCTTGCGCTGTACGGCGGAAATCGATGCACGGCGGCTTTCCAGCACAAACTTGACGGCCTCATCGTAAAGCGCGTCGCTTTCGCTGTCTTCACTGCCCTCGCCACTACCGCCATCAAAGCCGCTGCCGGGCTCTTCGACGCCAGCGAGAATATCGTCGTTGTAGTCCGGGGAACCTCGCAACTTCCAGGCTTCTACCACACGATGCACTTCTTCGTCGGAAACGAACGCGCCATGCACACGAATCGGCAGGCTGGTGCCTGGCGGCATGTACAGCATATCGCCGTGGCCCAACAGCTGTTCGGCGCCACCCTGGTCGATGATGGTCCGCGAGTCGATCTTGCTCGACACCTGGAACGCCATACGCGTCGGAATGTTGGCCTTGATCAGACCGGTGATCACATCCACTGACGGACGCTGGGTCGCGAGAATCAGGTGGATACCCGCAGCACGCGCTTTCTGGGCGATACGTGCGATCAGCTCTTCGACCTTCTTGCCGACGATCATCATCATGTCGGCAAACTCGTCCACCACCACGACGATGGTCGGCAGCTTGCTCAGCAGCGGCGCTTCGTCATGAATGCTTTCGCGCTTGTACAGCGGATCGGCAAGCGGCTCACCGGCGTCCTGGGCTTCCTTGACCTTCTGATTGAAGCCGGACAGGTTACGTACACCCATCTTCGCCATCAGCTTGTAACGACGCTCCATCTCGGCAACGCTCCAGCGCAGGGCGTTGGCGGCGTCCTTCATGTCGGTGACCACCGGACACAACAGGTGCGGAATACCTTCGTAGATGGACAGTTCGAGCATCTTCGGGTCGATCATGATCAGCTTGGCGTCTTCCGGGCCGGACTTGAACAGGATCGACAGGATCATGGCGTTTACACCCACCGACTTACCGGAACCGGTCGTACCGGCTACCAGCAGGTGGGGCATCTTGGCCAGATCGGTAATCACCGGCTTGCCGCCAATGTCGTGGCCCAGCGCCAGGGTGACGGGCGACTTGGCGTTATCGTATTCGGGGGTCGACAACACTTCGGAGAAGCGCACGATCTGGCGGTCTTCGTTGGGGATCTCGATACCGACCGTGGTCTTGCCCGGAATCACCTCGACCACACGCACGCTGGTCACGGCAAGCGAACGCGCAAGGTCCTTGGCGAGGTTGGAAATGCGGCTGACCTTGACGCCGGCGGCTGGCTGGATCTCGTAACGAGTAATCACCGGACCGGGATGGATGGAGTCTACCGACACCTCCACACCGAATTCCTTGAGCTTGATTTCCAGCAGGTGGCCGACAGCCGCCAGAGACTCCGGCGAATAGTTGAGCTGTTTCTTCTCCGCAGGGTCGAGGATGGAAATCGGCGGCAGAGTACCCTCAACTGCGCTGTCCACGAACAACGGGGCCTGCTTTTCCTTCATCACACGCTTGCTGGGCTCTACAGGCTTCGAAGGCGCTGGCGCGATGACTGCGGGCACGTGCTTTTCGCGCTCGGTCATGTGTTTGCTCAACGACGCTTCACGCTCCACCAGACGCTCTCGGGCCTTGGCCTGCTCGCGCCGATCGGGCGCTACAGGCGCGACCACATCGTTGACGCGCATGTCCACTTCACGCAGCTGCGCAACCATCTGCTTGCGCTCGGCGCGGGCAGTCCACCAGCGGTTTGCAGCGCCCTGAAACAGTTCGAACAGGTCGAGGGTGATCTTGCCGGTGACATCCATCACCTTGAACCAGGACAGGTCGGTAAACACGGTCAGACCGAATAGAAACAGGGCGATGAATAGCAAGGTGCTGCCTTGAATATTCAGCGCTTTCTTGGCCAGATCGCCGAGCACTTCGCCCAGTACACCGCCTGCCGAGCCCGGGAAGCCGGCCGAGAAATGGAAGTGGATATGCGCCAGCGCAGCGCCCGCCAGGATCAGGAACACCAGCCCGATCAGACGCCAGGAGAAAAGCCAGCCGCTCCATTGCCAAGGCTCATGGCGATGGCGAAACACCTGCCAGGCCTTGATCGCCAGCAACAGCGGGAAGATGTAGGCGAAATAGCCCAGAATCATGAACAGAATATCGGCACAGAACGCACCTGCACGTCCTGCGGCATTCTGCACCTGTGCCGCATTGCTGCTGGTGTGGCTCCAGCCGGGATCGCTCTGATCGTAGGTCAGCAAGGCCATCATCAGATACAGGCACAGTGCGCCAAAGGCGATCAGGGCCCCTTCCTTGAGCCGGTAGTGCAATTGCTGTCGCCAGAGCGGGACAGCGCTGGGTGCTGGGGTGGATTTCTTCAAAACGCTTTATTTCCTGCGCGGTAGCGCGAACATCTCGTTGATTGACCAGAAACGGCTGTCGGACGGCACTGACTGCTCCCGCATGGACAGGGAGTACAGACAGCGGGAAAGCCTGTCGACAGACGCTTGAATGATAACGCCCAAAACAGGCATTGTACGGTTTTACAGCCACTTGAGTCTGTACGAAAACACACCAGATCCACTTCAGACGGTTCCGCAAGCCGGAACATGCCTTCACCTTAACTGACGATGTTCAATTTGAGCATGCATTACGTTTTGTGACAAAGGCTTATGACGTGTTTCTATCAACAGTCTGCAACTTGAACGGCCACATGACCGCTGCGCGGCTCGCGCCCTACCGCATGCACAAGGTACGCGCCATAATGACAACCGCTTGTGACCACACCTGTCGCACAGAGTTGCACTCACAGACAGGTGCGCCCTCCCCTTCCGTAAAGTTGTGATGCCATGCTGACCTGGTTGAACCGCAACAGCCTCGATTTTCCCCCATTGGAAAAAGCCCTCCGTGAACCCAACGGTTTGCTCGCCGCAGGCGGAGACTTGTCAGCCGATCGCCTGATCAGCGCCTATCGACACGGCTGCTTTCCTTGGTTTCAGGACGGGCAGCCGATTCTCTGGTGGTCTCCCGATCCGCGCACGGTGCTGTTTCCCGAAGAACTTCATATTTCGCGCAGCCTGGCCAAGGTTCTGCGCCAGTCGCGCTATCGGGTGACCTTCGATCAGGATTTCGCCAGCGTGATCAAGGCCTGCGCCGCCCCTCGCAGTTATGCCAACGAAACCTGGATAACCGGCTCGATGCAGGCGGCCTATGTCGAACTGCACCGCCGCGGTCACGCACATAGCGTCGAGGTCTGGGATCAGGATGAGCTGGTCGGCGGGCTGTACGGCCTGGCAATGGGCCAGCTGTTTTTCGGCGAGTCGATGTTCAGCCGGGCAGACAATGCCTCGAAAGTCGGTTTTGCCACCCTGGTGGAACATTTGACTGCCTGGGGATTTGTCTTGATCGACTGCCAGATGCCCACGCAACATTTGCATAGCTTCGGCGCGCGCTCCATTCCCCGGCAGACCTTCGCCGATTACCTGTCCCGCCATCTGGATCAGCCGACCGACGCCGACTGGTCAGCTAGGCGAGTTTGACAGGCTGGCATACACTCATGGGTAAGGATTCACCATTAGGCGACGACCATGACAGAGCTGGCGAGGCTGAAGTTTTATGCCACTCAACCGCACACTTGCAGTTACCTGCCCGAAGAGCAGGCGACGACCCTGTTTCTGGACCCCAGCCAGCCGATGGACGTACAGGTCTACGCTGACTTGTCGGACATGGGGTTTCGCCGCAGCGGTGACCATCTCTATCGCCCGCACTGCCAGAACTGCAGTGCCTGTGTGCCTGCGCGCATTCCGGTGAACCTCTTCGTACCCGACCGTCAGCAAAAACGCATTCTGAAACGCAATGTCGACATTCAGGTGCAAAGCGCCAAGCCCGCGTTCACTCAGGAATACTTCGATCTTTATCAGCGTTATATTGAACAACGTCATGCTGACGGCGACATGTTTCCGCCGAGCCAGGAGCAATTTTCGACATTCCTGGTTCGCGATCTGCCTTTTTCGCGCTTTTACGAATTTCGTGTCGATCAACGTCTGCTGGCAGTTGCCGTCACCGACCTGCTGCCCAACGGACTTTCCGCGGTCTACACGTTCTACGAACCCGATGAAGAACGCCGCAGTCTGGGCCGTTACGCCATTTTGTGGCAGATCGCCGAGGCTGCCAGACTTCAACTGCAGGCGGTGTACCTGGGCTACTGGATCAAGAACTGCAAAAAGATGAATTACAAGACCCAATATCGCCCCATCGAGCTGCTCACCAATCAAAGATGGGTCACTCTGTATTGAACCCCTTGGCTTAAACTGGTTTTTTCGGGCACAATGCACGCCGCTTTTGCCTGGCGCCACTTGCACCGGGCCACTCATTTGTATACCGAGGGCTTTACTGCATGTCGAAAGAAGACAGCTTCGAAATGGAAGGCACTGTCGTCGACACCCTGCCCAACACCATGTTTCGCGTGGAGTTGGAAAACGGGCACGTCGTAACCGCGCATATCTCCGGCAAGATGCGCAAGAACTACATCCGTATTCTGACCGGTGACAAAGTGCGTGTAGAGCTGACGCCCTACGACCTGAGCAAAGGGCGCATCACCTACCGCGCTCGTTAAACAGGCATTAACAAAAACGCCCGGCATAAGCCGGGCGTTTTTGTATGCCTGTTTTTTACGTCCGATGCCCTCGACCTGCCCCGCATCGATCAATGATGCGGGGCGAGGCGTCGGCTATCAGGCCATTTCCGCCGTGGTTTCGAAATCGAAGGTGATCTCGCCATCCTTGATATCGATGTGAACCACGCCGCCATGCTCTGACAGTTCGCCGAACAGGATCTCTTCGGCGAGTGGCCGTTTGATCTTGTCCTGAATCAGGCGAGCCATCGGTCTGGCACCCATTGCTGCATCGTAACCACCCTGCGCCAGCCAGCTTCTCGCCGCCTCGGACACTTCGAGCAGTACGCGCTTGTCTTCCAGCTGGGCCTGAAGCTCGGTGAGGAACTTGTCGACCACACTCTTGATGACTTCGTGGCTGAGGCGACCGAACTGAATGATGGTATCCAGGCGGTTGCGGAACTCTGGCGTGAAGCTCTTCTTGATCACTTCCATCGCGTCGGACGAATGGTCCTGATGCGTGAAACCGATCGAAGCCCGCGCAGCAGACTCGGCCCCGGCGTTGGTGGTCATGATCACGATCACATTGCGGAAGTCCGCCTTGCGCCCGTTGTTGTCGGTCAGCGTACCGTGGTCCATCACCTGCAGAAGCAGGTTGAAGACTTCCGGGTGAGCCTTTTCGATTTCATCGAGCAACAGCACGCAATGTGGCTGACGGGTAATGGCCTCGGTCAGCAGACCGCCCTGGTCGAAACCGACATAGCCCGGAGGCGCGCCGATCAGACGGGAAACGGTGTGCCGTTCCATATACTCGGACATGTCGAAACGGATCAACTCGACGCCCAGTGCCTTGGCCAGCTGACGAGCCGCCTCGGTCTTGCCGACGCCCGTAGGACCGGCGAACAGGAACGAACCGACCGGCTTGTCAGGCGACTTGAGACCTGCGCGAGACAGCTTGATCGCCGTCGACAACGAGTCGATCGCCGCATCCTGTCCGAATACAGTGAGCTTGAGATCGCGCTCCAGGTTACGCAGCAGTTCCTTGTCGGAGCTGTTGACGTGTTTTGGCGGAATACGCGCGATCTTGGCAACGATGTCTTCAACCTCGGGCACATCGATACGTTTGGCACGCTTTTCGACCGGCTGCAGACGCTGGTACGCACCCGCTTCATCAATCACGTCAATGGCCTTGTCAGGCATATGACGGTCGTTGATGTAGCGCGATGCAAGCTCGGCGGCAGCGCGCAGGGCTTCGTCGCTGTATTCGATGCTGTGATGCTGCTCGAAACGGCTTTTCAGGCCACGCAGGATACCGATGGTGTCCTCGACCGAAGGCTCGGACACATCGACTTTCTGGAAACGACGCGCCAAGGCACGATCCTTCTCGAAAATCCCGCGAAACTCCTGGAAGGTGGTCGAACCGATGCAACGGATCTCGCCGGAAGACAGCAGCGGCTTGAGCAGGTTGGAAGCATCCATTACCCCGCCAGAAGCTGCGCCGGCACCGATGATCGTGTGGATCTCGTCAATGAACAGGATCGCCTGGGGACGCTTGCGCAGCTCGTTGAGCAACGCCTTGAAGCGCTTCTCGAAATCGCCGCGGTATTTCGTCCCGGCCAGCAACGCGCCCAGGTCGAGCGAGTAGACGACACTGTTGGCAAGCAGATCAGGCACCTGATTGTCGACGATGCGTTTGGCGAGCCCTTCGGCGATGGCCGTTTTACCGACGCCCGCTTCACCGACCAGCAAAGGATTGTTCTTGCGACGACGAGCCAGAATCTGTGCCACCCGCTCGACTTCGCTTTCGCGGCCGACCAGTGGGTCGATGCGTCCCTGACGCGCCAACTCGTTCAGATTGCTGGCATAGGCATCCAGAGGATTGCCTGAGGAAGATGCTTCACCGCCCTCGTCGTCCTGCATATCCTGCTCACCTTCAGAAGAGTGTTCGCCATGCCCTGGCACCTTGGAGATACCGTGGGCGATATAGTTGACGACATCGATCCGGGCCACGCTCTGCTGCTTGAGCAGAAATACGGCCTGGCTTTCCTGCTCACTGAAAATCGCAACCAGTACGTTGGCACCGGTCACTTCGCGCTTGCCGGAGCTCTGCACATGGAAGACTGCCCGTTGCAGCACGCGCTGGAACCCGAGCGTCGGTTGTGTCTCGCGATCCTCGTCATGCACGGGGATCAGCGGGGTGGTGGAGTCGATGAACTCCTGCAGATCATGCTTGAGTTTATCGAGGTTTGCGCCGCAGGCACGCAGGACAGTGGCTGCAGCCTCATTATCCAATAGAGCCAGCAGGAGATGCTCGACCGTCATGAACTCATGACGCTTCGAACGTGCCTCCTTGAAGGCAAGATTGAGGGTGACTTCGAGCTCACGGTTTAACATAGCTTCACCTCATACCCAAGTGGTCGGCGTTTAACCGTCCTTCTCGATCTCACAGAGTAGCGGATGCTGGCTCTCCCTGGCGTATTGATTGACCTGCATTGCCTTGGTCTCGGCGATGTCGCGGGTAAACAATCCGCAGACTGCCCGTCCCTCTGTATGGACGGCCAGCATGACTTTGGTGGCCAGCTCACGATTCAGGTTAAAAAACACCTCGAGCACTTCTACGACGAAATCCATCGGGGTGTAGTCATCGTTGAATAAAACCACCTTGTACATCGGTGGCGCCTGCAGGGTCGGCTTGGCGTCCTGCACCGCAATGCCCGCCGAGTCGTCCTCGTGCGACTGCGGATCATCCTGATTGAATGTTAGTCGAATCTTGCTGAATGCATGCATGGAAAGAAATGTTCGTTTGAGGGCGGATTGAGCAATTTAGTCGCAGTCTGGACGGTTTTTAAATGGGCTGCCACATGACCTTGACTATCAGCTAAACGGTGTTACAAACAATAGAGCCCACATTGGGTAAAAAGGGTCCGCGCAGTCAACCAAAATTTTTTTGGGTGGGGAGCGGATTGAAGTGGATGATACTCCTGACGGAGTCCTTTGCAGAGGGAGATGGTGATGATTGAAGGAAAAGTCAAGTGGTTCAACAATGCAAAAGGGTTTGGGTTCATAAACGCTGAAGGCAAGAGTGACGAGGATCTGTTCGTTCATTTCTCGGCCATCGAAATGGACGGTTACAAAACTCTCAAGGCTGGCCAGAAAGTCAGATTTGAAGTCGCCCACGGCCCAAAAGGGCTTCAAGCGATAAAAATCAACAGCTCGGAAGAAAAAAAGCAGGATCTGGCAAAAGATACCCAGCCGCTGCTTCAGCAGGACCACGCTCACGCGGACGCCTGATGCTCGTGTGGAAAAAATCAGTTGATGTATAACGGCAGCCATCAGAGCCCGCCGAATTGGCAGAAGCATGCAATGAGCTTTGCCGGACACATAAAACAGACAGAGACATTGGTCTGCTTTATACCCGTCGCGCTCCCCGGGGTATCGTATTAGCGGTTATTGCACCGCGGATGCCCAGACTCCAATCCAGAACGTTCACTTCGTTTATCCCGAGCCATCCTGAGCAACGAAACTCTGCCCTTCCCATCTGATCCTCCGCCTCAAGGCGTGCAGGCCCGCATGCAAGCATTCCCGAACCCGGCCTGAAAGACCGCGCGTTCGACCAACGGCGGATATTCATTTTTCGATAGCTCGCATAGCATTAATGCGTGGTGCCAATGGTTTGATATACTCGCGCCGTGACCGCAGAGTCATCAAGGCCGACCCGTCTGGATTCTGACCCTCGGCCTTCCTTATGCGTCGGGCTGCTACCTGACCCGACAGCTTGACGCTCGACTGATGCACCCAACATCACCGCGAATAAACCTCGACCTGGCTCATGGCCGAACCGTGGGCAAGCGCGCCTACAATGCGCGTATCGAGATTTTGTGCATGCTCAGCAAAAGAGAGTTAATACGAATGTCCAACCGCTCGAAGATCATCTACACCTTCACCGACGAAGCTCCGGCCCTCGCCACCTACTCCCTGCTGCCCATTATCGAAGCGTTCACAGCGACCTCCGATATCGACGTGGAAACACGCGACATTTCTCTGGCGGGCCGTGTTCTTTCCAGCTTCCCGGAATTGCTTGCCGACAAAAAAGTGCCGGATCATCTCGCCGAGCTGGGCAAACTGGCTACCACGCCAGAGGCCAATATCATCAAGCTGCCTAACATCAGCGCCTCGGTCCCGCAATTGAAGGCGACCATCAAGGAGCTTCAGAATCAGGGCTACAACATTCCTGACTACCCTGAAAACCCTGCCACTGACGCGGAAAAAGAAACCCGCGCACGCTACGACAAGACCAAGGGCAGCGCCGTGAACCCGGTTCTGCGCGAAGGCAACTCCGATCGCCGCGCCCCGCTGTCGGTCAAGAACTACGCGCGCAAGCACCCGCACAAGATGGGCGCCTGGTCGGCTGACTCCAAGGCTCACGTTGCACACATGAGCAACGGCGACTTCTACGGCAGCGAAAAAGCCGCCGAGATCGCGGCCGACAATACCGTCAAGATCGAACTCGTCGCTCAGGACGGCACCACCACCGTCCTGAAGGAAAAAACCGCCGTCAAGGCTGGCGAAGTCGTCGACTGCTCGGTCATGAGCGCCAAGGCCCTGCGCAGCTTCATTGCTGCCGAAATCGAAGACGCCCGCAAGCAGGGCGTGCTGTTTTCGGTGCACTTGAAAGCCACCATGATGAAGATCTCCGACCCGATCATGTTTGGCCAGATCGTCGACGAGTTCTATAAGGATGCGTTGACCAAGCACGCTGATACGCTCAAGCAGATCGGCTTCAGCCTGAACAACGGCATCGGCGACCTGTACGAGCGCATCACTGCCCTGCCCGCTGACAAGCAGGCAGAGATCAAGGCTGACATCGAAGCGGTCTACGCCGTTCGTCCACAGCTGGCGATGGTCAATTCCGACAAGGGCATCACCAACCTGCACGTGCCGAGCGACGTCATCGTCGACGCCTCGATGCCGGCAATGATCCGTGACTCCGGCAAGATGTGGGGCACAGACGGTCAGTTGCACGATGCCAAGGCCGTCATTCCGGATCGCTGCTACGCCACCATCTATCAAGCGGTCATCGAAGACTGCAAGAAAAATGGCGCATTCGACCCGACCACCATGGGCAGCGTACCGAACGTCGGCCTGATGGCTCAGAAGGCCGAAGAGTATGGCTCCCACGACAAGACGTTCCACATTCAGACCAACGGCGTGGTTCGCGTAACAGACAGCCAGGGCAACCTGCTGATGGAACAGAACGTCGAAGCCGGCGATATCTGGCGCATGTGCCAGGCCAAGGACGCACCGATCCAGGACTGGGTGAAACTGGCCGTCAACCGTGCCCGCGCCAGCAACACCCCGGCTATCTTCTGGCTGGACTCATCCCGCGCCCACGACAGCGTGATGATCGAAAAAGTGCGCAAGTACCTGGGCGATCACGACACCTCGGGCCTGGATATCCAGATCCTGTCACCTGTCGACGCGATGAAGCTGACCCTGGAACGCACTCGCGCAGGCAAGGACACCATTTCGGTGACCGGCAACGTTCTGCGCGACTACCTGACTGACCTGTTCCCGATCATGGAACTGGGCACCAGCGCGAAGATGCTGTCGATCGTTCCGCTGATGAACGGCGGCGGTCTGTTCGAAACAGGCGCCGGTGGTTCGGCTCCGAAGCACGTGCAGCAGTTCGTCGAGGAAAACTTCCTGCGCTGGGATTCGCTGGGCGAATTCCTGGCCCTGGCGGCGTCCCTCGAGCATCTGGGCCATGCCTACAACAATCCGAAAGCGCTGGTTCTGTCCAAGACCCTCGATCAGGCCACTGGCGAGTTCCTGGACCGCAACAAGTCGCCTTCGCGCAAGGTCGGCGGTATTGATAACCGCGGCAGCCACTTCTACCTGACCCTGTTCTGGGCCCAGGCACTGGCTGCTCAGAACGACGACGCAGACCTCAAGGCGCAGTTCGCGCCGCTGGCCAAGACCCTGACCGACAACGAAGAAAAAATCGTTGCCGAGCTGAACGCCGTTCAGGGCAAGCCGGTGGACATTGGCGGCTACTACTTCCCTAACCCGGAAGTCACCAGCAAGGCCATGCGCCCGAGCGCCACGCTCAACGCGGCCATCGCCGCGCTGTAAGAGGCAATCCAAGGCGGCGCATAAAAAATGCACCGTCTCACAAAAAATCCCCGGCTTGTTGCCGGGGATTTTTTTATCCATGGAAAATGTCAGCTACCTGTGTAAGCCCGGGCACCAGGGAGATGCCTGCTCAAGCACACCATCACTCCGCTCAGCCTTTCAGCGTGCGCGAAAGAAAGTCGCGAATGTATTCGGCGACCTCCGGCGCGTGCGTTTCCAATGCAAAGTGCCCTGCATCCAGCAGATGCACTTCAGCAGCCGGGACGTCCTTGCGATAAGCATGCGCGCCCGGAGGTATGAACGCCGGATCGTGCTTGCCCCAGACCGCCAGCAAGGGAGGCTGATATTTGCGCAGGTATTCCTGAAACGAGGGGTAAGCCGCTACGTTACTGCGGTAGTCAAGAATCAGGTCAAGCTGGATTTCCTCTGCGCCTGGCCGCGCCATATACAGGATGTCGAGGTTGTAGCCATCGGGAGAAAGCTTTTCAGGATCGGCTCCCGTACCGTATTGCCAGTCCCGGATGACTTGCGGTGACAACGAGGCGCGACAGGCTTCGCGATTGGCTGCCGAAGGCTCGCGCCAATAGGCTTGCCACGGGCCCCATTGATCGCTGAATCCTTCCAGATAGGCATTGCCGTTCTGACTGATGATTGCAGTAACCTTCTCCGGGTTCGCCGCTGCGAGCCGCAAGCCTGTCGGTGCGCCATAGTCGAATAGGTATAACGCGTATTTCTTCAGGCCCAGTGCCTCGGTAAAGCCCTCGATCACCGTGTAAAGGTTTTCGAATGTGTAATCGAACTGCCCGCGCGGTGGTGCTTTGGTATTGCCGAAACCGGGCAGATCGGGAGCGATCAGGCGGTACTGACTCGCCAACAATGGCATCAGGTCACGAAACATGTGGCTGGAACTCGGAAACCCATGGAGCAGCAGAAGCACCGGGGCGTCCCTGGGTCCGACTTCGCGATAGAACACATTTACGTCTCCTACCTGCTGAGTGTGAAACGTCACGCGGAAAGCATCATCACTGTTCATTGCATTTTCCCTGAGAGGTTTATTGCTTGCAGAAGCGGCGCTCACCAACGACGCCCCGAGAGCAGAAGCAGCGCCTATCGCGGACGCTTGTAAAACCTTGCGCCGACTGACACCGGATGGGGCGTTTTCAGCGTCGACTGAACCGAAATTTTTCATAGGAGAGTCTGACCGGGCTGGATGAATGAGTTGCTATCCTAGTCATTGCATTTAAGCTGCAGAATCACCGTAAAAATCAATTCACCATTTCAATTTCTGAAATACTGATACGATTCCACATCTCTCGTGGCAGGCAGGCGGACCATGGACCGTATTCAGGAAATGACGCTTTTTGCCGGACTTGCCGAGCAAACCAGTTTTGCCGGGGTAGCCCGCCACTTTGGCCTGTCGACCGCCACGGTAACCCGGGCTGTCGCGAGTCTGGAGAATCGCCTGGGCATCCTGCTGGTGGTGCGCACCACTCGCAACATGCGGCTCACCGAGGCGGGCCAGCGCTTCGCCGCAGATTGCCGCCGACTGCTTGCCGACCTTGATGAGGCTGAAAGCGCGGCGGGCGGCTTGCATGCGTTGCCAGGCGGCCTGCTGACGGTCACCGCACCTCAGATGTTCGGCGCGCTGCATGTCGTGCCCGTAATGACGAGCTTTCTCGAGCGGTTTCCGGCTGTGGACATCCGTGCCATTCTGGTCGACCGGGTCGTGTCCATGCTCGATGAGGGCGTCGACGTGGCCGTCAGGATCGGCACCCTGCCCGATTCGTCTCTTACCGCAATCCAGACAGGTAGCGTGCGGCGTATGGTTTGCGCATCCCCTGACTATCTCGAAAAGCACGGAGCTCCGCAGCATCCCGACGATTTGCGACAGCATTCGACAGTTTCGACCAGCACCGCCGAACGCTCGCCTCACTGGCTTTTCCGGATCGACGACAAGCATTACTCAGTAGACGTCGCATCGAGACTCAGCCTGACGTCGTATCAGGCGGCTATCAGCGCAGCATTGCAGGGCTGGGGACTGACCCAAGTGCCATACTATCAGATACGCGAGCACCTGCAGGAAGGCAGGCTCAAGTGTGTTCTGGACACGTTCGAAATAATGCCGGAACCGGTTCACGTTGTTTACCTGGAGGGCCGTCGTCGCTCATCCAAAGTGCGAGCCTTTGTGGACTTCTGCGTCAGCGCGCTGAGGCATGATCTGCAGTTCGAACACCCATAAGCTGCTAAGGCTGACTCAATCCCCTGCAAGGAGCCCCATTATCATGACCTGGCAAGCCCACGTTACCGTCGCCACCATCGTCGAAGATCAAGGCCGCTTTCTTTTTGTCGAAGAAATCAAAGGCGGACGCGCCGTACTCAACCAACCCGCCGGGCACCTCGACCCGAACGAAAGCCTGCAACGCGCCGCCGTGCGTGAAACCCTGGAAGAAACCGGCTGGGACGTCGAATTGAGCAGCGTGGTGGGCATCTATCTGTACACCGCGCCGAGCAATGGCGTGACCTACCAGCGAATCTGCTTTGCCGCCAAGGCCCTGCGCCACCATCCGGAATATCAACTCGATGAAGGCATCGTCGGCGCAGTCTGGCTGACTCGCGATGAACTGGTGGCCCAGCAGGAGCGCTGGCGCAGCGAGTTGGTATTGCGTTGCCTGGACGACTACCTCGACGGCGAACGTTTCAGTCTCGACCTGCTGCGCGACAAGGCGTGAGACTCGACGCCCTCAGCCTGATAGAATCGCGTCCTTTTACAGGTCAGCCGTTGAATCCCCATGCGTGATCCAGCCCCCTCGAACTCAGAAATGAAGCGCGTCATAGTCGGCATGTCCGGCGGCGTGGACTCTTCCGTTTCCGCCGTACTGCTCATGGAGCAGGGTTATCAGGTGGAAGGCTTGTTCATGAAGAACTGGGAAGAAGACGACGGAACGGAATACTGCACCGCCCGCGAAGACCTGGCAGATGCCCAGGCCGTGTGCGACAAGATCGGCATCAAGCTGCACACGGCCAACTTCGCGGCCGAGTACTGGGACAACGTCTTCGAGCACTTCCTTGAAGAGTACAAGGCCGGGCGCACGCCGAACCCGGACATCCTGTGTAACCGCGAAATCAAGTTCAAGGCGTTTCTCGACTACGCACTGATGCTCGGCGCCGACCTTATTGCTACCGGTCATTACGTACGTCGCCGCGATATCGATGGACGTACCGAGCTGCTCAAGGGCCTGGACCCGAACAAGGACCAGAGCTACTTCCTGCACGCCGTTGGCGGCGAGCAGATTGCCCGCACGTTGTTCCCGGTTGGCGAGCTGGAAAAACCGGAAGTGCGTGCCATTGCCGAAAAGCACGGCCTGGCCACTGCCAAGAAGAAGGATTCCACCGGCATCTGCTTCATTGGCGAGCGCCGCTTCACCGACTTTCTGCGTCAGTACCTGCCTGCCCAGCCCGGTGAGATCAAGACCACCGAAGGCGAAGTCATCGGTCGTCACAGCGGCCTGATGTACCACACCATCGGCCAGCGTCAGGGCCTGGGCATTGGCGGTCTCAAGGACGCCAGCGACGATCCGTGGTACGTGCTGGTCAAGGACCTGGAAAACAATGAACTGATCGTCGGCCAGGGCAACGATCATCCCTGGCTGTTTTCCCGTGCGCTGGTCTCTTCGGAAATCTATTGGGTCAATCCGATCGATCTGAGCAGCCCGCGCAGGCTCACCGCGAAGGTCCGTTACCGTCAGGGCGACCAGCCATGCACGCTGGAAAAGACCGCTGACGGGTACCGCGCCACATTCGATGACCCACAGCGCGCCGTCACCCCCGGCCAGTCCGTGGTGTTCTACGACGGCGAAATCTGTCTGGGCGGCGGCGTGATCGAAATTGCCGAACCCTGGACCACCAAGGACAAGCGTTGATGAGCCCGACTCAGGAACAACTGATCGCTCTGGGCGGTGTATTCCAGGCCGCCGTGCTGGTCGACCGGATCGCCAAGACCGGTCAGATCAGCGAAGCGGCCCTGAGCTGCATGCTCGGCAGCCTGCTGGTGGTCGACCCCAAGGATACGCTTGACGTTTACGGCGGCGACGACCTCAACCTGCACGAAGGCTATCGCGCCATGGCCAGCGCCCTGGAGCGTGACCCGGCAACCTTGCAACGCGAACCGTTGCGCTACGCCCTGTCGATGCTCGGCCTTGAACGCCAGTTGGCCAAGCGCGATGACCTGCTTGAAGTGATCGGCAAACGCATTCCGGTCATTCAGTCCCAGGTCGAGCATTTCGGCATCGCCCACGAGAACGTGATTGCCGCGACCGGCGCACTGTATCAGGACACCCTGAGCACCTTGCGCCAGCGCATTCAGGTACAAGGCGACATGCGCAACCTGCAGCAGCCGAACAATGCCTCGAAGATTCGCGGCATTCTGCTGGCCGGTATTCGCTCTGCCCGGCTGTGGCGGCAAGTTGGCGGTCATCGGTGGCAACTGGTGTTCAGCCGCCGCAAGTTGTTGAAAGAACTCTATCCATTGCTGCACGGCTGACCCGCCGCGCGCCAATGACCTTCACCACCCCAGGCACGACGCTGTCTACGCTGGTCAGCGGGCTCCGGTCCGACTGACTTTTCATGTATGATATGCGCCCTTTTCGTCGCCCGACTGTCCGAGAGCATCCCATGCAGCTTTCTTCGCTCACTGCGGTTTCCCCTGTTGATGGCCGCTACGCCGGCAAAACCCAGGCCTTGCGCCCTATTTTCAGCGAATACGGCCTGATCCGTTTCCGCGTGATGGTTGAAGTTCGCTGGCTCCAGCGTCTTGCGGCTCACCCGCAGATCACCGAAGTCCCGGCCTTCTCCGCGCAAGCCAACGCCATCCTGGATGCCCTGGCTGAAGACTTCTCCGTGGAGCATGCCGAGCGCGTCAAGGAAATCGAGCGCACCACCAATCATGACGTGAAGGCTGTGGAGTATCTGCTCAAGGAGCAGGCTGCCAAATTGCCAGAGCTGGAAAAGGTCAGTGAGTTCATCCACTTCGCCTGCACCAGCGAAGACATCAACAACCTGTCTCACGCATTGATGCTGCGCGAGGGCCGCGACACTGTCGTGCTGCCGCTGATGCGCCAGATCGCCGACGCCATCCGCGAGCTGGCGATTCGCTTCGCAGACGTGCCGATGCTGTCCCGCACCCACGGCCAGCCCGCCTCCCCGACCACACTGGGCAAGGAACTGGCCAACGTCGTCTACCGCCTCGAGCGCCAGATCAGCCAGATCGCGGCGGTCCCGTTGCTCGGCAAGATCAACGGCGCAGTCGGCAACTACAATGCCCACCTCTCTGCCTACGCAGACATCGACTGGGAAGCCAACGCGCGCGCCTTCATCGAAGACGAACTGGGCCTGGGCTTCAACCCCTACACCACGCAGATCGAACCGCACGACTACATTGCCGAGCTGTTCGATGCCATTGCGCGCTTCAACACCATCCTGATCGACTTCGACCGCGACATCTGGGGCTACATCTCGCTGGGCTATTTCAAACAGCGCACCATCGCTGGCGAAATCGGCTCCTCGACCATGCCGCACAAGGTCAACCCGATCGACTTCGAAAACTCCGAAGGCAACCTGGGCATCGCCAACGCACTGTTCCAGCATCTGGCGAGCAAGCTGCCTGTCTCTCGCTGGCAGCGTGACCTGACCGACTCCACCGTGCTGCGCAACCTGGGCGTCGGCTTTGCCCACAGCGTCATTGCCTACGAAGCCAGTCTCAAGGGCATCAGCAAGCTGGAACTGAACGAACAGCGCATTGCCGCCGATCTGGACGCATGCTGGGAAGTTCTGGCAGAGCCGATTCAGACTGTCATGCGTCGGTACAACATCGAAAACCCGTACGAAAAACTGAAAGAACTGACCCGCGGCAAGGGCATCGGTCCTGAAGCGTTGCAGACTTTCATCGACGGTCTGGATATGCCCGCCGAAGCCAAGGCCGAGCTCAAGAAGCTCACGCCAGCCAATTACATCGGTAACGCAGCCGCTCAGGCCAAGCGCATCTGACACGCAAAAAAATTGCACACGCCCGGCTGTGCCGGGCGTTTTCATTTCAAGGGCTTACACATGAATCCTGATATTCCTCTACAACTTCTGGGCGGCATCAGTGCTCGCGTTTTCCTGCGTGACTACTGGCAGAAAAAACCGCTGCTGATCCGCCAGGCTCTGCCGGACTTTCAAAGCCCGATCGACGCGGACGAGCTTGCCGGCCTCGCCCTGGAAGAAGAAGTGGAGTCGCGCCTGGTCATCGAAAACGGCGAGCGTCCGTGGGAGCTGCGCCGTGGCCCGTTCGCTGAAGACGAGTTCAGCAAACTGCCCGAGCGCGACTGGACGCTGCTGGTCCAGGCCGTGGACCAATTCGTTCCGGAGGTCAGCGAGCTGCTGGAAAACTTCCGTTTTCTGCCCAGTTGGCGGATTGACGATGTGATGATCAGCTACGCTGCGCCTGGCGGCAGCGTCGGCCCGCATTTCGACAACTATGATGTGTTCCTGCTGCAGGGACACGGCAAGCGTCATTGGCAGATCGGCCAGATGTGCGATGCAGAAAGCCCGCTGCTGCAGCATGCCGACCTGCGCATCCTTGCCGAATTCGAGAAGACCGAAGAGTGGACGCTGGAACCGGGCGACATGCTTTATCTGCCGCCGCGCCTGGCGCACTGCGGCGTCGCCGTCGACGACTGCCTGACCTACTCGGTCGGTTTCCGGGCGCCAAGCGCTGCCGAAGTCCTGACTCACTTCACCGACTTCCTCAGCCAGTTCATCCCGGACGAAGAGCGCTATACCGATGCTGATGCCCAGCCGGTCAGCGACCCCCATCAGATCCAGCATGACGCGCTCGATCGCCTGAAAACGCTGCTGGCCGAGCACATGAGTGACGAACGCCTGCTGCTGACCTGGTTCGGCCAGTTCATGACCGAGCCGCGCTACCCGGAACTGGTAACCGGCCCCGAGCTGGACGAACAGGACCTGCTCGACAGCCTCGAGCAGGGCGCGGTGCTGATTCGCAACCCGAGCGCACGGCTGGCCTGGTCTGAAGTCGATGACGATCTGCTACTGTTTGCCAGTGGCCAGAGCCGCCTGCTGCCGGGCAGCCTGCGTGACCTGCTCAAACTGATCTGTGCCGCCGATGCGTTGCACAGCGAAAACCTCGGCCAATGGTTGGCCGATGACGAGGGGCGCAATTTGCTTTGCGAACTCGTAAAACAAGGAAGCCTGGGATTTGCCGATGAATAAAGTCACTGTAGCTGTCGCCCAATGGCAGAAGAACAACGCCGATATCCGGCGCATACGCGATTCGGTATTCATTGCCGAACAATCGGTGCCGCCGGAACTGGAGTGGGATGCCGAAGACGCAGGTGCCGTGCACTTTCTTGCGTACGAGGGTGAATATGCGGTGGGCACTGCCCGACTGCTGCCCGATGGCGAGATCGGTCGCCTGTCAGTCCTGAGAGACTGGCGCGGCCTGAAGGTCGGTGAGGCTCTGTTGGATGCCGTGATCCATGAAGCCGAACAGCGTGGCCTCAAGCCGCTCAAGCTGAGCGCTCAGGTGCAGGCCGTCGAGTTTTATCAGCGCTTCGGCTTTTCGGTTATCAGCGACGAGTTTCTCGAAGCCGGCCTGCCACACGTCGATATGCTCCGCGAAGCGTGATCAACGCCGTTATGTAGGCGCTCACCGCGGCACTACATAATGATCGCCCTGCCCTTTTTCGCTAGACCCTCTCAAGGTCGAACCGAAAAGCGGCAGGGCTTTTTTATGCCTGACCATTCAGCTTGATTGCCTGCAGCCGACACAGTGGCACAATCATGCTTTACGCGCTTACCGCGGAGAATGAACATGTCAGTACGCAACTTGCTCAATGCAGCGCTCACCTCGATGCTGATCGCCTTCAGCGCTCACGTCTTTGCGGCGACTGAAGTCGTCCCGCTCAACTACCGCACCAGTGCCGATCTGTTGCCGGTCGCCAAATCCTTTCTGGGCGACGAAGGCACCGTCAGCGCCTATGGCAATCAACTGATCGTGAACGCAGAGTCCCGCAAGATCGAAGAACTTCGCACCTTGATCTCGCAACTCGATACCGCGCCGAAACGCTTGCTGATCAGCGTCGACACCAGCGACAGCGCGACGCGCAGCCGCAGCGGCTCGCGAGTGATCGAGTACGGTACCGCCAGCCGTGAAGGCGGCGTGCAACAAGTGCAAACCAGCGAAGGCACTCCTGCACTCATCCAGGTTGGCCAGAGCGTACCGCTGACCTCCTCCTCCACGGACACGTACGGATACTCCCGAAGCGACACCGAGTACCGCAACGTAACCCAAGGGTTCTACGTCACGGCCAGCGTGACCGGCGACACGGTTCACCTGAGCATCAGCACCAATCATGATCGCATGAGCCAAGAGCGCCCTGACGCTATCAAGGTGCAAAGTACCGACAGCCAGGTCAGCGGTAGGCTCGGCGAATGGATCACGCTGGCGAGCAACAGCAACGAATCCGTCGCTGATCAGAGTGGCCTGGCGCAGCGCTATTCCACCCAGGGTCGCGACGACATGATTTTGCGCGTAAAGGTTGAAACCCTCGAATAGCCTGCCCGGGCTGAAAACCCAATACTTACGGGCCTTTTGATGACTGGCCGGTCGACTTCTCACAAATATGTAGTGATTTAAAAAAAGCACTACAAAACGTTTGACGCCCCCAGAAGTGCGAGGCATGATTGCCTCGCTCCCGCTAATCAGAGGCTTTGCAAAAAGCCTTCGAGTCGCCGCTCTCAATCACCCCGCAGAGCCGATTCGTGTCCGCACCGCCCACAAGGCAGTTTGA
Organism: Pseudomonas sp. P135; assembly: GCF_020312125.1. NCBI lineage: Bacteria > Pseudomonadati > Pseudomonadota > Gammaproteobacteria > Pseudomonadales > Pseudomonadaceae > Pseudomonas > Pseudomonas sp. P135. The sequence goes on from NZ_JAGPYR010000013.1 coordinate 141,318, forward strand.
CGAGGTTGCGACTGGAACGAAGTTGTCCCGAGGGACGGAAGCGTAAACGGTAACCCGGCAAGGCCAACGGTGATGCACAACGCCACTGCAGGTCCGACTGTCCACCTGACAGCCTCATGTCCGGACGCCCGCTCTCCCCTCGAGCACATCGTTCACCCGTCGCGACCCACGTAACGTGCGGCTTCAAGCAAAACCCCGGATCAGCGAGCAGCCATCTACCGTGCCTTCGATAAACGAGGCGTTTTGGCGGAGCAGGACTTTCCAGCGAGACCTACTTCTAGAGGTTTATCACCATGGCACTGACACGCGAACAACAAATAGCGGCTCTCGAGAAAGACTGGGCTGAAAATCCGCGCTGGACAAACGTGACCCGTACTTACTCCGCTGCAGATGTGGTCCGCCTGCGCGGCTCAGTTCAACCCGAACACACCTTTGCACGACTGGGTGCAGACAAGCTGTGGAATCTGGTGACCCAGGGTGCCAAACCGTCCTTCCGGCCGGACAAGGATTTCGTCAATTGCATGGGCGCCCTCACCGGTGGCCAGGCCGTGCAGCAGGTCAAGGCCGGCATTCAGGCCATCTACCTGTCCGGCTGGCAGGTCGCTGCCGACAACAACTCTGCCGAGTCCATGTACCCGGATCAGTCGCTGTACCCGGTCGACTCGGTGCCGACCGTGGTCAAGCGCATCAACAACTCGTTCCGCCGTGCCGACCAGATTCAGTGGAAAGCCGGCAAGACGCCGGGTGACGAAGGCTACATCGACTACTTCGCTCCGATCGTCGCAGATGCGGAAGCCGGGTTCGGCGGCGTACTCAATGCCTATGAGCTGATGAAAAGCATGATCGAGGCCGGTGCCGCCGGGGTGCACTTTGAAGATCAACTGGCGTCGGTGAAGAAATGCGGCCACATGGGCGGCAAGGTGCTGGTCCCGACTCAGGAAGCCATACAGAAACTGGTCGCTGCACGCCTGGCCGCCGACGTGGCCGGTGTACCGACCATCATTCTGGCCCGGACTGACGCCAACGCTGCCGACTTGCTGACATCCGATTGCGATCCGTACGACAAGCCATTCGTGACCGGCGAACGGACCCATGAGGGGTTCTACAAGGTTCGCGCCGGCCTCGATCAGGCCATCGCGCGCGGCCTGGCGTACGCGCCTTACGCTGATCTGATCTGGTGCGAAACAGCCAGGCCGGACCTCGACGAGGCACGCCGCTTCGCCGAAGCGATCAAAAAGCAATACCCCAATCAGTTGCTGTCCTACAACTGCTCGCCGTCCTTCAACTGGAAGAAAAACCTCGACGACGCAACCATCGCCAGGTTTCAGCGCGAGCTCTCGGCCATGGGCTACAAGCACCAGTTCATCACCCTGGCGGGCATTCACAACATGTGGCACAGCATGTTCAACCTGGCGCACGACTACGCCCGCAATGACATGACCGCCTATGTGAAGCTGCAGGAACAGGAGTTTGCCGACGCTGCCAAGGGCTACACCTTCGTGGCTCACCAGCAGGAAGTGGGCACGGGCTATTTCGATGACATGACGACCGTGATCCAGGGTGGCGTATCGTCGGTAACCGCACTGACCGGCTCGACCGAAGAAGAGCAATTCCACTGACACACCGCGCAACGCGTTGAAAATACAGGCCGTCCGTAAGGGCGGTCTGTCTGTTGTGTCAGAGGGTTCCGGTATTGACTTCGGACAATATGCAGTTGCCGAGTGGATGCTATAAAAGGCGCACTTTATAAGCAGTACCGTCACCCACTATGCGCCGACTACCGTACTTTGAACTATCAAGGCCTCTTCAAATGATATTAATTATCATTCAAATTGCCTTTTATTCCTTTTCGTCATCAAGAAACATAATTAACGAAAACCCTGCTGACGCCCGCCTCACAGGCCCTGCAGCCTTCCCGACAGGTCTCGGGCGATTGATTCCGTAAATAAATTTGATGTAGAAAATTTACTTGCCAACTGTTTGCACATAAAATCAATCCGTTGACCGCACTGCGACATTTCGTCACTGCCTCGACTCTTTATCAAGCACAGAGACCTTTGCTCTCTAACAAGGACTGACAGCATGCCCGAATCGACAGGTCTGATTGCCCACAACTGGGGCTTCGCCATTTTCCTTTTGGGTGTTGTCGGCCTTTGTGCCTTCATGCTCGGTCTGTCCAGCCTGCTCGGAAGCAAGGCCTGGGGCCGCAGCAAGAACGAACCTTTCGAATCCGGCATGCTGCCCACCGGCAGTGCGCGTCTGCGTCTCTCCGCAAAATTCTATCTGGTCGCGATGCTTTTCGTGATCTTTGACATTGAAGCCCTCTTTCTCTTTGCCTGGTCTGTGTCCGTCCGCGAAAGCGGCTGGACCGGATTCGTCGAAGCTCTCGTTTTCATAGCAATTCTGTTGGCAGGTCTTGTCTACCTATGGCGGGTTGGCGCTCTTGACTGGGCTCCTGAAGGTCGCCGTAATCGGCAAGCGAAGCTGAAACAATGAGGCTTTGGCGATGCAATATAATCTCACCAGGATCGACCCGGACGCTCCTAACGAGCAGTACCCCATCGGCAAACGGGAAACCGTTTCCGATCCGTTAGAAGATCAAGTCCACAAAAACATCTACATGGGCAAGCTGGAAGACGTGCTGAGCGGTGCGGTCAACTGGGGGCGTAAAAACTCCCTGTGGCCCTACAACTTCGGCCTGTCGTGCTGCTATGTGGAAATGACCACCGCTTTCACGGCCCCCCACGACATCGCGCGCTTTGGCGCTGAAGTCATCCGGGCGTCGCCACGGCAGGCGGATTTCATGGTTATTGCCGGTACCTGCTTCATCAAGATGGCGCCGATCATCCAGCGTCTCTACGAGCAAATGCTCGAACCCAAGTGGGTCATTTCCATGGGTTCGTGTGCCAACTCCGGTGGCATGTACGACATCTACTCAGTGGTCCAGGGGGTGGACAAATTCCTTCCCGTGGATGTCTACGTGCCCGGCTGCCCGCCCCGCCCCGAAGCGTTTCTGCAAGGCTTGATGCTGTTGCAGGAATCCATCGGCAAGGAGCGTCGCCCTCTTTCCTGGGTCGTTGGCGATCAAGGCGTATACCGCGCCGAGATGCCATCGCAAAAGGAACAGCGCCGCGAACAGCGTATTCAGGTGACCAACCTGCGCAGCCCCGACGAAGTCTGATCCAGCCCGTTCTTCTTATAAAAAAGACAAGAACCGGGGTTGATTCTGTACGTTGACCGAAGTGATTGAGACCTATGACTGCAGACAACGCTCTGTACATCCCGCCTTACAAGGCTGACGACCAAGATGTCGTCGTTGAACTGAATAACCGTTTTGGTGCCGAGGCTTTCACTGCCCAGCCGACTCGCACCGGTATGCCCGTGCTGTGGGTCGAGCGCGCCCGACTGTTTGAAATTCTGACGTTCCTGCGCAACGTGCCCAAGCCCTACTCCATGCTCTATGACCTGCATGGCGTGGACGAACGGCTGCGCACAAACCGTCGTGGTCTGCCCGGCGCAGACTTCACCGTGTTCTATCACCTGCTGTCGATCGAGCGAAACAGCGACGTGATGATCAAGGTAGCGCTTTCCGAAAGCGACCTGAGTGTACCGACCATCACCAGCATCTGGCCGAACGCCAACTGGTACGAGCGTGAAGTCTGGGACATGTTCGGTATCGATTTCCCGGGCCACCCGCACCTGAGCCGCATCATGATGCCGCCGACCTGGGAAGGCCATCCGCTGCGCAAGGACTTCCCTGCCCGTGCGACGGAATTCGACCCGTACAGCCTGACCCTTGCCAAACAGCAACTGGAAGAGGAAGCCGCACGCTTCCGTCCGGAAGACTGGGGCATGAAACGCTCTGGCGCCAACGAGGACTACATGTTCCTCAACCTGGGGCCGAACCACCCTTCCGCTCACGGTGCGTTCCGTATCATTCTGCAACTGGACGGTGAAGAAATCGTCGATTGCGTTCCGGACATCGGCTACCACCACCGTGGTGCCGAGAAGATGGCCGAACGTCAGTCCTGGCACAGCTTCATTCCCTACACCGACCGTATCGATTACCTGGGCGGGGTGATGAACAACCTGCCTTATGTGCTCTCGGTCGAGAAGCTGGCAGGCATCAAGGTGCCGGAAAAGGTCGACGTCATCCGCATCATGATGGCCGAGTTCTTCCGTATCACCAGTCACCTGCTGTTCCTGGGAACCTACATTCAGGACGTGGGCGCCATGACACCGGTGTTCTTCACGTTCACCGACCGCCAGAAAGCCTACACCGTGATCGAAGCCATTACCGGCTTCCGTCTGCACCCTGCCTGGTACCGCATCGGCGGGGTCGCTCACGACCTGCCGCGTGGCTGGGAAAAACTGGTCAAGGACTTCGTCGACTGGCTGCCCAAGCGTCTCGACGAATACACCAAGGCGGCCCTGCAAAACAGTATTCTCAAGGGTCGTACCATTGGCGTCGCCGCCTACAACACCAAGGAAGCCCTCGAGTGGGGCGTCACCGGTGCAGGCCTGCGCTCCACCGGTTGCGACTTCGACCTGCGCAAGGCTCGCCCTTACTCGGGCTACGAGAACTTCGAATTCGAAGTGCCACTGGCCGCCAACGGCGATGCCTATGACCGCTGCATGGTCCGCGTCGAAGAGATGCGCCAGAGCATCAAGATCATCGACCAGTGCATGCGCAACATGCCGGAAGGCCCGTACAAGGCGGATCACCCGCTGACCACGCCGCCGCCGAAAGAGCGCACCCTGCAGCACATCGAAACCCTGATCACGCACTTCCTGCAGGTTTCGTGGGGCCCGGTCATGCCGGCCAACGAATCCTTCCAGATGATCGAAGCGACCAAGGGTATCAACAGCTATTACCTGACGAGCGACGGCGGCACCATGAGCTACCGTACCCGGATCCGCACCCCGAGTTACCCGCACCTGCAGCAGATCCCTTCGGTGATCAAAGGCAGCATGGTCGCGGACTTGATCGCGTACCTGGGTAGTATCGATTTCGTTATGGCCGACGTGGACCGCTAAGCATGAATAGCCCGCTAATCCAGACTGACCGTTTCGCCCTGAGCGAAACCGAGCGCTCGGCCATCGAGCATGAGATGCATCATTACGAGGACCCGCGCGCGGCGTCCATCGAAGCCCTGAAAATTGTTCAGAAGGAACGTGGCTGGGTGCCTGACGGTGCCATTTACGCGATCGGCGACCTGCTGGGCATCCCCGCCAGCGACGTCGAAGGCGTTGCCACCTTCTACAGCCAGATCTTTCGCCAGCCGGTCGGGCGTCACATCATTCGTGTCTGCAACAGCATGGTGTGTTTCATCGGCGGCCACGAAAACGTGGTCGACGAGATCAAGAACTCACTGGGCATCGGCCTGGGTCAGACCACCGCCGACGGTCGTTTCACACTGCTGCCGGTCTGCTGCCTCGGCAACTGTGACAAGGCGCCGGCCGTGATGGTCGACGACGACACTTTCGGCGATGTACAGCCTGCTGGCGTTGCCAAGATGCTGGAGGGTTACCTATGACCATCACTTCCTTCGGCCCTGCCAACCGCATTGCGCGCACGGCAGAAACCCATCCGCTGACCTGGCGTCTGCGCGACGACGGCGAACCGGTCTGGCTCGACGAGTACCAGACCAAGGACGGCTACGCTGCAGCGCGCAAGGCGCTGACGCAGCAGGCGCCTGACGATATCGTCCAGTCGGTCAAGGATTCCGGCCTCAAGGGCCGCGGTGGCGCAGGCTTCCCCACGGGGGTGAAGTGGGGCCTGATGCCCAAAGACGAGTCCATGAACATCCGCTACCTGCTGTGCAACGCGGACGAGATGGAGCCCAATACCTGGAAAGACCGCATGCTGATGGAGCAACTGCCCCATTTGCTGGTCGAGGGCATGCTGATCAGTGCCCGCGCGCTGAAAGCCTATCGCGGCTATATCTTCCTGCGCGGCGAATACGTCACCGCAGCCAAGCACCTCAATCGCGCAGTGGCTGAAGCCAAGGCCGCCGGTTTGCTGGGCAAGAACATTCTCGGCACCGGGTTCGACTTCGAACTGTTCGTGCACACGGGTGCCGGTCGCTACATCTGCGGTGAAGAAACCGCACTGATCAACTCGCTGGAAGGCCGCCGCGCCAACCCGCGTTCCAAGCCGCCCTTCCCTGCTGCGGTGGGCGTGTGGGGCAAGCCGACTTGTGTGAACAACGTCGAGACTTTGTGCAACGTGCCTGCCATCGTCAACAACGGCAACGACTGGTACAAGTCGCTGGCTCGCGAAGGCAGTGAAGACCACGGCACCAAGCTGATGGGTTTCTCCGGCAAGGTCAAAAACCCCGGTTTGTGGGAACTGCCCTTCGGCGTACAGGCTCGCGAACTGTTCGAGGACTACGCCGGCGGCATGCGCGATGGTTTCAAGCTCAAGTGCTGGCAACCCGGAGGCGCCGGTACGGGTTTCCTGCTGCCGGAGCATCTGGACGCGCAGATGTACGCAGGCGGTATCGCCAAGGTCGGCACCCGGATGGGTACGGGGCTGGCGATGGCGGTCGACGATTCGGTCAACATGGTCTCGCTGCTGCGCAACATGGAAGAGTTTTTCGCTCAGGAGTCCTGTGGCTTCTGCACGCCATGCCGCGACGGCTTGCCATGGAGCGTGAAGATGCTTCGCGCCATCGAGAACGGTCAGGGTCAGCCGGGGGATATCGAAACCCTGCTGGGTCTGGTCAATTTCCTCGGCCCTGGCAAGACCTTCTGTGCCCATGCACCGGGCGCTGTTGAACCCTTGGGCAGTGCGATCAAGTATTTCCGTTCCGAGTTCGAAGCCGGTATCGCGCCAGCCAGCGCAGCCACGCTCGTTCCGGGCAAAAGTCCGACAGTGGTCGGCGCATAACAAGACACAACGGTCGGCGGCTGTTCGGGCTGCCGTCCTCGTACCTGCTGACGCCCTCCGGGCTGAACGATACGGGTACTACCGAGATTCCATTAGCCACGCCCGCTGACAACGGGCCAACGAAGACCTTTGAACCATGGCTACTATTCACGTAGACGGCAAAGCGCTCGAAGTCGATGGTGCAGACAACCTGTTACAGGCATGTCTGTCGCTGGGCCTCGATATCCCTTATTTCTGCTGGCACCCCGCCCTTGGCAGCGTTGGCGCCTGTCGCCAGTGCGCGGTCAAGCAGTACACGGACGAGAACGACACACGCGGTCGTATCGTCATGTCCTGCATGACGCCAGCCACCGACAACACCTGGATCTCCATCGAAGATGATGAATCCAAGGCCTTCCGGGCCAGTGTCGTCGAATGGCTGATGACCAACCACCCGCATGACTGCCCGGTCTGCGAAGAAGGCGGTCACTGCCACCTGCAAGACATGACCGTGATGACCGGCCACAACGAGCGCCGTTATCGCTTCACCAAGCGTACCCACCAGAATCAGGAGTTGGGGCCGTTCATCGCGCACGAGATGAACCGCTGCATCGCCTGTTATCGCTGTGTACGCTTTTATAAAGACTACGCGGGCGGCACCGACCTGGGCGTCTACGGTGCCCATGACAACGTGTACTTCGGTCGCGTTGAAGACGGCACGCTGGAAAGCGAGTTCTCCGGCAACCTCACCGAGGTCTGCCCGACCGGTGTGTTCACGGACAAGACCCACTCCGAGCGCTACAACCGCAAGTGGGACATGCAGTTCTCTCCAAGCATCTGCCATGGCTGTTCCAGCGGCTGCAACATCAGCCCGGGTGAACGCTACGGTGAATTGCGCCGCATCGAAAACCGTTACAACGGCTCGGTGAACCAGTACTTCCTCTGCGACCGCGGACGTTTCGGCTACGGCTACGTCAACCGCAAGGACCGCCCGCGTCAGCCATTGCTCGTCGACGGCCAGGTCAAACTGAGCCTGGACGAGGCGCTGGACAAGGCGGCGGACCTGCTGCGCGGCCGTAACATCGTCGGCATCGGTTCTCCTCGCGCAAGCCTCGAAAGCAACTACGCACTGCGTGAACTGGTGGGCGCCGAGCATTTCTACAGCGGTATCGAAGCCGGTGAGCTGGAGCGTATCAGGCTGATCCTCAAGGTCCTGAACGACAGTCCGCTGCCGATCCCGACCCTGCGTGACATCGAAGATCACGATGCCATCTTCGTCCTCGGCGAAGACCTGACCCAGACAGCAGCGCGTATGGCCCTGGGCTTGCGCCAGGCCGTCAAAGGCAAGGCTGAAGACATGGCAGCGGCGATGAAAGTCCAGCCGTGGCTCGACGCGGCCGTGAAGAACATCGGTCAGCACGAGCTCAATCCGCTGTTCATCGCCAGCCTCGCCGAAACCCGTCTCGACGACGTCGCAGAAGAATGCGTACATGCAGCGCCCGATGACCTGGCGCGTATCGGTTTTGCCGTGGCCCACGCCCTGGACGCCAGCGCACCGGCCGTCGAAGGCCTGGACAGCGAGGCGCTGGAACTGGCGCAACGCATTGCTGACGCACTGCTGGCTGCCAAACGACCGCTGATCATTTCCGGCAGTTCGCTGGGTTCGACAGCGCTGATCGAAGCCGCTGGCAACATCGCCAAGGCCTTGAAGCTGCGCGACAAGCAGGGTTCCATCAGCCTGATCGTGCCTGAAGCCAACAGCATGGGCCTGGCGATGTTCGGCGGCGAGTCCGCAGATGCCGCGCTGCAAGCCGTGATCTCCGGCAAGGCCGACGCTATCGTAGTGCTGGAAAACGATTTGTATCGTCGTGTGGACGCCAAGATCGTCGACGCCGCGCTGAGCGCTGCGAAAGTCGTGATCGTCGCTGACCATCAGAAAACCCCGACCAGCGACCGTGCCCATCTGATTCTGCCAGCAGCCAGCTTCGCTGAAGGCGACGGCACACTGGTCAGCCAGGAAGGCCGCGCCCAGCGCTTCTTCCAGGTCTTCGATCCGACCTATCTGGATGCCAGCATTCTGGTCCACGAAGGCTGGCGCTGGTTGCATGCCCTGCGTGCCACCTTGCTGAACAAGCCGGTCGACTGGACGCAACTCGACCACGTCACCGAAGCCTGCGCCGGCAGCACGCCGCAACTGGCGGGTATCGTCAACGCCGCGCCGTCTGCATCGTTCCGCATCAAGGGCCTGAAACTGGCTCGCGAACCGCTGCGTTATAGCGGCCGTACAGCGATGCGAGCCAACATCAGCGTGCATGAGCCGCGCACCTCGCAAGACATCGACACCGCGTTCTCTTTCTCCATGGAAGGCTACTCGGGCTCGGCCGAGCCTCGTCAGCAGGTGCCATTCGCCTGGTCGCCGGGCTGGAACTCGCCGCAGGCCTGGAACAAGTTTCAGGACGAAGTCGGCGGTCATTTGCGTGCCGGCGATCCGGGCACTCGCCTGATCGAAAGCCAGGGCGATGGTCTGTCATGGTTCTCCAGCGTGCCACGCGCGTTCTCTCCAGAACGCGGCACCTGGCAGGTCGTGCCGTTCTTCCACCTGTTCGGCAGCGACGAAACCTCGTCTCTGGCCGCGCCGGTTCAGGAACGCATCCCGCAGGCCTATGTCGCCCTGGCCAAATCCGAAGCCGATCGTCTCGGCGTCAACGACGGTGCCCTGCTCTCCTTGAGCATCGGCGGCGAAACGCTGACCTTGCCGCTGCGCATCAGCGAAGAACTGGGCGCGGGTCTTGTGGCATTGCCGGCAGGACTGCCCGGCATTCCGCCAGCACTCTTCGGCAAATCCGTTGACGGTCTGCAGGAGGCAGCGCAATGACCTGGTTTACCCCTGATGTGATCGACGCAATCATCGCGGTGGTCAAGGCCATCGTGGTGTTGCTGGCCGTCGTGATTTGCGGTGCCCTGCTGAGTTTCATCGAGCGTCGTCTGCTGGGTTGGTGGCAGGATCGTTATGGCCCGAACCGCGTGGGTCCGTTCGGCATGTTCCAGATCGCAGCCGACATGTTGAAAATGTTCTTCAAGGAAGACTGGACCCCACCGTTCGCCGACAAGGTGATCTTCACCCTGGCGCCAGTGGTTGCCATGAGCGCCTTGCTGATCGCCTTTGCGGTCATCCCGATCACCCCGACCTGGGGCGTCGCGGATCTGAACATCGGTCTGTTGTTCTTCTTCGCCATGGCCGGTCTGTCCGTGTATGCGGTGCTGTTCGCCGGCTGGTCGAGCAACAACAAGTTCGCCCTGCTGGGCAGCCTGCGTGCTTCGGCACAAACCGTGTCCTACGAAGTGTTCATGGGTCTTGCGCTGATGGGCATCGTGGTTCAGGTCGGCTCTTTCAACATGCGCGACATCGTTGAATATCAGGCGCAGAACCTGTGGTTCATCATTCCGCAGTTCTTCGGCTTCTGTACGTTCTTCATCGCAGGCGTCGCGGTGACTCACCGCCACCCGTTCGACCAACCGGAAGCCGAGCAGGAACTGGCTGACGGCTACCACATTGAATATGCCGGCATGAAATGGGGCATGTTCTTCGTGGGCGAATACATCGGGATCATCTTGATCTCGGCGCTGCTGGTGACGCTGTTCTTCGGTGGCTGGCACGGCCCGTTCGACATTCTGCCATCGCTGGCTTTCTTCTGGTTCGCCTTGAAAACCGCGTTTTTCATCATGCTGTTCATTCTGCTGCGCGCCTCCATCCCGCGCCCGCGTTATGACCAGGTCATGGATTTCAGCTGGAAGTTCTGTCTGCCGCTGACCCTGATCAATTTGCTGGTGACTGCTGCGATTGTGTTGTTGAACACACCGGCAGGCTCGGTTCAGTGAGGATTTGACCCATGTTCAAATATATTGGTGACATCGTTAAGGGTACGGGTACCCAGTTGCGCAGTATGGTCATGGTCTTCGGCCACGGCTTTCGCAAGCGCGACACCCTGCAATATCCCGAAGAGCAGGTTTATCTCCCTCCTCGCTATCGCGGTCGCATCGTACTGACCCGCGACCCCGATGGCGAAGAGCGCTGCGTAGCGTGCAACCTGTGTGCAGTAGCCTGCCCGGTTGGCTGTATTTCGTTGCAGAAAGCCGAGACAGAGGACGGACGCTGGTATCCCGACTTCTTCCGCATCAACTTCTCGCGTTGCATCTTCTGCGGCCTGTGCGAAGAAGCCTGCCCGACTACCGCGATCCAGCTTACGCCGGACTTCGAGATGGCCGAGTTCAAGCGTCAGGATCTGGTGTACGAGAAGGAAGATCTGCTGATCTCCGGTCCCGGCAAGAACCCTGACTACAACTTCTATCGCGTTGCCGGTATGGCCATTGGCGGCAAGCCCAAGGGCTCCGCACAGAACGAAGCCGAGCCGATCAACGTCAAGAGCTTGCTGCCTTAAGGAAGTAAAGATGGAATTCGCTTTCTACTTCGCATCCGGTATCGCTGTTGTGTCCACCCTGCGGGTGATCACCAACACGAACCCGGTGCACGCCCTGCTCTACCTGATCATCTCGCTGATCGCCGTAGCAATGACGTTCTTCAGCCTCGGCGCGCCGTTCGCCGGTGTGCTGGAAGTCATTGCCTACGCGGGCGCGATCATGGTCCTGTTCGTGTTTGTGGTGATGATGCTCAACCTCGGCCCGGCCTCGGTTCAGCAGGAACGTGCCTGGCTCAAACCCGGCATCTGGATAGGCCCGGTCATTCTCGGCGCGCTGTTGCTGGCCGAGTTGCTGTATGTGCTGTTCGCCAACCCGACCGGCGCTGGTGTCGGTCACACCACGGTCGACGCCAAGGCAGTCGGCATCAGCCTGTTCGGGCCCTATCTGCTGGTGGTGGAACTCGCCTCGATGCTGCTGCTTGCAGCAGCCATCACGGCCTTCCATCTGGGCCGCAACGAGGCCAAGGAGCCAAGCCAATGAATGCTATCCCTCTTGAGCACGGTCTGGCGGTCGCCGGGGTCCTGTTCTGTCTGGGTCTGGTCGGCCTGATGGTGCGCCGTAATATTCTCTTCGTGTTGATGAGCCTGGAAATCATGATGAACGCCGCTGCACTGGCATTCGTCGTTGCCGGCAGTCGCTGGGGACAACCGGACGGGCAGGTGATGTTCATCCTGGTGATCAGCCTTGCGGCAGCCGAGGCCAGTATCGGCCTGGCGATCCTGATGCAACTGTATCGCCGCTTCCACACTCTCGATATCGATGCTGCCAGCGAGATGCGCGGATGAATCTTCTCTTTCTGACTTTCGTATTCCCCCTCATCGGCTTTCTGCTGCTGTCGTTCTCCCGTGGACGCATCTCGGAAAACCTCGCTGCGCTGATCGGCGTCGGCTCCATCGGCCTGTCAGCCATTGTCACTGCCTGGGTCATCTGGCAGTTCAACGTGGCACCCCCCGAAGGCGGTCACTACACCCAGGTGCTGTGGCGCTGGATGGACGTCGATGGCTTCCAGCCCAACTTCGCGCTGTATCTGGACGGACTGTCCGTCACGATGCTGGGCGTCGTGGTTGGCGTCGGCTTCCTGATCCACCTGTTCGCGTCCTGGTACATGCGCGGTGAAGCGGGCTATTCGCGCTTCTTCTCCTACACCAACCTGTTCATTGCCAGCATGCTGTTCCTGATCCTGGGCGACAACCTGCTGTTCATCTACTTCGGTTGGGAAGGCGTGGGCCTGTGCAGCTATCTGTTGATCGGTTTCTATTACAGCAACCGCAACAACGGCAACGCAGCGCTCAAAGCGTTCATCGTCACCCGTATCGGTGACGTATTCATGGCTATCGGTCTGTTCATCCTGTTCCAGCAACTGGGCACGCTCAATGTGCAGGAACTGCTGGTCAGGGCGCCGGAACACTTCAAGGTCGGCGATTTCTGGATCGTGCTGGCGACGTTGATGCTGCTGGGCGGTGCGGTCGGTAAATCCGCCCAGCTGCCACTGCAAACCTGGCTGGCTGACGCGATGGCCGGTCCTACTCCGGTTTCGGCGCTGATCCACGCAGCGACCATGGTCACGGCGGGCGTTTACCTGATCGCGCGTACTCACGGCCTGTTTGCACTGGCACCCGACATTCTGCATCTGGTCGGGATTGTCGGCGGCATCACGCTGGTTCTGGCGGGTTTCGCCGCATTGGTGCAGACCGACATCAAGCGTATCCTCGCCTACTCGACCATGAGCCAGATCGGCTACATGTTCCTGGCACTGGGCGTCGGCGCCTGGGAAGGCGCGATCTTCCACCTGATGACCCACGCCTTCTTCAAGGCGCTGCTGTTCCTTGCTTCCGGTGCGGTGATCGTTGCCTGCCACCACGAGCAGAACATCTTCAAGATGGGCGGTCTGTGGAAGAAACTGCCATTGGCCTACGCCAGCTTCATCGTCGGTGGCGCTGCTCTTTCCGCTCTGCCGCTGCTGACGGCGGGCTTCTACTCCAAGGACGAAATTCTTTGGGAAGCATTTGCCAGCGGTAACAACGGTTTGCTGTATGCCGGTCTGGTGGGCGCGTTCATGACGTCGCTGTACACCTTCCGCCTGATCTTCATCGCGTTCCACGGAGAAGCCAAGACCGAAGCACACGCAGGTCACGGCATCGCGCACTGGCTGCCACTGTCGGTGCTGATCGTGCTGTCGACGTTCATCGGCGCGCTGATCACTCCGCCGCTGGCCGGTGTGCTGCCGCAGAGCGTCGGCCATGCCGGTGGCGAAGCCAAGCACAGTCTGGAGATCGCCTCCGGCGCCATCGCGCTGGCCGGTATCCTGCTGGCAGCGTTGCTGTTCCTCGGCAAGCGCCGCCTGGCAACGGCTATCGCCAACAGCGCTCCGGGCCGTTTCCTCTCGGCCTGGTGGTTCGCGGCATGGGGCTTCGACTGGATCTACGACAAGCTGTTCGTCAAGCCGTATCTGGCAATCAGCCATGTACTGCGTAGTGATCCGTTCGACCGCACCATCGGCTTGATCCCACGTCTGGTCAAAGGCGGTCATGACACCATGAGCCGCACCGAGACCGGCCAGTTGCGTTGGTATGCTGCCTCGATCGCCGTGGGTGCCGTTCTGGTACTCGGTGCCGTCGTTCTGGTTGCGATCTGATATGAACCTTGCGAATTTGCGAAAGGAATTGAGCCCGTCATGATTCTGCCCTGGCTAATCCTGATCCCCTTCATCGGCGGCCTGCTGTGCTGGCTGGGTGAGCGCTTCGGCTCTACCCTGCCGCGCTGGATTGCGTTGCTGACAATGACCCTGGAACTGGTTCTCGGCCTCTGGCTGTGGGCTACCGGCAACTTCGGCTACGCGCCGGTGCCGGGTGCCGATCCGACCTGGACCCTGGAATTCCACCACCCGTGGATCACCCGCTTCGGCATCGATGTGCATCTGGCACTCGATGGCCTGTCGCTGCTGATGATCCTGCTGACCGGCCTGCTGGGCGTGCTGTCGGTGCTCTGCTCGTGGAAGGAAATCCAGCGCAAGGTCGGTTTCTTCCACCTTAACCTGATGTGGATTCTGGGCGGTGTCGTCGGCGTGTTCCTGGCCATCGACCTGTTCATGTTCTTCTTCTTCTGGGAAATGATGCTGGTGCCGATGTATTTCCTCATCGCGCTCTGGGGTCACAGCTCTTCGGATGGCAAGAAAACCCGTATCTACGCGGCCACCAAGTTCTTCATCTTCACTCAGGCCAGTGGCCTGATCATGCTGGTGGCGATCCTGGGTCTGGTGCTGGTGCACTTCAATCAGACCGGCGTGATCACCTTTGCCTACGCCGACCTGCTGAAGACCAAACTGGCACCAGGCACCGAGTACATCCTGATGCTGGGCTTCTTCATAGCCTTCGCCGTCAAGCTGCCGGTGGTGCCATTGCACTCCTGGCTGCCGGATGCGCATGCCCAGGCACCGACTGCAGGCTCCGTCGACCTGGCGGGTATCCTGCTGAAGACTGCGGCTTACGGCCTGCTGCGTTTTGCCCTGCCGCTGTTCCCCAACGCATCGGCCGAGTTCGCACCGATTGCAATGACGCTGGGCCTGGTCGGTATCTTCTACGGCGCATTCCTGGCGTTTGCCCAGACCGACATCAAGCGTCTGATCGCATTCTCCAGCGTTTCGCACATGGGCTTCGTACTGATCGGTATCTACTCGGGCAGCCAGCAAGCGCTGCAAGGCGTACTGATCCAGATGATCGCCCACGGTCTATCGGCTGCGGCACTGTTCATTCTCAGTGGCCAGTTGTACGAGCGCCTGCACACCCGCGACATGCGTGAGATGGGCGGTCTGTGGTCACGCATCGCCTACATCCCGGCCATCAGCCTGTTCTTTGCCGCCGCCTCTCTGGGTCTGCCGGGCACCGGCAACTTCGTCGGCGAGTTCCTGATTCTGCTGGGCAGCTTTGCCAGCTCACCCTGGATCACGGCGATTGCCACTTCCGGTCTGGTATTTGGTTCTGTCTACTCGCTGATCATGATCCACCGCGCCTACTTCGGCCCGTCGAAGTCCGACGAGGTTCTGAAGGGCATGGACGGACGGGAAATGATCATGGTGCTGGGCCTTGCCGTGCTGCTGGTCGTGCTCGGGGTATTCCCGCAGCCGTTCCTCGACACATCGGCGGCGACCATGCACGGCGTGCAGCAATGGCTAGGCACTGCCTTCACTCAACTCGCTTCGGCCCGGTAAGAGCGCTATGGACCTGACGATTCAACACTTTATTGCGCTTGCGCCACTGCTGATCACCAGCCTCACCATTGTCGTGGTGATGCTTGCGATCGCATGGCGCCGCAATCACTCGCAAACGTTCCTGCTTTCGGTAGCAGGCCTCAACCTGGCCCTGCTGTCGATTTATCCGGCATTGAAAGTCGCCCCTCTGGTCGTGACGCCACTGCTGCATATCGACAACTTTGCCTGCCTGTACATGGCGATCATCCTCGCCTCTACCCTCGCTTGCGTGACCATGGCGCACGCCTATCTAGGTGACGGCAAGGCCGGGTATCCGGGCAATCGCGAAGAGCTTTACCTGCTGATCCTGCTGGCAGCTGCCGGTGGACTGGTTCTGGTCAGCGCTCAGCATCTGGCGGGGCTGTTCATCGGCCTGGAACTGCTGTCGGTGCCGGTCTACGGGTTGGTGGCTTATGCCTTCTTCAACAAGCGTTCGCTGGAAGGCGGCATCAAGTACATGGTCCTGTCGGCTGCAGGCTCGGCGTTCCTGCTGTTCGGTATGGCGCTGCTGTACGCAGAGGCAGGCTCGCTGAGCTTCGACGGTATCGGCAAGGCCATCGCGGCAACCGGCATGCCGAGCCCGATTGCCAGCCTGGGTCTGGGCATGATGGTCGTCGGCCTGGCCTTCAAGCTGTCACTGGTGCCGTTCCACTTGTGGACCCCGGACGTTTACGAAGGCGCCCCTGCGCCGGTCGCTGCCTTCCTGGCAACTGCCAGCAAGGTGGCAGTGTTCGCGGTACTGGTGCGTCTGTTCCAGATTTCTCCGGCAGCCAGCAGCGGTGTCTTGCATGATGTACTGGCAGTCATCGCCGTCGCGTCGATCCTCGTCGGCAACCTGCTGGCGCTGACTCAGACCAACCTCAAGCGTCTGTTGGGCTACTCCTCCATCGCCCACTTCGGTTACCTGATGATTGCGCTGGTGGCCAGCAAGGGCATGGCGGTCGAGGCGATCGGCGTCTACCTGGCGACTTACGTCCTGACCTCGCTGGGCAGCTTCGGTGTGATCACCATGATGTCTTCGCCTTACAGTGGACGTGATGCCGACGCGATGTTCGAATACCGTGGTCTGTTCTGGCGTCGCCCTTACCTGACGGCAGTCATGACCCTGATGATGCTGTCGCTGGCAGGTATCCCGCTCACCGCAGGTTTCATCGGCAAGTTCTATATCATCGCCACTGGTGTCGAATCGCAGCTGTGGTGGCTGGTCGGGGCTCTGGTAATTGGTAGCGCCATCGGCGTGTTCTATTACCTGCGCGTGATGGTCACCATGTATCTGGTCGACAACAAGCTTCCTCGCCACGACGCAGCCATCAATTGGGCGCAGCGCACGGGCGGCGTGATGCTGCTGGCCGTTGCGATCCTGACCTTCGTGCTGGGTGTGTATCCGCAACCGCTGCTCGATCTGGTGCTCAATGCCGGTCTGCACGTAGCAGGCTGATCCAGTGCAAACAAAAAGCCCTGCTCTGGAGCAGGGCTTTTTTTTGTCTTCGAAAACGGCTAATGCCTGACGTCATGGGCAAACGTGGCAATGCGTCCTTGCAATGTCAGCCCGGCAGTTTCACGGGCTTCTTGGCGCCGCTGAACAATCCCCAGCTGGACATGAACAGCGCCGCCACCAGAGGCCCGATCACAAAGCCGTTCAGACCAAAGACCGACATGCCGCCCAGCGTGGAAATAAGGATCAGGTAGTCCGGCATTTTGGTGTCCTTGCCCACCAGGATCGGACGCAGGACATTATCCACCAGGCCGATCACCAGGACGCCAAACAAGCCCAGTACCACACCTTGCCAGATCATGCCGCTAAGCAGGAAGTAGATCGCCACTGGCGCCCAGACAATCCCGGCTCCCACCGCAGGCAACAGCGACAGGAACGCCATGATCACCGCCCAGAGCAACGCACTCGGGATGTCCAGCACCCAGAAGATGAAGCCACCCAGCGCACCTTGCGTCACCGCGACCACCACGTTGCCTTTGACAGTGGCACGTACCACTCGGGTGAACTTGAGCTGCAGACGACGCTTCTGCTGTTCGCCCAACGGGAAGGCCGTGCGGATCTTGCGTACCAGCTCCTGTCCGTCGCGCAGGAAGAAGTACAGCAGGTAAAGCATGATGAAGACGCTGACGACAAAGTCGAAGGTGCCCTGCCCGAAGCTGAATGCCTGCGTCGCCAGGTACTGACTGCCCTGCATCGCGCCCTTGGCAATCTTGTCGCGTAACCCCTCCAGGTCGCCCATGCCCAGACGATCGAGCAGCGCCTGCATGGAGTGCGGCAACAGGTCCTTGAACTCGGCCAGATAACCGGCGATATCCAGTTGCCCGGTCTCGACGTTCTTGTACAGCGTGGTGCCCTCCTGAACCAGCAAGGCGCTGATCACGATCACCGGCAGAATCGCGATGACCAGACAGATCGTCAGGGTGCACAGGGAAGTGAGATTGCGTGACCAGTTGAACTTGATCTGCAACTTGCGCTGCACAGGCGCGAAGATGATTCCAAGGATGACCGCCCAGAATACTGCGCCATAGAACGGCAGCAGAATCCATATGAAGGCAATGGTCACCAGTACCAGTAGCAGAATGAGGGTTTTGTATTGCAGCGTGGTTTCGTTCATGTCCTGTCCATGTCATTAGACCGCGCATCGCGCCCGGTCTAGAGCTTAGTCAGCACGCGAGCGCACGAGTGCCATCTTCCATGAAGGCAATATGACGGCGATGCCAGTCGCGAGTGATGGCAGGGGTTCAAGCCCCTGCCAGACAGGCATCAGACCCGGACCTGATCGACCAGACTGTCCAGGCGCGCGCTCGGTTCTGCCGGGCTGCGGGAGGTCTCTGCGCTTTGCCGGGCTTCATCGGCGACGCTCTCGACAGCAGCCGCGAGCTAATGAACGCTGCGATTGATTTCTCTGAAAGATGCGGGCTGACGTACTACGGGGCAGTCCGCTCTGGCAGGTCTATGCGTACCCGCAATCCCCCTGCCGGGCTCTCCTGCAATTGCAATTGACCGCCCCACGCTTCGACGATGTCGCGCACGATACCCAGGCCCAGCCCGTGGCCGGTAATCTGCTCGTCAAGACGAGCGCCACGACTGAACACTTCTGCGCGTTGCGCCTCGGGAATACCAGGGCCATCGTCATCCACCAACAGGCAGAAGCCCTGAGCCTGACTCAAAATGTTCAGACGTACCTCGCTGTCGGCCCATTTGCAGGCGTTGTCCAGCAGGTTGCCGAGCAGTTCGAGAATGTCTTCCCGATCCCACGGCAGATACATGCCCGCCTCGACATCGTTGACCAACTGGAGGTGAGCACCATGGATCATGCCCAGCGTGGAGAAAAGCCCGGGCAGTTCGGCATCACAATCGAAGCGGGCTCCTGGTAGAGCGTCACCGGAGAGGCGCGCGCGATTGAGCTCACGCTCCAGACGCAGACGGATATTTTCCAGCTGTTCCTGCAGGGTCCTGCGCAAGGCCGGGTTGGCGTCCAACTGTCCGCTGAGGGCCAGGCTCAGCAACACCGCAAGTGGTGTCTTCAAGGCATGTCCCAGATTACCCAGCGCATTGCGCGAGCGCTTCAGGCTGTCTTCAGTATGCGCGAGCAAGTGGTTGATCTGCGCCACCAGCGGCTCGAGTTCGAGGGGAACCTGATTGTCCAGCTGTGAACGCTGGCCCTGCTGAAGCTGAAAAATCTGCTCGCGAACGGTTTCAAGCGGACGAAGCGCTCTTCGCACGGTGATGCGTTGCAACACCAGTACCAGGATCAGCGCGGCAAGCCCGAGCCCCAGCCCGATCTGCTGCATGAGGCGAAAACTCGCCCTGACCGGCGTGTAATCCTGGGCGACGGTGATTGAAACCTGCTTGCCGAACTTGCGGTATTCGCTGGTCAGCATCAATAGCGATTGCCCGGTCTTGCCGAGCTCAAGATTGGCATGCAAACCCACCCCGGGCTGGGGCAGCTCGAAATCCCACAGGGAGCGGGAGCGCCAGTGTCCCTGCGGCAAGTCCATACGGAAATAATGGCCAGACAACGGACGCTGGTAGGCACCCGAAAGGCGATGGTCATCCAGTTGTAGCCCGGCAGGACCTCGCACTAGCGCTACCAGCAGGTTTTCACTCTCGTTGCGCAGACCTGACTCCAGGTAGCGTTGCAAGCCCACTTCGAACAGCCACAGACTGGTCTGTGCCATCACCAGACCGACAACGACCATGACGGCGATCAGCCCCAGACTCAGACGTCGCTGTATGGACTTCAACCGCCGGCTCCGCCATACAGATAGCCCTGGCCACGGCGTGTCTCGACGACTGCACGGCCCAACTTGCGCCTCAGGTGATTGACATGGACTTCAATAACATTGGAATCACGCTCGTTTTCGCCATCGTACAAATGCTCCGACAGATGGCTTTTCGAGAGAATCTGTCCCGGGTGGAGCATGAAATAACGCAGCAGACGAAACTCAGCCGAGGTGAGCTGGATATCCACGCCATCCCGGCTGACGCATTGCCGGCCTTCATCCAGATTAAGACCGGCCGATTCCAGCGTGGGCTGGTTGGCCAGCCCGTGCGAACGTCGCAACAGCGCCTGAATACGCAGCTGCAGCTCTTCAGGATGAAAAGGCTTGGTCAGGTAATCATCAGCGCCTGCCTTCAAACCTTCTATACGCTCTGACCAGGAACCCCGCGCGGTCAGAATCAACACAGGGGTCGCCAGACCTTTGCTGCGCCACTGCTGAAGAACCTCGAGCCCTGGCATGCCGGGTAAGCCCAGATCCAGAACAATCAAGTCATACGGCTCGCTTGCTCCTTGATAAACCGCATCGCGCCCGTCAGCCAGCCAGTCGACCGCATAGCCTTGACGCCCCAGCGCAGCGAGCAGCTCATCGGCCAGGGGAACGTGGTCTTCAACCAGTAGCAGGCGCATCAGTCATCATCCTCGTCTTTCAACAATCGGCTATCACGCGCATCGAACTTGAGCTCGCGAACAACGCCCTCAGGGGTCAGCAATTCAAATTCATACACGTACACATTATTCTTTTCCTCAAGCTCGGCCTCCAGCAAACGAGAGCCCGGATGAAGGCCCATCGCGCGCTCAATGAACTGTTCAAGAGGCAATATGACTCCGCGCTGCCGCAAACTGAGCGCTTCATCCTGATTCAGATCTCTGGCGTACACAAAGGAGCAGGTCAGGCTCAAACCAAGGATGACACAGAGACGCTTGTCGACATTCATTAGTTGTCCTGATGATTCCTGTAGACCTGGCCCGTGGCGGCGTCCATTTCGAGAACCCACTCGATACCCTGGTTGTCACGCAGCTCGACATTGTAAACGTACCTGCCGTATATGTTCTTGAACTGCGTGCCAATGATACGGGCATCGGGGTGTTTGCTCAGCGCTTTGGCATCGAGCTTTTCAGCCGAATGAAGCGTACCTGCATCACTGAGGCGCAGCACTTCCTGTGGGTCGACCTCACGCGCCTGAATGAAACAGGACGTCAAACCAAATGTAAGGGCCGCCAGCAGGGTCGTCAGCGTTTTCATAGGGGTATCCATAGCGATCGGTGCTTCTATGGCATCCACCTTAACCGGTACAACTTAACTCAAACTGAATAGATCTGGCCGAGTGCCACCAAGCGCTCCTGGCATGGAGTTTCAGGCCATTGCTGTTAAACTCCCCGATTGCATTTATCGCGTCAGCGATCGCCATTTTTCCGGGACCAATACACAGTGGAAATTTTCAAAGAGTTTACCTTCGAGTCAGCACACCGCCTCCCCCACGTTCCGGAGGGGCACAAGTGTGGACGTCTGCACGGCCATTCGTTTCGTGTCGGCATTCATCTGGCCGGAAAGGTTGATCCCCATACCGGCTGGATCCGGGACTTCTCGGAAATCAAGGTGATCTTTAAGCCGCTGTATGAACGCCTCGATCATAACTACCTGAATGACATCCCGGGCCTTGATAATCCAACCAGCGAAAACCTGGCGAAATGGATCTGGAATGAATTAAAGCCTCTGCTCCCGGAGCTGTCGGCAGTCCGTATTCACGAGACCTGCACCAGCGGATGTGAATACCGCGGCGACTGATTGCCCTGACAATAAAAAACCACCTCAGCGGTGGTTTTTTTGTGCCTGTAGACCGGCAGCACGTATTGAATGAGGCACTTCACATGCCGGATTTCTGTTAGCCGAAAAAACAAAAACCCTCAACGCGTAAGCGATGAGGGTTTCTGGAATTCAATCTTGACGATGACCTACTCTCACATGGGGAAACCCCACACTACCATCGGCGATACATCGTTTCACTACTGA
>NZ_JAGPYR010000014.1:0-154140 GCF_020312125.1 Pseudomonas sp. P135
TGGGCCCGGTGCGGCTAGCCTGGCGTCCTGCCAGGCTACCCCCGGATCAGCGCCAGGACTCAGCCGTCACTAACGTCGCACTCTGCGTCGACAGTGCCATCGCGATCAAAAAAGCAGCCTGAGATCTAAAACAAATCTCACTTAACCCCCAGAACGATGTGACACGGATTGCTCATTGTTATACATAAATCCGCTTTTGATTCTGGCCGGAGGCCGTGGGAGTGGACCGGGCGACGCTTCGCTTGTTGGCGAAGAGGGTCTTGATCAGCTCGACTCTGCAGCCTTGAGCTCACGCTGCTCGACGGCGACTGACCTGGACAGCACTGTGATCGCTGCCAGTGCGGCAATCACCAGGCCTGGCGAGGTAGCCAGCAGTACGCCGGCGGTTCCGGCGCCAGCGCCCAGCAGTTGTCCGGCTGCCAGGGGACCGGCGACCGAACCGAGACGGCCGATGGCCACTGCTGCACCCACACCGGTGGCACGTACCGAGGTCGGGTAGGCGGGCGGGGCCAGTGCATACAGCACCAACTGCGCGGCGATGACAAACACCCCGGCTGCAAACCCGGCAATGGCCATCGGTACGATACCGACCGACAGACCCACGCCTGCCAGCGCCGCGAGCAAACCGGCGTAGACGAACAGCACGACCTTGATGCCATTGCAGCGATCGAGCAACAACCCGCCCAGCAACGAGCCCAGCGCGCCGCCGATATTGAACAGCATCTGCACCATGCCTGCCTGCGGTTTGCTGAAACCCTGACCGATCAGCAGTGAAGGCAGCCAGTTGAGCAGCATGTACATCACGGTCAGGGTAAAGAAGTAGCCAAGCCATAAAGCCAGTGTCGTGCGCGCCCGGCCTTCGCCGAACAACGCAGTGGCGCTTGAATACCGAACGCTGTCAGCAGTGGTCTGCTGTTTGAAAGCGCTGGACTCGGGCAGTAACAGGATCATCAGCGGAGCTACCAGCAGCGGCACCAGACCGCCGATGATGAACGTGGTTTGCCAGTGCTCGCTGGTGAACATGGCCACAACCGCCGCGAGGGCACCACCCAATGGAACACCGGCGTACATGACGCTGATGGCCAGCCCGCGGTGACGTTCGCTGACGGCTTCTGCGCACAAGGCGATCAGATTGGGCAGCGCGGCCCCCAGACCCAGGCCGGTCATGAAGCGCACCAGCAACAGGCCGGAAAAGCTCTCGACATAAGCAGTGCTCAGTGAAAAGACCCCGAACAGCAGCACTGCGCTGACCAGAATCCTCTTGCGGCCGATGCGATCGGCGATCCATCCGCCAAAGAACGCGCCAGGCAGCAGCCCGATGATCCCGGCGCTGAATACCCAGCCCATCATTTTCGGATCGAGGGCGAAGGTCTGGCGCAATCCGGCGGCGGCCGTTCCCGCAGCCTGCAGGTCGAAGCCTTCGATGAGCGCAACGATAAAACACAAGACAATGGTCAGCGTCGATCGACGTAACGGACTGTTCATGGCAAGCCTCATTGTTGTTTTTGTTGTGGAGAAAAGCCTGTTCCCCAGCGCCAATCGAGGCGTTGTCACAGGTATTCATCAAGGTAACAAAAATAACTAAAAAGAGAATCTGGTCGAAAGACTCGTAAAAAACCGGGCTTAGTCTTTTAAAAACATTGAGTTAGAGGATTAATGTTGAGCGACCGATAAAGTAGTTAATCATATTAATGTTCGATTATCGGTCGGTTTGGATTGACGTCGCCGCTGAATATTTCAATTCTCTGCTCACGGACCTGCAATCAAGCGCCGGACCGACTCCAAAAACAACAACAATAAGTGGACACCGAACATGTCAAAGCTCGCTCATGATGCAGCAAGCACTGTGTCAGCTCCCTTTTTTAGTGGAAAACGTTGTGGCCTTGCGCTGGGCCTGCTGGGTATCAGTGCCATTCCCGACCCGGCACAGGCGCAGGGTTTTCTGGATGACAGCCATGGCACCCTGACGCTGCGCAACTATTATATGGACCGCGATTACAAGGATGATGGCACCAGGACTGCGACTCGGGAGTGGGCGCAGGGCTTCATCATGAATGCGGAGTCCGGCTTTACCCAAGGGCCGGTGGGGTTCGGCCTCGATGCGCGAGCGCTGGTCGGCGTGAAGCTGGATTCCTCGCCAGACCGCAGCGGCACCGAGCTGTTGCCGGTATCCGCCAGTGATGGCCGAGCGGCTGACGAGTATTCGCGGCTGGCCCTGACCGGCAAGCTGAAATTCCACGAAACCACGCTCAAGACCGGTGACGTGTCGATTTTCCTGCCATTCGCCTTCGCCAGTCCCTCGCGACTGTTGCCGCAGACCTTCCGTGGCACCACGCTGACCTCGAAGGATATAGATGACCTGACCCTCCATGCGGGCTACATCGACCGGGTCAACAAGCGTGACTCCAGCAACTACCAGCCCATCAGCATCGCTTCACCGAACCGCCGTTTCAACGGGGCGGCAACGTCGTCGCACATGGCTTATGCCGGAGGCGATTATCAGGTCGACAAGGACCTGAGCCTGCGTGCGTATCACGCCGAGGTCGACGATCTCTATACCCAGAACACTCTGGCCTTGTTGCACAAGCTGGCGATTGGCGACGGCGAACTGACCACCGATCTGCGCAGCTTTTTCAGCCGCGATACCGGCAGCGCGAAAGCCGGCGAAGTCGACAACCAGAACCTGTCCGCGTTGCTCGGCTACAGGTGGGGAGGGCACAGCGTCAGCCTTGGCTACATGCATTCCAGTGGCGACACGGCGACGCCTTATGTCTCGGGCACCGAGCTGATGGGGTTGAGCGAGATGACCATGAGCTCTGACTTCCTCAACGCCAAGGAGCGCACCTGGCAAGCTATCTACGACTATGACTTCACGGCGGTCGGGCTGGTCGGGTTGCGCAGTCGCCTGCGTTATGTGCGCGGCGACAACATCGAGCTGGCCGCTTTCAATGCCGATGATCGCAAGGAGCGTGAGTTTCAGATGGAGCTGGGCTACGTTGTGCAAAGCGGTCCACTGAAGAACGTCGGGCTGCTGGCGCGCAAGTCGATCTATCGCAACGATTTCCCGGCAGGTGCAGCCTTTCGTGACGAAAACCAGACACGCTTCATCGTGCAATACAGCTTGCCGCTCTGGTAATCACCCCGCCTTGACGGCAGGGAAGCCGTTTACGATTGATACACCTTTTTCAGCAACCTGAGCAGGTCCTGACGTTCCTTCTGATTCAGCGCGGCAGTGGATTCGAGGTCGCTGTCCACGGCGATCTGTTTCAGCTCGCGCAGCAGTGTTTCGCCGCTTTTGCTGAGAAAGATGCCGTACGAGCGCTTGTCCGGCTTGCAACGCACCCGGACGGCCAGCGCGCGCTCTTCGAGCTTGTTCAGTAACGGGACGACCTGAGGCGGTTCGATCGCCAGCGCCTTGGCCAGGTCTGCCTGCATGAGACCCGGGTTCTGCTCGATGATCGCCAGTGCCGAGAACTGCGCCGGGCGCAGGTCGTGTGCGGAAAGACGTCCGATCAGGTTCTGGAACAGCTTGAGCTGTGCGCGGCGCATGGCATAACCGATCAGATCATCCAGCGCAGAATCCGTTGGCAAACGTGCCTCGGCAGCCTGTACGGGAGCCTGGCAGGCGTCGGCGATGTCAGATGGCTTGGCCATTGAAAATGCGGTCCTTATGGTTTGATGGGTCAATCAGCCGATCAGTTTGCCGAGGTTGGCGAACGATAGCTATGGGGCATACGTGACTGTGACCAGCCTGTTCGGGCGGAGTGCCGAGATTTTGATTAATTTGAATAACAGTTAATTGACATAACTATATTTGCGGTTTAGCTTTGAGTCATCTTCAAGCCAAGAACAAGAGAGCATCGCCATGAGCAAATATGAAGGTCGCTGGTCAACCATCAAGGTCGAGATCGAGCAAGGTATTGCGTGGGTCATCCTCAATCGGCCGGAAAAGCGCAACGCCATGAGCCCGACCCTGAACCGCGAAATGATCGATGTGCTGGAAACCCTCGAGCAGGATCCCGATGCGGGGGTTCTGGTGCTGACCGGTGCGGGTGAGGCGTGGACCGCTGGCATGGACCTCAAGGAGTACTTCCGCGAGGTGGATGCCGGACCGGAAATTCTTCAGGAAAAAATCCGGCGCGAAGCCTCCCAGTGGCAGTGGAAGATGTTACGCATGTACGCCAAGCCAACCATCGCAATGGTCAACGGCTGGTGCTTTGGTGGTGGCTTCAGCCCGCTGGTGGCCTGTGATCTGGCGATCTGCGCCGATGAAGCGACCTTCGGCCTGTCGGAAATCAACTGGGGCATTCCGCCCGGCAACCTGGTGAGCAAGGCCATGGCCGACACCGTGGGCCACCGCCAGTCGCTGTACTACATCATGACCGGCAAAACCTTCAATGGTCAGAAGGCCGCTGAAATGGGCCTCGTCAATGAAAGCGTACCGCTGGCGCAACTGCGTCAGGTGACCATCGATCTGGCCAATAATCTGCTGGAAAAAAATCCGGTGGTGCTGCGCGCCGCCAAGCACGGCTTCAAACGCTGCCGCGAACTGACCTGGGAGCAGAACGAAGACTACCTGTACGCCAAGCTCGACCAGTCACGTCTGCTGGACAAGGAAGGCGGGCGCGAGCAGGGCATGAAGCAGTTCCTCGATGACAAGAGCATCAAGCCTGGCCTGGAAGCTTACAAACGCTAGTCGGGTAACCAGAAGTTTTAAAGCCGAGTCTGTCGTTCCTGATAAAGATAATAAAGAGGAATCACCATGCTGGACGTGCCCCTGCTGATCGGCGGCCAGTCGTGCCCCGCGCGTGACGGACGTACATTTGAACGCTGCAACCCGGTGACCGGCGAGGTGGTTTCACGGGTGGCCGCAGCGACTCTGGAAGATGCCGATGCGGCGGTCGCAGCCGCTCAGGCTGCGTTCCCCGGCTGGGCAGCGATGCTGCCCGGCGAGCGTCGGGCGCGTCTGCTTGAAGCTGCTGCGCAGTTGCAGGCCCGCAGCGGCGAGTTCATCGCTGCTGCCGGCGAAACCGGCGCAATGGCTAACTGGTACGGCTTCAACGTACGGCTGGCCGCCGACATGCTGCGCGAAGCGGCATCCATGACAACGCAGATTACCGGCGATGTGATTCCCTCCAATGTTCCCGGCAATTTTGCCATGGCGCTGCGCCAGCCCTGTGGTGTGGTCCTGGGTATCGCGCCGTGGAATGCGCCGGTGATTCTTGCCACGCGAGCCATTGCCATGCCACTCGCCTGCGGCAATACCGTGGTGCTCAAGGCTTCGGAGCTCAGCCCCGCCGTGCATCGGCTGATCGGCCAGGTGCTGCAGGATGCCGGGTTGGGTGACGGGGTGGTGAACGTGATCAGCAATGCGCCTGCCGATGCGCCGGCGATTGTCGAGCGTCTGATTGCCAACCCCGCAGTGCGACGGGTCAATTTCACCGGTT
Source organism: Pseudomonas sp. P135 (assembly GCF_020312125.1). Classification (NCBI taxonomy): domain Bacteria; kingdom Pseudomonadati; phylum Pseudomonadota; class Gammaproteobacteria; order Pseudomonadales; family Pseudomonadaceae; genus Pseudomonas; species Pseudomonas sp. P135. The sequence continues at coordinate 5,448 of NZ_JAGPYR010000014.1, forward strand.
CCACTCATGTAGGCCGCATCGTCGGTGAGCTGTCGGCGCGGTATCTGAAACCGGCACTCCTGGAACTGGGTGGCAAGGCACCGTTTCTGGTGCTCGACGACGCCGATCTCGACGCGGCAGTAGAGGCTGCCGCCTTTGGCGCCTACTTCAATCAGGGCCAGATCTGCCTGTCCACCGAACGGCTGATCGTCGACCACAAGGTCGCCGATACCTTCGTTGCCAGGCTGACGGCCAAGATCAAAACGTTGCGCGCTGGCAATCCGGATGACAGTGAATCGGTCCTCGGGTCGCTGGTGGACGTGGGTGCCGGGACGCGCATCAAAGGCTTGATCGATGACGCCGTGGCGCGTGGCGCAACGCTGGTGATTGGCGGGCAGTTGCAGGGCAGCATTCTGCAACCGACGCTGCTCGACGGCGTGACAGACGCCATGCGCCTGTACCGCGAAGAGTCCTTCGGCCCGGTGGCCGTGGTGCTGCGCGGCGACGGTGACGAGGCGCTGTTGCGGCTGGCCAACGATTCGGATTTCGGTCTCTCGGCGGCGATTTTCAGTCGTGACACCAGCCGGGCCCTGGCGCTTGCGCAACGGGTCGAGTCCGGGATCTGCCATATCAACGGACCCACCGTGCACGACGAGGCGCAAATGCCGTTCGGCGGGGTGAAATCCAGTGGCTATGGCAGTTTCGGCGGCAAGGCTTCGATCGAGCAATTTACCCAGTTGCGCTGGGTGACGTTGCAGAACGGGCCACGGCACTATCCGATATGAGGCATCCGATATGAGGCCTCCGATCTGAACCCTTCCAGGCCGGCGGCAACGGTCTTTGCACAAGACTGAGCCTCCGGTGAGTCAGGCACAACAATAACAAGGCTGCAGCCTGGTGCTGCAACGCTCGGCCCGAACTGCTGCATGGCGTTTGGCGCCTGCGTACCTTGATGGAGAGAACGCACGTGAGTTCCGATATCAGATCGTCAACGCTGCAGAGTGAAGATAATCCACCGCGCTATCGTCAGGTCTCCATCGGCCACCCGCCCATCGAGGTGCGGGAAGAGCAGGGCGTTCTGCACATGCGGGCCCTGGAACCCCTGGCCCGGTTACCCGACCGGCTGCTCGACCGACTGGTGCATTGGGCGCAGTTGCGTCCGCAACAGACCTTCATTGCCGCCCGCGACAGCCGTGGCGGCTGGCGCAAGGTCAGTTATGCCGAGATGCTGACTGACGTGCGCGCTATCGCACAGAGCCTGCTGGCGTACGGACTTTCCGCCGATCGGCCGCTGGCGTTGCTGTCAGGTAATGACATCGAGCACTTGCAGCTCGCTCTGGGTGCCATGTACGCCGGCATTCCCTACTGCCCGATCTCACCGGCGTATTCGGTCATGTCTCAGGATTTCGCCAAGTTACGACACGTCTGCGACGTGCTGCGGCCAGGACTGGTATTTGTCAGTGATGCCGCGCCGTTTCAGAGAGCCATCGATGCGGTCATTGCGGCCGACACGCCGGTCATCACTGTACGCGGACAGCTCAATGGCAGGCCTGCGCTGAGCTTCGCCAGCCTGCTCGAAGAACCGGGTGGCAGCGAGGCGGATGCCGCTTTCCTGGCCAGCGGCCCCAACACCATCGCCAAGTTTCTGTTCACCTCGGGCTCGACCAAACTGCCCAAGGCGGTGGTGACCACCCAGCGCATGCTGTGTGCCAATCAACAGATGCTATTGCAAACATTTCCGGTGTTCGGTGAAGAGCCGCCCGTGCTGGTCGACTGGCTGCCCTGGAACCACACCTTCGGCGGCAGTCATAACCTCGGCATCGTGCTGTACAACGGTGGCACGTTCTATCTGGACAACGGCAAGCCAACCGCTCAAGGCTTCGCCGAGACCCTGCGCAACCTCAAGGAAATTTCGCCTACCGCTTACCTGACTGTGCCCAAGGGCTGGGAGGAGCTGGTCAACGCACTGGAGCAGGACGCCGAGCTGCGCGAGCGATTCTTCTCGCGTATCAAGCTGTTCTTCTTCGCCGCTGCCGGCCTGTCGCAAAGCATCTGGGATCGCCTTGACCGGGTGGCCGAGCAGCATTGCGGCGAGCGGATTCGCATGATGGCCGGGCTGGGCATGACCGAGGCTGCGCCGTCCTGCACCTTCACCACCGGGCCCTTGTCGATGGCCGGTTACATCGGCTTGCCCGCACCGGGATGCGAAGTGTGTCTGGTACCAGTGGATGGCAAGCTCGAAGGGCGTTTTCGTGGTCCGCACATCATGCCGGGCTATTGGCGCTCGCCGCAGCAGACTGCCGAAGTGTTCGACGAGAACGGCTTCTATTGCTCCGGCGATGCGATCAAGCTTGCCGATCCTGCGGCACCCGAGCTGGGCCTGATGTTCGACGGGCGTCTGGCCGAGGATTTCAAGCTGTCGTCGGGCGTGTTCGTCAGTGTCGGGCCGATGCGCAACCGCGCGGTGCTGGAAGGGTCGCCTTATGTGCAGGATGTGGTCATCACCGCGCCTGACCGCGAATGCCTCGGGGCGCTGGTGTTTCCCAGAGTGCACGAGTGTCGGCAACTGGCCGGGCTGGATGCACAGGCCACGGATGCACAGGTACTGGCCAGTGCGCCGGTACGTGAGTGGTTCGCCGGCTGGCTGGCGCGCCTGAATCAGGGCGCGAACGGCAACGCCAGCAGGCTGGAGTGGATCGTGCTGCTTGATCAGCCCGCGTCCATTGATCGCGGCGAAATCACCGACAAGGGGTCGATCAACCAGCGCGCTGTTCTGCAGTGGCGCGCAGACAAGGTCGCAGCGCTGTACCGTGATCAGGATCCGGACAAGCTCCGTGCCGAGCCCAAGGCATGAGTGGCAGCGGGCAGTATTCGGCATTCAGTGACGTGGCCATCGTCGATGCGGTGCGCACGCCCTGGGTGGATCTGGGCGGTGCTCTGGCACCTGTCTCGCCCATCGATCTGGGTATCAAGGTCGGCCGCGAGGTTCTGGCGCGTGCCTCCATTCAGGCGGATCAGGTCGACAGCGTACTGGCCGGTTCGATGGCGCAGGCCAGTTTCGATGCCTACCTGCTGCCCCGGCACATCGGCCTGTACAGCGGCGTCGCGCACAGCGTTCCGGCATTGGGTGTGCAGCGTATCTGTGCCACCGGTTTCGAATTGTTGCGCCAGGCCGCCTTGCACGTGGGCGAAGGCGGGCAGATGGCGCTGTGCGTCGCCGCCGAGTCCATGTCGCGCAACCCGATCGCGGCCTATACCCACCGCAATGGCTTCTCGCTCGGTGCCGCTGTGCAGTTCAAGGATTTTCTCTGGGAAGCGCTGTATGACCCGGCACCGGCGATGGACATGATCGCCACGGCAGACAACCTCGCAAGGCGTCATGGGTTGAGCCGTGAGGCGGTGGACAGCTATGCCTTGCTCAGCCATGAACGGGCGCTGCAGTCGCAGATTTCCGGTAAGTGGGCTGAGGAAATTGTGCCGGTCCGCAATGAGCGCTTTGCGCTGGAAGGCTATCAGCCGCGTGGCATCGAGTTGCCGCGAGGGGTTGAAGTGGTCGCGCAGGACAGCCATCCGCGTGCGACCCATCTGGCAGCGCTGTCGCGTCTGCGCGCCATTCACGCGAACGGGGTGCAGACCGCAGGCAATAGCTGTGCGGTGGTCGATGGCGCGGCGGCGGTCTTGGTGGGGCGTGCTTCACAATCGACGAGACCGGTGTTGGCGCACCTGCTGGCCAGCGCGGTGACGGGGGTCGCCCCAGAGTTCATGGGCATCGGCCCCGCACCTGCGATTCGCTTGCTGTTGCAGCGCAGCGGGCTGACGCTGGGCGATATTGGTCGACTGGAAATCAATGAAGCGCAGGCTGCTCAGGTCCTGGCGGTGGCACAAACGCTGGAACTGGATCACGAGCGGCTCAACTGCCTGGGTGGATCACTGGGCCTGGGCCACCCGTTGGCAGCCACCGGGCTGCGTCTGGTCATGACCCTGGCCCGGCAACTGCGCGACGCAGGCTTGCGCTACGGTATCGCTGCAGCCTGCGTCGGCGGCGGGCAAGGCATGGCGCTGCTGATCGAGAATCCCCGCTATGCCTGCAGCGCTGTCTGACCAGGAAAATGCCCGCAAATGCGACATTTTCCTGCGTTAAACGCTACGCCCCACGCACGTCATCCTTTAGCGCTTGACCGAATCGTGGCGAACGGTGAATCTCGCATCTCTCGATCCCACGGAACCCCGTCTATGCGTGCCCTCGCTGAGCTTTCTTTCGATTTCGTCTGGCATTTGATGTTCACGGATGACAAGCAGCTCGACCAGGATCTGGCGGTGCGCTCGCTGGAAAATCTTTGCGATTGCTTTTCGTCGATGTCCGACGAAGAGAAAAGGGCGTTCATCGCGGTGGCTCATGAACGCAAGGCGCGCCTTTTCGCTGTGCCCGATGCCGACGGCTACTCGCCGATACGCCTGGCCACCGAAGAGCAGGCGCAGTTTCTCGATCATGTGGTGTCCGGGCAGTTCTTCCAGCAGTTCGAAGAGCCCCTGGCGGCGGATGCCAGCGACCGCGTGGTGCCGATTCGCCGCTGAGCGGACTCACGCCGCCGGGTTAGTGCCCGGTGGCTTCCGGCAACCTGGCGATGACCTTGATCTCGAAATCAAAGCCATACAGCCAGGTCACTCGGCCACCGGTACGCCATCCGCAATAGCGTGCCGCGGGTTCAACGCCGTGCCGACAGTTGCTGCGGGGCCAGAAATGCATCATGGAAATAGTTGCGGAATGCCTGCATCGCCGGGCTCAGTTCTCGTTCGCGGTGCCAGGCCAGGCCGACGCTCATGGGCGTTACCGTGTCGGTGACGGTGATCGTTTCGATACGCTTGCCTTCCAGCGACCAGGGGCGATGCACCAGATCGGAAAGGATCGCCACGCCGCTGCCGTTGGCGACCATGCTGCGCACGGCTTCCACCGAGCTGGTGCGGATTCTGACGTTGGGCTGCTGTCCGGCCAGCTCCCAATAGCGCATGGCGCTTTGTTCGGCTTCGTCGACGGTCAACAGGATATAGGGCTCCTGCGCGACGTCGGCGAGGCTGACAGAAGCGCGTTGGCACAGTGGGTGATGGCTGGACAGCCACAGGCGGCGTTCGGAGTTGAACAACGTTTCCGAAATGATATCCGGGTGAGTGATGTTTGCTGTCAGCACCACCGCCATGTCGAAGCGACCTTGCAGCAGGCCTTGTTCGATGGCGTGTCGTTCCTGCTCATGCACTTCGATGGCCACGTCCGGGTGCCAGTGTTCCAGGCGCTGCAAATGATGCGGCAGAAAGTAGCCGATGACCGTGTAGCTGGCGGCCAGGCGCAATACGCCGCTGGCACGGATATCGGGCAGCGGACTGTTCAGCGCATCATCGACGCTGCGCAGAATGACGTAAGCCCTGTTGAGAAAATGACGGCCTGCTTCAGTCAGGCTCATGCCCTGCGCCGAGCGCTGAAACAGCAGGGTGCCGAGCATGCCCTCCAGTTCCTTGATCGCCGTGGTGACCGCCGATTGGGAAATGTTCAGGTGAATGGCCGCCTGCGATATCTGCCCGATCTCGGCAGTTGCCACGAAATAACGGACCTGGCGCAGGGTCAGGGACATAAGCACTCCAGACAGACGTTCCACTGGGCGGGGTATCTGTTTTTCAGAAGATGGCGTATCTGTTAATAGATCTACCCAAGGGGTGCAACTGAATTTAACGTGCTTTGCATGAAGCCGGATAGCCCCTTGTCCGGCCAGCCCACAGGAGCAACAGCCATGCAGGTGGATTTCAACTCGGACATGGGTGAAAGCTTTGGCGCGTGGACCATTGGTGACGGCGTCGATACTGAATTGATGACGTTCATCAGCTCCGCCAATATTGCGACCGGTTTTCACGCCGGTGACCCTGGCACCATGCGTCGCACGATCGAGCAGGCGAAACGTCTGGGCGTTGCTATCGGCGCACACCCAGGGTTCCGCGATCTGGTCGGCTTTGGCCGCCGACATATCAACTCGACGCCCCAGGAACTGGTCGACGACATGCTCTACCAACTGGGTGCCCTGCGCGAACTGGCGCGGGTGCAGGGCGTGGCCTTGCAGCATTTCAAACCACACGGCGCCTTGTACATGCACCTGGCCAGGGACGAAGCCGCAGCCCGACTGCTGGTGGAGAACCTGCAGCGCCTGGAGCCTGATTTGCTGCTCTACTGCATGCCCGGTTCGGTTATCTGCAAGATCGCCGAAGAGCTGGGCCAGCCGGTGATCCGCGAGTTCTACGCTGATCGCGCTTACGACCTCAGCGGCTCCATCGTCTTCACTCGTCACGTACGCGCCCTGGACCCGACCGAAGTCGCAGCCCGCGTGGTGCGCGCATGCCTGCAAGGTCTGGTGCGTACTGTCGAGGGTGAGGACCTGAGCATCGAATTCGATTCGATCTGCCTGCACAGCGACACGCCGGGCGCGCTGGACCTTGCAGAAGCGACACGCCTGGCGCTAGACGCTGCAGGCATCGAGGTGCGTGCACCGCGTTGAGTCAAAGGCATCGTGTGCACAGACGCACGAGCCGTGTTACTGATTTTTGCCTGCCGTTCTACAACGATTTCAAGAAAGGAACAGACATGGCTGATCCGATTCGCTACAGCTTTGGCGCTGATGAACATCTGTTCGCCGAGGTCAGTGACAGTATGTCGCTGGAAGCATTTTTCAAGGGGCTGGCGGTGACCCGTGCGGTCGAGCGTCTGGCGCTGGACGGTGTGCTGGACGTGTGCCTGGCCAACGCGTCATTCCAGATTCGTTTTGACCCGGACCGCATCGCACCACACGTCTTGCTTGAAGCGGTGAGGGCGGCCGAGGCCGGTGCGGTCGCCGAACGTACCCTGCAGACCCGGATCATCGAGATCCCGGTGCTGTACAACGATCCATGGACCCACGAGACCCTGATGCGTTTTCGTGACCGCCATCAGGACCCCGGTTCCACCGACCTGGAATACGCTGCGCGCATCAATAACCTGGCGGATGTCGATGCCTTCATCGCCGCACACAGCGGCGCACCGTGGTTCGTTTCGATGGTCGGTTTTGTCGCCGGTCTGCCGTTCATGTTCCAGATGGTGGAACGCGAGCGTCAGCTGCAGGTGCCCAAATACCTGCGTCCGCGCACCGATACTCCCAAGCACACACTCGGCCACGGCGGCTGCTTCGGCTGCATCTATTCGGTACGCGGAGCGGGCGGTTATCAGATGTTTGGCGTCACTCCGGCGCCGATCTATGACCCGCAGCAGAAGCTGGCCTACCTGAAAGAGCACATGGTGTTCTTCCGGCCGGGCGATATCGTCCAGTTCAAACCGCTTGACCGGCAAGCCTACGACGAGGCTGTCGCAGAGGTGGAAGCCGGGCGCTTCGACCTGCTCATCCGCCCGGTCGAGTTTTCACTGGATGCCTTTCTGGCCGATCCAGTGGGCTATCCCAAGTCGTTGCAGGAGGTGCTGGCATGATCAAGGTGCTCAAACCCGGTCTGGCCACCTCGGTTCAGGACCTCGGCCGCGAGGGCTATTATCACCTGGGCATTCCGCCCTCCGGTGCGCTCGACCAGTACGCCCTCAGCGCCGCCAATCAGCTGGTCGGCAATCCACCCGGCGCGGCCGGGCTTGAATGCACGCTGCTGGGACCGGAACTGGAGTTTCAGTGCGATACGCTGGCTGCGGTCTGCGGCGCACACATGGCGGCGCGCCTCGACGGTGTGGAAATGCACCACGACACCGCCTTTGCGGTGAAGGCCGGGCAAGTGCTGCGTTTCGACTTTCCCAAGGACGGTGCGCGCACCTATCTGGCCGTCGCCGGCGGCATTGATGTGCCGCTGGTGCTGGGCAGCCGTTCGACTTACACGTTGGGTGCGCTTGGCGGTTTTCAGGGTCGTAGACTGGCCGCTGATGACCAGCTGCCGATAGGCACACCCAGCGGCAAGGGACGTGCCGGCGCCAGTCTGCCAATGGCCTTGCGCCAGTCTCTGGGTGGTGAGGTGTATCTGCGGGTCGTGCCGGGCCTGTATTACGAGCGCCTGACCGAATTTGCTGCCACCAGTTTTTTCTCCGAGCCCTGGAGCGTAGGGTCGGAAGCCGACCGCATCGGTTATCGCTTCAAGGGGGGCAGGGCGCTGACCTTCCAGCCCAGGGAGCAGCCCTTCGGCGCCGGCTCCGATCCGTCCAATATCGTCGACAGCTGCTACCCGATCGGTTCGATTCAGGTGCCTGCCGGGCTGGAACCGATTGTGTTGCACCGTGATGCGGTGTCGGGCGGGGGCTACGCGATGATCGGCACGGTGATCAGCGCGGACCTGGATCTGATCGGTCAGATGCAACCCAATCAGACCGCCCGATTCGTGGCCGTAACGCTGGAGGAGGCGCTGGAGGCGCGCAAGTCATACAAGAAGAAGCTGGCGTGCCTGAGCAAACTGTTTCCTTCCTGAGGCTGTCAGTCGGCCTGCCCGGACTCCAGTTGTGCCCGCATCTTCGCGCGGCACACCTCGAGTATTTCGTCCGCCAGCGGCGAGTCATTCGGGCAGCTGCGTGACAGCAGCAGTGCCCCCAGCGCATGGGCAAAGCGGTCGATGGTGTTTGCCCGTGCCTGCTTCCATTCTTCGTCGTCGGGCGCTGCCTGCGCGGGAGCAAGCGCTGCCAGCAGGCTTTCGATGCCTTCGGCGAAGGTTGCTTTGACCTCGTCCGACTGGCGCGCTGCATCGCCGCTCAGCGCGGCCATGGGGCACCCCGTGCCAAGGTTGTCACGATGCTCCCGGGACAGGTAGTGATCAATGAACTGCGCTGGATCGATGCCGGTCGATTTCGCCACGGTCTGCGCGATGGCGCAGGCTGCCGACTCGGCCATCAGGTCGGATTTGGAAGCGAAATGCTTGTAGAACCCGCCGTGGGTAAAGCCTGCCGCAGCCATCAGATCGGCCACCCCGACACCGTCATAGCCATGCTCGCGAAACTGGACGGACGCCGTCTCGACGATGTGTGCCCGGTTGGCCTGGGCCTGCGCCTTGGTAACTCTCATGCAGGTTGCCTCTTTGCCTGTCTGGTGGTGGCTGTCTGGGCCTGGAAGAGCGTGAATATAGCATTGATGCTGACCGTCATCAAAACCGCTGATCGTCAGGATGCTGGCTGCAGGAGATGGCTGGCAAGCAACACGGATCTTCGCCCTCGCGTTGAAAGTGTTAGCGTATTCCCCGCGTTTTTCTTTGTAACAAGAAAGCTCAGACTAGTCGTCAACCTGTTTATGGCACACAAAGCCCCCAATGCTGATGGGCAGTTGGCCCCTCAGGAGAGAGCACTATGCATCGAACGAAAATTTCCGCAGCACTGGCCATGATTTCCGCCGCCACACTCGCTACTTCGCTGGCCTACGGCGCGACCGCCATTCCATTGCCTGCCAGTGCGCCTGCCGACAAACCGATCGGCAAGCTCGAACAGGTGCATGCCTTTTATGACGCGATGCCTACCGGCGTGACGGTGACTGAAACCGGACGGATCTTCGTCAATTTCCCGCGTTGGGGTGACAAGGTGCCGTTTACTGTGGGCGAGATTCGTGACGGCAAAGTGGTTGCCTACCCCGATCTGGCGGTCAACAAGGAGAACCCCAAAGACCCTGGCGACGGGCTGATCAGCGTGCAGAGTGTGGTCGCCGACGGCAAGGGTCGTGTCTGGCTTCTGGACACGGCCGCACCGGGCTTTGCGTCTCCGCGTCGAGGCGGCGCCAAACTGGTTGCGGTGGACCTGGCCACCAACCGGATCGTCAAGCGCCTGGTGTTTCCGGATAACGTCATCTTGCCCGGCACTTATGTCAACGACATGCGCTTTGACTTGCGCAAGGGAGCGGAGGGGACGGTCTATGTAACGGACTCATCCTTGAGCGGGCCGGGCGCGATCATTGTCATGGACATTGCCAGCGGCCACGCCGTGCGGCGCTTGAACGGGGCGCAGGCTACGTCTGTCGATCCGGCTTTCGTACCCGTCGTCGAAGGTGTTGCTGTGCTGGGCGATGGCCCGAACGGAACGCGCAAACCGGTCGGCGTCGCCTCGGACGGCATTGCGTTGTCGGCAGACGGCAAGACACTGTATTTCTCGCCGTTGTCCAGCCGCCATCTGTATGCCGTGGCCACCGAGCTGTTGAACGACAGCAAGGTCAGCGAGCAGCAGTTGGCAGCGGCGGTGCAGGACCTCGGGGAAAAAGGCGCTTCGGATGGCCTGGAGGCTGATGCCAAAGGCGCGGTATACGCAGGCGACTACGAGCATAATTCGATTCGCAAACGCCTGCCGGATGGCACCTGGCAAACGGTGGCACACGATCCGCGCATGCTGTGGCCTGACACCTTGTCGATCGGCCCGGATGGCTACCTGTACTTCATCGTCAACCAGCTGCACCGCCAGGCCAACTTCAACGCCGGCCACGACAAGCGGGAAAAACCCTACAGCCTGCTGCGTTTGAAAATAGACGCTGCGCCCGCACCTACCCATTGATCGAATCGAATACCGGAGCATCGATAATGAACGCACCTGCAAAGCCATTGGCCTTGATGGCAGTCCTGAAAGCCAGTGCCGGCAAAGAGTCGGCCCTGAAACACGCATTATCGGCACTCGTGGAACCGACCCGAGCGGAGCCGGGCAATATCGAGTACACACTGTTCGAAGCGCGTGATGAGCGCGGCACGTTCTACATGCGTGAATGCTTCAAGGATCAGGCAGCACTGGACGCCCATGTCGCCACGCCGCACTACCAGCAGTTCGCGGCGGTCAGCGGCGAGTTGCTGGCAGAGCCGCCGCAGCTGATATTCCTGGATCAGGTATCGAGCTGAGTGTCCGAAAGGGCCCGGTCAGTCCGGGCCTGTTCACAGTGAGTTGATCAGTTTTGCAAAAGGAGTGGGCTAATGAACCAGCACACAGCATTGAGCACCGCCGATATCTCAGAAAATATTGATCGGGTAACTCACGATCACCCGGTGCTCATCGGAATCACGCTGGCTGGCGAATTCGGTGCGCAGTTGCGCGTGGCGTAGCGCGATGCTGAGGTTTTTTGCCGGGCCGGACTGCACCACATAACTCAGGGTCACGTTGCGTTCCCATTCCTTCTTGTCGCCGTCGGACGTCTGGATGTTCGAGCCGCTTTCATACATCGCCAGGAAGTTCAGGCCGGGGACGCCCAGTCTGGCGAAGTCGTAGCCGTAGCGAACCTGCCAGGTACGTTCTCCGGCACGCTGGAATTTACCGATCATTGACTCGGTCATGAAATAGGCAGTCGAGCCGTCACCCTGATTCAGCCAGACCGCGTCACTGTCGCCGGTCACGGCCTGGTAACCCGCAGCGAACGTATGGCCATTGATCAGGTAAGTGAACTGGGCGCTGGACAGGCGGCTGTCGACTTCACCCTTGGTGACGCCGTTGCCGTAATAACCCACTGTGTAGAACGCCGGGTCGTGACCGTTGGCGCCGTCCGAGCGGTTGTCGAAATGGCGCAGGTCGGTGCGCAGGGTGCCCGGACCCAGTTGCATGTCGTATTTCAGGCCCAGAAAGTTCTGCTTGTAAAAGTTTTCCAGGTTGCCGTAGTAGTACTGCAAGGTCAGGTCTTTGGTCGGTTTGTAATCGACGCCTGCATAGTAGAACTTGTTGACGAACTCGCCGGTCAGCGGGTTGTTTGCACCCGGGATGGACATGCCCATCTGATTGGTCGAACCACGGCCCATGACATGTTCCAGCTGGCCTGCCGTGAAGGTGAAGTCCTTCAGGTCGCCAGACTGAATCTGCCCGCCACGAAAAGTCTGTTGCAACATGCGGTCGGTGGACATTACCACCGGCAGCATCGGCACCAGCGTGCCGTATTTCAGTTCGGTTTTGGAGACGCGTGCCTTGAGCGTCGCGCCCAGGCTGCTGAACTCGTCGACCGCACGACCGTCGCTGTCCGTGGGGAAGATATTGCCGTTGAACGCCGTGCTTTGTGGGTTGTAGTGACGGCCTTTGCCCGAGTCCAGACGAATGCCCAACTGGCCGAGTGCGTCGACACCGAAGCCCACTGTGCCCGGCGTGTAGCCTGACTGGTAGTTGAGCATGAAGCCCTGGCCCCACTCCTGCGTGTAGTTCGGGTCGGCAGCGCCGCTGCGATTGTCTGCGTTACTGAAAAAGTTGCGCGCGAGAATGCTGGCCTTGCTGTCCTCGAGAAAACCTTCGGCGTAGCTCTGCTGAGCGATCAGCAGACCACAAAAGCCCGCAACGAAAGGGGTGGCGCGATTGATACGCTCCATCGGGTTCATCCTCATGCTGTAATTAAGTGTTTTTTGAGAGGCAGAGTCAGGCGGCAGTCAGGTTTCTTGTTATTTTTCAGGCGCAGGTGTTGCGCATGAATCCGTTGCAGGCGTTGTTGCACCGGGTACCCGATGAAGGGTGACGCGAGGCAGACGATGCAGCACCAGCAGCGCGAGCACGCCCAGCCCGGCGCATGTCAGCAGCCCCGTGCCCACCGCTTGGGCGAGGGCGGTGCGGGCTATCAATAGCGCCGCATCGACATCGGCGGGCGTGTGCTGCAGCAGAACCTGAGGGTCGGCCAGGCGCGGTAGGGCCGACGCCTGACCTGCTGCGTTCAGCGCACTTTGCAGGTTGGCGACATACAGCACCTTGACCAGCACGCCCATGGCCGCCGTACCCAGCAAACCGCCGACCAGTCGCAAGGACTGGGTCAGTGCCGTGGCGATACCGAGAAATTGCCGTTCGGCGAGCGTCTGGGTGAACACGGTCAGGTTGAGCAGAATGAAACCCAGCCCCAGCCCCGCCAGCAGAATGAGCCCCAGCAAGGTGCTGAACCCGGCATGCAGCCCGACCAGTGCCAGGGCAATGCAGGCGACTGACAAGGCCGCGAACCCGGCGACCGGCAGCCGGTTGGGGTTGGCCATGCGTGTGACGATCCGGTTGTTGACGATGGCGCCCAGGGTGATGCTCAGCGCCAGCGGGGTAAGCAGTAACCCGGCGTCTTTTGGCGAGTAGCCGTAGCTGCCCTGCAAGAGCAGCGGCAGGTAAAAAAGAAGGGTGAACATGATGGCGCCGGCCAGCAGCGACATGATGAACAGCAGGCGGATGCTGCGGTTGGAGAATAGTCCGGCGGGGAGCAAGGCAAAGGCACAACGGCGCTCCTGAAACCAGAGCCCGGTCATGGCGACGAGGGTTACAGCGCCACAGGTCAGACTGATCGACAGGGAGCGCTGGCCCAGCCATTCGACGAACAGTTGCAGGCTGCCCAGCGTCAGTACGATCAATAAAGCCCCGAGCCAGTCGAGCCGGATCGCACCGGCAGAATGGGCTCGATGCCCTTGCGGGCGATACCACGGCAGAAAGCGCCAGGCAAAAAACAAGGCAACCACGCCCAGGGGCAGGTTCAACCAAAACACCGAACGCCAGCCAAACTCGCCGGAAAGATAACCCCCCAGCCCCGGACCGATGGCATTGACCACGCTGAACATGGCGCTCAGCAACACCTGCCAGCGCAACCGCTGGCGGGTGTCGGGAAACAGCTCCGGCACACAGGCAAAGGCGGTACCGATCAACATGCCGCCGCCCACACCTTGCAAGGCTCGCCCGATCACCAGCACCAACATGCTGTCTGCCAGTGCGCAGAGCAGCGAGGCCAGCGTGAAGATGACTGTGGCGGCCAGCACGAACGGTTTGCGCCCGTAAAAATCGCCCAGCCGGCCAAAGATCGGGATGGTCACGATAGAGGCCAGCAGATAGCCGGTGGCGACCCAGGCGTACAGCTCGAAACCGTTGAGCTCGGCGACAATGCTGGGCAGTGCGTTGCCGATGACCGTCTGATCCAGCGCGGAAAGGCCCAGCACCAGTGATATGCCAAGCATCGCCAACAACGCCTGTTTGAAGGTCAGGGCTGGATGGCTCGGCGTTGTCATGTCGAGGTGCTCAGCGCAACGCAGCGACAGCAGTCGCCATGCGCGCGCAGCCGTCTTCAAGGGTTTCCAGTGCTGTAGCCGTAGACATCCGGAAAAACGGTGCCAGGCCATAGGCGGTGCCTGCGACAACGGCCACGCCCTGACTTTCCAGCAGGTAGAGCACCACGTCGGTATCGGCTTCCAGAAGCGAACCTGACGGCGTGGTTTTGCCGATCAGTGCCCCGCAATTGACGTAGAGATAGAACGCGCCTTGCGGCTTGATGCAGCTCAGGCCTTCAATGGCGTTGATCAGCTCAAGGCAACGATCACGGCGCTGTCTGTAGACCTTGACGCTGTCGCTGACAAAAGACTGGTCGCCGTTCAGCGCGGCTACTGCGGCGGCCTGGCTCACCGAGCAGGCGTTGCTGGTGGACTGCGATTGCAGGGTCGCCATCGCCTTGATGATATCGTCGGGGCCTGCGGCGTAGCCGATGCGCCAGCCGGTCATGGCGTAGGTTTTCGACACGCCGTTGATGATCAGCACGCGTTCACGCAGCGCCGGCTCGACAGTGAGCAGGTGGCTGAGTGGGGCGTCGTCGTAGCGTATGTGCTCGTAGATGTCATCGGTCATGACCAGCACGTGCGGGTAATCAAGCAGTACGTCGGCCAGCGCGCGCCATTCGGATGCGCTGTAGGTGGCACCGGTCGGGTTGCTCGGCGAGTTGAGCAGCAGCCAGCGGGTGCGCGGCGTGATCGCATTGCGCAGTTGCGCGGCAGTCAGCTTGAACCGGTTTTCTTCCGAGCATGCCAGGGTCACAGGGCGACCATCGCAGGCCAGGACCATGTCCGGGTATGACACCCAGTAAGGCGCGGGGATCAGCACCTCATCGTCGACACCCAATGTCGCCGCGAATGCATTGAAGATGGCCGCCTTGGCACCACTGGTGACCACGATCTGGCCTGGCGCATAAGCAAGGCCGTTTTCACGCTGCAGTTTTGCGGCGATGGCCTCGCGCAGCGCTGTGGTGCCAGCGTTCAGCGTGTAGCGCGTTTCACCGTTCTCGATGGCGGCACAGGCGGCCTGACGAATGTGCGCCGGCGTGTCGAAGTCCGGCTCGCCAACCACCAGATTGATGATCGATTTGCCTGCGCGCCGCAGTTCATTGGCCCGATCGGCAGCGGCGCTGCTTGGCGACGGTTTGATGCGGAGCACGCGGGCAGCGATGCGAGATGCGGTCACGTTGGCATTCCTCGTTGATGGCCTTGATGAGGAATACGTTACGAGCCAGCGAAGCGCTCGCCATAAGACGAGTTCGTTCTGGGTTGATAGGCAGCGCTTATGACCGCAGATGAACCAGCGTTGCACCAAAAACGGGCGGGCAATGGTTGCAGGGGGATCAGCGCCTGGCAAACCCGATCAGCGGAGACTGACATAGCAATTGCTTATGTCTGGTTTTCTGGAGCTGGCCTGGGTCTTGCTGAAGCCTCCTGATCGCGACTCTGGAGTGCAGCACCTTGAACCTTCGCCGTTTGAAGTATTTCGTGAAAATTGTCGACATTGGCAGCCTGACCCAGGCCGCCGATGTGCTGCACATCGCACAACCTGCGCTGAGCCAGCAGTTGGTGACGCTGGAGGCCGAGTTGCAGCAACAGTTATTGATCCGCACCAAGCGCGGCGTCACCCCGACCGAGGCGGGCAAGGTGCTGTACGGGCATGCTCAGGTGATCCTGCGCCAGTGCGAGCAGGCGCAGAGTGACGTCAACGCCAGCGGTCTGGCTTTATCGGGGCCGGTGTCGGTAGGGCTGGCACCCGGCACTGCCGCTTCGACGCTGTCGCTGCCGTTGCTCAAACGCGTACGCGAGCGTCATCCGGGCATTCTGCTGTACCTCAATGAGAACTTTGGCACCACCCTCAGCGAGTTGATCATGAACGGGCGCATGGACATGGCCGTTCTCTATGGCGGGCGCGAGGTGCATGGCCTGAGTTTCGTGCCGTTGATACGCGAGCAGCTGTACCTGGTGAGTGCCGAAGAGGCGCTCCAGGGGCGCGAGGAAATTCCGCTCAGCGAGCTGGCCGATATCGACCTGCTGTTGCCGCGCACCTACAACACTGTCCGGCGTCTGGTGGATGAGGCATTTGTGCGTATCGAGCGCAGTGTCCGGGTGGTGGCAGAAGTCGAATCTTCGACGACGCTGGCCGCAGCAGTGGCCGATCGATTCGGCTCGACCATTCTTCCCGAGTCTGCTGCACGGGTGCTGGCAGACACGCATGCGGTCAACCTGAGCCGCATTGTCGAACCCGAAATCGAAGCACCTCTCGCGCTGTGCCTTTCCGGGCACTTGCCGCTGTCGGTTCCGGCCCAGGCGGTCAAGGCGATCCTTCTGGAACTGGTCGCGGAAATGCGCGGCAACCGCCGTACGCAATGATCGCGACGTCATAAGGGGCGCTTATCACCCCACAGTCAAACCGTCTTGGCGGTCAAAAACCTGTCTCGCTACATTGCCCTCAGCCACATTTCATTTGCCAGGCAAGGGCTGTTGCATGAAACCGGAACGTATCAAAGCACTTATCGACCTGATGGCCGAATCGGACCTGAGCGAACTGAGCCTGTGTGAAGGCGACGCGCAGCTGCGTTTACTGCGCGAGCCCGTTCAGGTCGCCAACCGCGTCAACCCGGCTGTTGCGACAGCGCAGACGACGCCCGCCGCGCGCCCTGTTTCTGCGGCTCAGGCAAGTACGACAGCCGCCGTGCAACAGACACAGGCCTGCGCTTCGCTATACGGGGTGTTGCACCTGACACCGGCACCCGACCAGCCACCTTTCGTCGAGATCGGCACGTCCGTCGAGGTGGGGCAGACCCTGGCCGTGGTCGAGGCCATGAAGATGTTTCATCCGGTGCAGGCTGAAGCGGCAGGGGTGGTGACTGCCATTCTGGTTGCCAATGGCGAAGAAGTTCAGGCCGGTCAGGCGCTGTTCAGCATTGCGTGATGGTCTTGCGTTGCCTTGCAGAGCGTCTTGCGGGTTCACCGATCAGGGGTTTTTGATGTTCGATAAAGTGTTGATTGCCAATCGCGGCGAAATCGCCCTGCGCATCCAGCGAGCCTGCAAGGGCCTGGGCCTGCGCACGGTCGCGGTGTATTCCGAAGCGGATCGCGATGCCGATTACGTACAGCAGGCCGACGAAGCACTGTGCATTGGCCCTGCTGCCGCAGGGCAGAGTTATCTGAATCAGGCGGCCGTGCTCTATGCCGCGCAACTGACCGGTGCTCAGGCGATCCATCCCGGCTATGGGTTTCTGTCTGAAAATGCCGCGTTCGCCGAACGCATCGAGCACGCTGGCCTGACCTTCATCGGCCCCAGCGCTGCGTGCATTCGGGTCATGGGCGACAAGGTCGCAGCCAAGCGGGCGATGCGCGAGGCTGGCGTGCCGTGCGTACCCGGTCCGGACACCAGCATGCCCGACGATCCGCAAAGCATTGTGCAAATCGCTCGCGACATCGGTTACCCGGTCATCGTCAAGGCCGCAGGCGGCGGCGGAGGGCGGGGCATGCGTGTGGTTCAGGAAGAGTCTCAGTTGCTCGATGCAATTGCGCTGACCCGCGAAGAAGCCCGACACGCCTTCGGCAATCCCGAGTTGTATATCGAGAAGTTTCTGGGCCAGCCGCGCCATGTCGAGATTCAGGTGTTATGCGACGCCTACGGCAATGCTGTCTGGCTCGGCTCGCGGGACTGCTCGATGCAGCGCCGCCACCAGAAGGTCCTTGAGGAGGCGCCTGCGCCCGGCATCGACGCGGCATTGATGGCCAGAGTGGGCGAGCGTTGCGCACAGGCTTGCCGCCAGATCGGCTATCAGGGTGTCGGCACGTTCGAATTCCTGTTCGAAAAGGATGAGTTCTATTTCATCGAGATGAACACCCGCCTGCAGGTCGAGCATCCGGTAACGGAAATGACTTCCGGTATCGACATTGTCCAGCAGCAGATTCGCATGGCGATGGGCGAGCGCCTGAGTTTCAGTCAGGCCGACGTAAGCGTTTCGGGCCATTCGCTGGAGTGCCGGATCAACGCCGAGGATCCGCGCAGCTTCATGCCGACGCCGGGTCTGGTCACCCGCTGGCAGATCCCCGGTGGTTTCGGTGTGCGGGTCGATTCGCATGTCAGCCACGGCTACCGCGTCCCGCCTTATTACGATTCGATGGTGGCCAAGGTCATCACCCACGGCGCCAGTCGCGACGAGGCGTTGGCACGCATGCGCCTGGCACTGAGCGAAATGCACGTCGAGGGGATCTCCACCAACATCCCGCTGCATCGCGACATTCTGCAGGACCCGGTGTTCTGCAAGGGGGGCATGGACATTCATCACCTGGAGCGCTGGTTGCAGACAAGGAGCCACCCATGACCATCCTGCAAACGCCGAATGCGCCAAGAATTACCTTGCTGGGCACCACCGCGTTGCTGTTCGAAGCACCCGGCGAGCTCGACCTGGCAACGCAGCAACGGATATGGGCGCTGGCCCGTCTGAGCAAGGACTGGCCCCAGGTACGCGAAGCAGTGCCGGGGATGAACAATCTGATGCTGACCTTCGCTGCGCCACCGCGGGATCTGGCCGGTCTGAAAACCCGCTTGCTGGAGACTTGGGAACAGTGCCAGCCGCTGCCGTTGCAGGGCCGGATCATTGAATTGCCGGTGGTGTACGGCGGCGATGGCGGCCCGCACATGGCTGATGTCGTCGCCCATACCGGGCTGGATATCGAAACCATCGCCAATCTGCACTGCGAGCCGCTGTACCCGGTGTACGCCTTGGGCAGCCATCCGGGTTATTGCTACCTGGGCGGCATGGACCAGCGCCTGGCGACGCCGCGGCGCAAGGTGCCGGTACTCGATATCGGTGCCGGGTCGGTCTCTATCGGTGGCGTTCAGACAGGTATTTCCGCCTCGGCCGGCCCCAGTGGCTGGAACACCATAGGACGCACGGAGATGGTGTTTTTCGATGCGGGTCAGCAGCCTCCGGCGCTGCTGCAACCCGGCGATCAACTGCGCTTGCGCATCGAGAGGATCATCCGATGATCGAAGTTATCAGCGCTACCGCACTGGCGACCGTTCAGGATCTTGGGCGACACGGCAGCCTGGGTTACGGCGTCGGCACGTCCGGCGCAATGGACACGCTGTCACTGCGGCTTGGCAACCTGTTGCTGGGCAACGATGAAGACGCGGCAGGCATTGAAATTCCGCTGTTTCCGTTTGAAGTGCGCTTTGTCGATGACTGCACCTTCGCGATCACCGGGGCCGCCTGCGGTGCGTCGCTCGATGGTCAGCGGCTGCCGGGTAACTGGGTCGCTCAGGCACGCAAGAATCAGGTGTTGCGGCTCAATTACCCGACAATGGGCAGCCGCGTGTACCTGTGCCTGGCCGGTGGCGTCGATGTGCCGTTGGTACTGGGCTCGCGCAGCACGCAATTGCGCGGTGCTTTTGGTGGCTGGCAAGGCCGTGCGTTACAGCAGGGCGATGTGATTCCTGCGGGTGCTGCCAACGAACCGCGCGCCAGTGATTTCGGTGTGCAATCGTCCGTGGCGGCCTTGCCGTTGCTGCTCGACGGGTTGCCCGCCATCCGGGTGCTGCCGGCTGCCGAGTTCGACTGTTTCAGTGCCGAGGCGCAAGCAACTTTTTTTGCCGGCGAATGGAAAATCACCACGCAGAGCAACCGTTATGGTTACCGCATGGAGGGCACGCCCTTGCTTGCGCGCGAGGCGCTGGAAATCCGCTCTCACGGCATCGTGCCCGGTGTGATTCAGGTGCCCCACGGCGGGCAGCCGATCGTGCAGATGCGTGATGCCCAGCCCAGTGGCGGTTATCCCAAGTTTGCCACGGTCATTGAAGCCGATCTGTGGCGCCTTGGTCAGGCACCGATCGGCAGCAAGGTGCGTTTTGTGCAGTGCAGTTACGACGAGGCGGTCGAGGCGCTGGACACCAATCACGCTTTCATCGAAGACGCCCGGCGCATGCTCGCGCTGCGCAGCCTGCAAGGACATCGCTGATGAACATCAAAGAGATTCGCCAGCTGGCAGCATGGATTCGGGACGCCGGGCTTACTGTACTGGAACTGAAACGCCCGGGGTTCGAGCTGTTGATCCGCCGTGGCGAGCCTGTGCAGGCCTGTGCTGCGCCTTCTGCGCCACAGGTTGCCGCTGAACAGTCGGCGCTGACTGCCCATGTGGTGAGTGCCGATAACCCCGGCGTATTTGTCTCGAGTCATCCCGATGAACGCGACAGCTACGTGAAACCCGGCGATGCAGTGGCTGCAGGGCAGTTGCTTGGGCTGTTGCGTATCGGTCTGCTGTATCTGCCGGTGCGCAGTAACCAGGCAGGGCGCGTACTGCGCTTCCTGGCCGCCGAGAACGAACGCGTCGGTTACGGCCAGCCGCTGATTGAACTGGAGGAACATGACCATGCGCATTGATCTGAATGCTGATCTTGGCGAGGGCTTCGGCCCTTGGACCATGGGCGAGGACGAGGCGTTGATGCCATTGATCTCCTCGGCCAACGTCGCCTGCGGCTTTCATGCCGGGGATCCGCTGATCATGGACAGCACGGTGCGCCGCGCCAAGGCGCTGGGCATCGATCTCGGTGCGCATGTCGGTTTTCCTGATCTGCAGGGGTTCGGCCGCCGCAGGATGAACATCGAACTCAAGGAGTTGTGCGCCATTGTGGTGTATCAACTCGGCGCGCTGGCGGGCCTTGCAGCCGCTGCCGGATACCGCGTCACGCACATGAGTTTTCACGGTGCGCTGGGCAATATGGCCGCAGCCGATGCCGAACTGGCCGGGCCTTTGGTCAGGGCGGTCGCAGCTTTTGATCCGCAGTTGATCATCAGCTCATCCAGCAGCGCCGCCATCGAGCAGGCCGCCGAGGCGTGCAACCTGAGGGTGGCGACGACCTTTCTGGCTGACCGCGCTTATGACGAAAATTGTCTGCTGGTGCCGCGTGGCATTGCCGGTGCGGTGATCAAGGACCCGGAGCAGGTCCGGGCCAGGGTTGCGCAACTGCTGCAGGACGGCACGGTCACGACCCTGGGTGGCAAGCGTGTGGCGGTCAACGCCCAGTCGATTCTGTTGCATGGCGACACGCCGGGAGCGGTGCAGCTGGCGCGCAGCATTCGCCAGAGCATCGAAGAGCAGGGCGGTGTCATCACCCCGGTTTCACAGCTGCTCGGGTCATAAGCGCAGCTTATCGCCACACAACCATTGTGTCTTGGTCGCTGCCCATGACGCTGGTTAAAGTCCAGTACAAGGCGATCAGCATTAATAACCAAGCGGCTGATCGACGCTTATTCAAGGAAACCCCGACATGCCATTTTCCGATTACAAAACCGCGCTGGTCACCGGCGCTTCTTCAGGCATTGGAGAAGCCGTCGTCGAGCGGCTGTGTGCCGAAGGTCTGCAGGTCCATGCGCTGGCGCGCAGTGCCGACAAGCTGGCAGCACTGGCGCAGCGCACCGGATGTATCGCGCACGCTATCGACGTGACGGATCTGGCCGGCCTGACGGCCCTGTTCCAGGCCCATCATTTCGATGTCGTGGTCAACAATGCCGGCGTCGACCGTCCTGGCTCGCTGCTCAAGGCGGACGCCGAAGGGATTGATCTGCTGGTCGATGTGAACCTGCGCGCTGTGTTGCAGATCGCCAGGCTTTCGTTGCCGGGGATGGTCGAGCGTGATCGCGGGCACATAATCAACATCAGCTCGATCGCTGCGGCCTACAACTTCGGTGGCAACTCGACGTACCACGCGACCAAGGCTGCGGTGAGCATGCTGTCCCGGCAGTTGCGTATCGATGCCTTCGGCAAGCGCGTGCGGGTTACCGAAATCTGCCCGGGGCGCGTGGCGACGGATATCTTCGCCCACGTGCATGGCGACTCCGAGGAAGTGCGCAAGCGTTTCATCGAGGGCTATGAGCTGCCGGTGGCCAAGGACATTGCTGATGCGATCGCCTATGTGATTGCCGCGCCCATCGCAGTCAACATCGGCCACATGGAGATCACCCCGACGTTGCAGGTGCCCGGCGGACTGTCGACCGCACGCCCGCAGGACTACGAAGGCTGAGACCGCGTCTTCAAGCGCTGTACCCATCACGAGAGCGGCACCAGCCGCCATGCGATACCCGCGCCAGACCCACTGGCGCCTTGCTTCTGCCCTGGCTGAATGTCTATGGGAACAACCATGACGAGTAAATTCGATCTTTCAGCGATCCTGCAGGGCGAGTACGCCGAGCTGATCGTCAAGGGCATAGAAACGACCCTGCAACTGGCCTTGGTTGCCTGGTGCCTGGCCATGGCGATTGCCCTGCTGCTGGTGTCGATTCGCCTGACTGGCAACAAGTACGCCGAACGCCTGGTGGCGGCCTATGTGTCCTACCACCGCAATGTGCCGACGCTGGTGCAACTGATGCTCTGGTATTTCGGTATCCCCACCTTGCTGTCCGAAAGCACGCAGATCTGGCTGGCCAACTACAGCACCGAGTACCTGTTCTCGGTCATCGCGCTGGGGCTTTGCCAGGCGGCTTATTTCAGTGAAGACATCCGCAGCGGGTTACGCGCGATTCCAGCCGGGCAAGTCGAAGCGTCGCGCGCCCTGGGCCTGGGCTATGTGCGTTCGATGCGCTACGTGATCCTGCCGCAAGGGGTTCGCAACTGCCTGCCGTCGTTGATCAATCACACGGTCCTGCTGTTCAAGAACACCAGTCTGGTGATGGCCATCGGCGTGGTGGAACTGACTTATGCCACCCGCGAGGTCGAGAACTACACCTTCCGCACCTTCGAAGCGTATCTGGTCGCAACCGTGGTCTACCTGGCCATTTCCTTGATGCTGATGGGCCTGGGCGCGTTGCTGGCCCGGCAGTTCAGCAAAGCCATGGCGAGGTAGGCGGCGATGTTCGATGTATTCACGATTGTTCGCGATAACTGGACCTTGCTGCTGGTCGGTCAATACCCCCATGGCCCGATGGGCGGCCTGATTTCGACGCTGATGCTGGCCGCGCTGGCCCTCTTGCTGGCCTTTCCGCTGGGCCTGCTGCTGTCGCTGGCGCGCGTGTCGCCGTGGCGCTGGCTGCGCTACCCGGCGACGGTCTGGGTCTATGTGATGCGCGGAATTCCGCTGCTGATGGTGATTTTCTGGACCTACTTTCTGGTCCCCTTGCTGATCGGCCATAACATCACCGGCTTCACCACCATGCTCTGCACGCTGGTGGTCTATCAGAGCGCCTATCTGTGCGAAATCATCCGCGGCGCCATCCAGGCGCTGCCCACCGGTCAGTACGAAGCTTCCCGCGCACTGGGCATGGGCTACATGCGCACCACGGTCTGGGTGATCCTGCCGCAGGCGCTGTACAACGCGTTGCCGAGCCTGATCAGCCAGTTCATTTCGATCATCAAGGAAACGTCGCTGGGCTACGTGATCAACGTCCAGGAAGTAACCTTCGCCGCCAATCAGATCAATAACCAGCTGCTGACCAAGCCGTTTCAGGTGTTCTTCATCCTGGCGATCACTTACTACGTGCTGTGCTACGGCCTGACCCGTTTCGCCGCCGTGGTGGAGCAGCGCATTGCCCGCAAACGCGAAGGTGATGTGTCGCCTGTGCCCGTTGCCCGGCCTTTGACTACCGATAACTGAGGGTTGCCCAATGCATCCGATGATCATGTTTTCCAGGATCAACAAATGGTATGGCGAGTACCAGGCCCTGACCGATATCACCGCCGAAGTGCAGCGTGGCGAAGTGGTGGTGCTGTGCGGGCCTTCAGGCTCGGGCAAGTCGACGCTGATCCGCACCGTCAATCGTCTTGAGGACGTGCAGCAAGGCCAGATCCTGTTTGATGGCCGTGACGTCAATGGCACCGACGCCAACGTCAACCGGCTGCGCAGCCGCGTGGGGTTCGTGTTCCAGAGCTTCAATCTGTTTCCGCATCTGTCGGTGCTCGACAACATCATCCTGACCCCGACCAAGGTCCGCGGCATGAAGAGCAGCGAAGCGCGCGCCCGCGCCATGGAGTTGCTGGATCGGGTAGGGCTGGCACACAAGGCCGGTGCCTACCCTGCACAGTTGTCCGGTGGCCAGCAGCAGCGTGTGGCGATTGCCCGCGCGCTGGCCATGGAGCCGCCCGTCATGCTGTTTGACGAGCCCACCAGCGCACTCGACCCGGAAATGGTCGGCGAGGTGCTCAGTGTCATGAAAGGCCTGGCCAAGGAGGGCATGACCATGATGTGCGTCACCCACGAGATGAATTTTGCCCGGGAAGTGGCCGACACCATCTGGTTCATGGACGCGGGGCAGATCCTCGAAAAATCCAGCCCTGAGGTGTTCTTTCAGCAACCGAGCCATCCGCGTGCCCAGCGCTTCATTGCCGACCTGCGCAGCCATTGAGCGCAGGCACTGATTTCAGCGAATCACCCAATTCATTTCCAGGAGTCTCACCATGCGTATCAAGTCTGTACTGGCTGCACTGGCGTTGTCGCCGTTGGCTGTTTCGGTGGTCCATGCCGATCAGCTCAGCGATGTGATGAGCAAGAAAAGCCTGAGCTGTGGCGTGTATGCCGACGTTCCGCCGTTCTCGGCACCAGACCCTGAAACCCGCGAACTGGTGGGCATGGACGTCGACCTGTGCAAAGCCCTGGCCAAACACATGGGCGTGGAGCTGGAACTCAAGCCGCTGTCGGTCGAAGCACGTATCCCGGAAGTCAAAATGGGCCGCGTGGACGTGATTTTCGCCAACCTTGCCTACACCAAGAGCCGTGCCGAGCAGATTCAGTTCAGCGACCCTTACTACATCGCCAAGGAAACACTGGTAGTCCGTGCCGCGAATGCCGATCAACCGAAATCGTTCTTCAAGGGCAAACGCATCAGTTCGACTAAAGGCTCTACGTCCGAGCAGTCGATCCGCCTGGCTGACGCAACGCCAGTGACCTTTCAGGACACCGGCTCTGCCTACATGGCGCTGCAACAGAACAAGGTGGTGGGCCTGGTGACCAACACCATGACTGCGATCAAGCTGGTAGGGCAGGCCAAGGCCGGCGGCGTGGAATTGGCAATCGCCAAGGAACCGATGGCGCTTGAGCCCATTGGTGCCGGCATGCGCCAGGGCGAACCGGCCTTTCTGGCGAAGGTCAACGAATCACTGCGCGCAATGGAAGCCGCAGGCGAGATCGACGCAATCTGGGCGCGCTGGATCGGCCCGAATACCGAATACAAAATGGTTCGCGAAGACAAGGTGCAAAGCCTCAGCGAATTGAAGTTTGATCCGTTGCCTTGATCAACGGCATGACGCCGACCAAAAGTATGCGTCCGGCCAAGTCATCTACCCAGCCCCGCGAGGCCAGGACATGGTGTGCACTTAAATTTAGGTGGACACCAGTTCTAGCCTTTTAAGCGGGTATTTCATGCAGCCACAACGCCGTTCCTACTCCAAGTCCTTCAAGGCCCAAGTCATTCAAGAGTGTGCCCAGCCCGGCGCTTCTATTGCCAGCATCGCGCTCAGCCATAGCCTCAACGCAAACCTCTTCCATAAATGGATACGGGTACAAGCGCAGAAAAACACGGCGCCGCAACCTGCATTTAACGGCGCCGAATACGGCAAGAAAAAGCCGTACCGGTGATGGACATGCTTGGATGATCGCCCAGCGCGATCTCGTGCTCGAAGGTTCGGCCATCAGTAGAGCACTCGATTACAGCCTGAAACGCTGGGCAGCGCTGTCGCGCTACCTCGACGACCGAGCCGTACCCATTGACAACAATTGGGCCGAGAATCAAATTCGTCCATGGGTTCTTGGACGTAAGAACTGGCTCTTTGCATGGTCGCTACGCAGCGGAAAAAGGGCGCCGGCGATCATGAGTTTGATCCAATCTGCGCGGCTCAACGGGCATCATCCGTATGCTTATTTGAAGGACGTTCTTACACGCCTGCCGACGCAGCGGGCGAGCGAGATCGAGCAACTGCTGCCGCATCAGTGGGTGGCGGCAGAAACCACGTAACCCCTGATGATTTGGGACTTGCAAGGATGGCGCAATTAACGGAGTAGTCATAACGATGATTTTGGTTGTTGAAGGAATCAGCGCCAGCGGGAAAACGACTTGGTGCGCTAAGCATGGAGGGCAACATGTCATTCCTGAAAACGGCCGTTTTGAAAACGAACCGGATCGGATAAAAGATCCAGTCGGAGCAGCAACTTTTTGGGCAGAGCGGAACGTGGATCGCTGGCAAAAAGCGTTGGCCATCGAAGACATTTCTTCGTGGGCTTTGTGTGACAGTGACCCCCTCAAGCTCCACTACATTTGGAGCCTTTGGCAGATCGGCGAGGCGAGCGAGCACGACTGGCGAATAGAGTTGGACGCCACAAGAGAAACGATCGCACAAGGACGTATTGGCTTTGCTGACTGTTACATTGTTGGCCGCATAGATCCTCAGCTCGCGCGAGAACGAGCCAAAGCAGACACCACCCGCCGACGGAGTGGATTCGAGCTACACGTGCGCCTCCAACAAGCTCTGCTGACCTGGTACTCAGCTATGGATCAAGTGCTTCCCGGCAGAGTGAGATTCGGGTTTCCTTCAGCAATGCCAACCTTGAAAAGCCTTGATGGAAGATATGCGGTGGCGGCCTTTGATCAAATGATCGCATCGCTCCCACTACCAACTCACACCTCTTAGCGAGACGGAGTTTATATAGCAGTTGGAAGCAGATCGATGTGAGGACGAAGTAAAGATGTGTTCGCCATCCGCTTACGACCAAAAGGTCGGCTTCATGCAAGACCACACGATGGATTCCCGCCGCAACGGCACCATCGCATCTTGATCAGATCTTGATATTTCCTTGATGGTTTATTAATAGCCGAGGTTCAGAGTTCGACCGACAGTATCAATCGTCGGCATGACCCCTTGTGGGCGTCTCAGAGGACAAAATGTCTGATCGCTCAGGTTCGGTTTCTGCATCGGCAGTCGGCGCTTCACTCTCCCGAAACAGACGTTTCGGCGTAGCCCCGGTTTGGCTGGTTCCGCTGCTTGCTGCCTTGATAGGCCTGTCGCTGCTGATCGGCAGCACACTCTCCAAAGGCCCGAGAATCTTCATCACCTTCCAGAGCGCCGAGGGGCTTGAAGCTCAAAAGACGAGGGTCAAGGTCAGGAATGTCGTGATCGGCGAGGTATCGGCTGTGGTCTTGAACAAAGACCGCACAGGCGTGGTGGCGACGGTGGATCTCGATGCCGACGCCCGTGCGTTCACTGCCGAGGATTCCCTGTTCTGGGTGGTGCGCCCGCGTATAGGCGCCACCGGTGTGTCGGGCGTGGATACCTTGCTTTCCGGGCCATTTATCGCGGCGGACAGCGGCACGTCCGGGCGTACGAAAAAACACTTTGTCGGTCAGGAAACTCCGCCACCCATTACCTACGGCATAAAAGGCACACGTTTTACCCTGCACGCCGGGGACCTGGGCTCACTGGAGGTGGGGTCTCCTGTGTACTACCGACGTATTCAAGTCGGACAGATAGCGGCCTTTCATTTATCCGATGACGGCAAGGGGGTGGATGCGGAAATTTTCATCAATGCGCCCAACGACAGGTTTGTGACTACTGATACACGCTTCTGGAATGCCAGCGGCATCGACATGACGGTGGACGCCGATGGTCTGAAGATAAAGACTGAATCAGTTTCGACGATACTGGCGGGAGGGGTGGCCTTCGTCGAGCCGGATTACAGCACGAAGGCACCCAGGGCTGCAGAGCATGCACGCTTTACGCTGTTCGACGATCAGCAGAAGGCGCTGTCGCCGCCCGACGGCGAGCCGGGTTACATCCGCATGATCTTCAGTCAGTCGCTGCGTGGTCTTGAGGTCAATTCACCGGTCGAGTTCATGGGTATAACACTGGGGCGAGTCGTCTCGGTAGACCTGGACTACGACGCGGCCAGCCAGTCGTTCACCAGTATTGTCGGGGCGGTGATTTACCCGGATCGCCTGGGTATGGCCAATGAAAAAATCGTAAAGACATTGGGCGTTACCGACGATGCACGTACGGCACAGTTGATAGCCGACTTCGTCAAGCGAGGCCTGCGTGCGCAGCCTCGCAGCGAGAGTCTGCTGACCGGACAGCTGTATATTTCCCTGGGTTTTATCGCTGACGCTGCGCCGGTACCGTTCGATGTCAGTGCGCAGCCGCTGATAATCCCGACCGTGCCGGGGGAGCTTGAAAAGATGCAGGAGCAGGTACAGCAGATCATCGACAAGGTCGGCAAAGTGCCGGTGCAGGAGATCGCCGGCAACCTGAATGGCAGCCTTGACGAGGTGCAGAAAACGTTCAGGCTTTTCAACGCGCAGGTGATGCCTGAGCTGCACGGCGTTCTGGAGCAATCCCGAAGCACGATGGACGTCGCCGGCGCAGCGCTCGACGAGGACTCGCCTGTGCGTCAACAGATCGACCGGACAATGGATGAGGTTCAGCGCATGGCCCGCTCGGTACGGGTCCTCACCGATTACCTGAGCCGCAACCCCGAAGCCTTGATCCGTGGCCGCACCCGGCAGGATCCACCGGGTGTCTACCAGAGGCCCGCGCCTGTTCAGCAGGCCGATTAAGCCGAGCCGGGCGGCTTCAATACCTCGGTTTGACCGCCTTCCAGTCCGGATTGTACTTCTGCATCTGCTTCACATCATCGCGCTGCCGGATGCCACAGCTGTGGTACTGATCATTGAGTTTGCCGAGCTGGTCGTAGTCCAGTTCCAGCCCCAGACCGGGTGCGCGGGTGATGCTGACACAGC
The DNA here is from genome assembly GCF_020312125.1 of Pseudomonas sp. P135. Classification (NCBI taxonomy): domain Bacteria; kingdom Pseudomonadati; phylum Pseudomonadota; class Gammaproteobacteria; order Pseudomonadales; family Pseudomonadaceae; genus Pseudomonas; species Pseudomonas sp. P135. The sequence continues at coordinate 34,133 of NZ_JAGPYR010000014.1, forward strand.
CGTCGACAATCGGCAGTTTGCCGCCCTTGATGACTTCCTCGTCCGGTTCCTGCCACGGGTAGTGCGTGTCGCAGGCGTAGTCCAGATTGGGCACCGACGCTGCGACGTGGGCCATGGCCATGAGGCTGATGCCCAGATGCGAGTTGGAGTGCATCGACACGCCCAGGCCAAAGGTTTCGCACATCTTCGCCAGCGCCTGAGTGTCGCGCAGGCCGCCCCAGTAATGGTGGTCGGCGAGCACGATCTGCACGCTGTCCAGTGCCACGCTGCGGCGGAACTCGTCGAAATCGGTCACCACCATGTTGGTCGCCAGCGGCAGTCCGGTGCGTTTGTGCAATTCGGACATGCCGTCGAGGCCGGGCGTCGGGTCTTCGTAATATTGCAGATCATCGCCCAGCAGTTCGGCCATCCGAATCGAGGTCTCCAGTGACCAGTTGCCGTTGGGGTCGATGCGCAGCGGGTAACCGGGAAACGCTTTTTTCAGCGCCTTGATGCACGACACCTCGTGTTCCGGCTGCAGTGCACCGGCCTTGAGCTTGATGCTTTTGAAACCGTAGGCGTCGATCATGCGCCGGGCCTGGGCGACGATCTGCTCTTCGCTGAGCGCTTCACCCCAGCTGTCGGGCGCGTAAGGCGCATCGGCATGCTGCGCATATTTGAAGAACAGATAGGCGCTGAAGGGTATCTGGTCACGAATGGCACCGCCAAGCAGGTCCACCAGTGGCAGGTTCATGGAACGTGCCTGCAGGTCCAGAAACGCTACTTCGAACGCAGAATAAGCATTGCTGACCGCCTTGCTGGCGTGTGAGCCCGGCGCCAGTTCGGCACCGGCCAGGCTGGCAGGCTTATGCGCCGCCACGGTCGCCTGCACGATGCTGCGCAGCTGATTGAGGTTGAACGGGTCGAGCCCGATCAGCTGGGTCTGCACCTGTTGCTGAATCGCCAGTGCCGGGGCATCACCGTAGCTTTCACCGAGGCCGATGTAGCCGTTGTCGCTTTCTATCTCGATGATCGAGCGCAGGGCGAAAGGTTCGTGAATACCACTGGCGTTGAGCAGTGGCGGGTCGCGAAAGGCGATAGGGGTCACGGTTACACGGATGATTTTCAAAGGGCGGTCTCCCGGAGGTCAGGGTTTGAGGCTGGAAGGGGTGCCATTGACGGCAGGGCTGAGCGCTGCGGGCCGCTCAGCCCTGGACGGGCGGCCGCGGTCACCTCGTGGCGTAGTGCGGGCGAAGAAGATCACCACGGCAGCGAGCAGCGATGTCGCTGCCAGGCCATACAGACCGCCCTGAATCGAACCGGTGGTCTGTTCCAGAAAGCCGAACGTGGTCGGTGCGACGAAACCGCCCAGGTTGCCGATGGAGTTGATCAGCGCAATGACCGCAGCAGCAATGCGTGCATCCAGATAGCCTTGAGGGATTGGCCAGAACAGCGCAGACGCGGCCTTGAAACCGATTGCCGCGAAGCAGATGGCGACAAAGGAGAACACCGGACCGCCCACGGTGGACATGAACATGCCGGCGGCGGCGATGACCAGGGTCACCGCTACCCAGGCCTGCTGGTGCTTGAAGCGTGCGGCCAGAGCTGCGAAGCCGTACATGGCCACGATAGAGATGATCCACGGGATCGAATTGAACAGCCCGACCTCGAAATCGCTGAAACTGCCCATCTTGCGGATCATGCTCGGCAGCCAGAAGGTGGCGCCGTAGATGGTCAGGGCCACGGAAAAATAGATGAAGCAGAACAGCAGGATCTGCCGGTCCGCCAACAGTCGGAATACCGAGGGTCTGACGGTTTGTGCTGCTTCGCGCAGCCTTTGCTCTTCGGCGATGGCGGTGCTGAGCGCGGTTTTTTCTTCGTCACTGAGCCAGCGGGCTTCATGAGGATGTGATTGCAGCCAGAACCAGACGAAACCGCAGAGCACGATCGACGCGAAGCCTTCGATCAGGAACATCCATTGCCAGCCATGCAGGTTCAGGCCCTCGATGCCGAGCAGGGCGCCGGACACCGGTCCGGAAATAACCGAGGCTATCGCCGAGCCGCTGAGAAACAGCGCCATGGCCTTGCCGCGATCACTGGAGGGTAGCCACTGGGTGAAGTAATAGATGATGCCGGGGAAGAAACCGGCTTCGGCAGCGCCCAGAATGAAGCGCAGCACGTAGAAACTGGTTTCCCCCTGGACGAACGCCATGGCCATCGCGGCCGCGCCCCAGGTAAACATGATGCGGGTCAGCCAGGCGCGGGCGCCGTAGCGCTGCAACAGCATGTTGGAGGGGACTTCGAAAAGTGCGTAACCGACGAAGAACAATCCGGCACCCAGCCCGTAAGCTGCTGCGCCGATACCCAGATCGGTTTCCAGATGGCTGCGTACAAAACCGATATTGACCCGGTCGATGTAATTGACGATGAACATCACCACGAACAGCGGCAGCACGTGGCGTTTCACCTTGGCGGCCGCACGGGCAAGCACCGTGGCGTCCGTAGTACCAGGGACGGTATTCAAGAGGCGACTCCCATTCATTGTTTTTTTGGGGATGAGTCGATCATGGAGGCGTGTATTATTCCTGTCCAATCCAGCTTTTGACTTGATTGATACCCATATTGTATTGATCGCTGTGCTTCTGTGCGGTGCTGGGCACCTTCGGTATGATTTATGGAACCCGTGCAGAGTGGGTGCATTTTCAGAGCACAGAATCCAGTGCCGGAGTGCTTGATTGAATCGCTGCCTGTCAATCGGCGCTTACAGTTTGGAGCCGAGTGTAAGTTTCATTGTCAAGTCCCTGTATCTTCCGTTAGTCACTCCACCTGTCGGATATAACGACCCCTGTAAGCGGCCGTCTTGCCCAGGTATGTACTTAAGCTAGTCTTGCAATAATGGCCTCCGGTCATCTCTGTCGGCGTCGTGCGCTTTGCTGATAATTAGTTATCCAGCTTATTTCGTTGAAAACGGAGCGTTAGACATGAATATGAAATTCAAGAACGCGTCAGCATGCCTTGTGATGATGACTGCTTTGATGGGCAATACCTACGCAGCGGCCAGCGCATGCCCGGCAGTCAAAAACATAACTCAAACCTCCGAGGATTGGGGCTACTCCTATAAAGCTGCTGACCCTTCTGGGCAGCACTGGAGTGGCGAAAACCCTTTGGCTACGGAAGCAGACCTTGAAAGTGTTCACTTTACACTGGCCGGCATCCGCAATAACGATAAGGGTTTTTTTGTCGCGTGTGATTATGAGGGAGCGAGTGATAAAGGATCGAAGGATGCGGGGTTTAGATTAATACTTAAAACTCCGTCGGAGCCCAAGACTGTCGGGAGCAGTTGGAAAGACAAAGAATGTAAAGCCGCTGACCCAACACGCTGTACGTTTGAATAATACGTTTGAATAATCAAAGGTTCAAAGACGTGTCAGCTATGGGCGTCTTTCCCTTTGCTTTGTCAAACGGCGCACTGGGTTGCTCGAGCAGTTACTGTACTCTGTGTCAGTGACTTGATTGATACCGGGAGTGGATCAATGTTCGAGCTTTCTCAACTGCGCTGCTTCACCACGGTGGCCACGGAGCTGAATTTTCGCCGTGCCGCCGAACGGCTTAACATGACGCAGCCGCCGTTGAGTCGGCAGATTCAGATACTGGAGCACAACCTAGGCGTAGAACTGTTCACGCGCAGCACCCGCAGTGTGGCCCTGACTGCCGCGGGCAGGGCCTTTTTCATCGAGGCGCAGACCTTGCTGGAGCGCGCGCAGCAGGCGGCCATTTCCGCGCGGCGCTTTGCCGAAGGTGACATCGGCTCGGTGACTATCAGTTTTGTCGGCAGCGCGGTGTACGAGTTTCTGCCCAGGGTGATCGCCGAGGCGCGCCTCAAACAGCCGCAGGTGAAGATTTCCCTGACGGAAATGAATACCTATCAGCAGCACGAAGCACTCAGGGCGCGGCGCATTGACCTGGGCATCGTGCGGGCACCGTTGTTTCAGCCGGGTTACGAGAGCGAATGCCTGGTACGCGAGCCGTTCGTGCTGGCCGTGCCGAGCAATCATCGCCTGGCGCATGCCGATTCGGTGGCGGTGGCCGATCTGGATGGCGCACCGTTCCTGATGTATTCGCATTCGGCGTATCCACCGTTCAACGAACTGCTGACCGGTATGTTTCGCTCCGCACGAGTTGCACCGGAGTATGTCCAATGGCTTGGATCGTCACTGACTATTCTGGCGTTGGTCAACGCCGGAATGGGCCTGGCTTTGGTGCCGCGTTGTGCAACCAATGTGGTGTTCAAGGATGTCGTGTTTCGTGACATTGACCTGGGCGAAGGCGTGCAGAGCGAGTTGCACCTGGTCTGGCGTACCGACAATGACAATCCGGCGTGCCGGATGCTGCTGCAAGCCATTCGGGCGGCCGTCAGGGCAGATGAAAATTGAAGCGAAAAACCTTGCAACGTAGTGGCATCAACTATCATTCATTCAGTCGATAGTCATCATCAAGCAAGGCAAGTTCTGTTTTTCCGGCAAAGGAGGAGGATGGCGCCATAGCCACCTGCTCCAAAGGGAGACGACGCGATGAGAATGTTCAATCTGTTGACGTTTGCTGCCGTGTTCAGCACCAGCATTGTGTTCACTGCCCCCGTCAATGCTGCCGTCTCCCCGGTCTTCGAACAGTCCTGCCATTTCATGCCCGTCGTCGACAGCGCTGCGGGCCTGCAACACACTCAGTCGGTGGGCGTGCTGTACAGCGAAAACACCCTCAGCAACCTTCAGTATTTGAACAACTATCACTCGGTGGCGCTGAGGAGTGGCCGCAGTGGCGCGCTCGATTCGCGTATCCGCAATGCATTCGTCAACAGTTCGGACCCGGCACTGGCGACCGACTGGCTGGTGGGCTCATTAAAGAAAGAGTTCGCCTCGGTGACCGTCTACGACACGCTCGATGCGCTGATGCAGGCGCGGCCGGATGTGGTGGTCATGCTCGACACTTACAATCGTCTGGTGAGCAAGCGCAACAGTCAGGTCGAAGCGCGGTTCATGGCACGCTTCTATGACAACGACCTGCAATACATCGGCAAGGCTGAAGGTGAGGTGGTTCGGGAAATGACCTCGGTCTGGGTGCAAGGCAAGGCCGCTCCGGAGATCGCCGCACAGATCGATCAGCAGCGTGATCTGCAAGTGAATGCCTTGAAGCAGTTCGACGCCTCGCTCAAAGCCCTGGTCATGCAGGCCGACCGGGCGCAAGTGGCGGCGAACTGATTGTAGTGACTGCGTCAGGCCTGTGAGGCTGTTGACCGATAGAAACTGCTCATCGACTTTCGCTGCTTCAATACCGCCTGCCATCAGCATGGTCGCCTGCAAATCGAAGATCGGCACGTTAATGCTCCTTGCCCCGTAGGGGACGCTTGAAAGGTGTACAAGCGTCATTAATCCAGGCGCGCGCAGGGGAAAGTGACCGGCGGGTTATTTCAATTAAACCGATGCACGGCTCGGTTTTACCGTAAAGAATTAATCACTTCTGCCGAGAGCCTGACAAGCGAGCCGACAATTAGCTGTCCGGTTCGCATGATGAGCAGCAAGCCACGTGTGCTTTGACTGTGGTAACAGAGAAGCCTTGCGATGCTGAAAAAACTACCGGGTGCCTTGCGTGCCCTGATGTCTGTGCCTGCTGATAACCCCAGGTTGTTGCAGGCCCAGTACGTTGCGTTGTCCCGACAATTGCCGTTGATGTACTTCGTGCTGCTGGTCAATACCTGGGCGTTGGCGTTCACTCATTGGCGAACCGCTCCGGTGTGGCTGACGCTGCTGGTCCCTGCGCTGCTCACGGTTATCTGTGGCGTCCGTGCAAGCAAATGGTTGCGCACGGTAAACCGGCCGCCACCCGCTCCGGCGATCATTCTGGCCACGCTGCGCGGTACGCATGGTCTGGCGGGCGCGATAGCGGCCGGGTTTGCCGCCTGGTCCCTGTCGCTTTACCCCTATGGCGATGCCTATTCCCAGGCGCATGTCGCGTTTTTCATGGGCATTACGGTGATTGTCTGCATCTTCTGCATGATGCACTTGCGGCCCGCAGCGCTGACCACCGCGCTGGTCGTCAACACCGCCTTCGTGATTTTCTTCGCCTCGACTTACAACATTACCTTTATCGCCACGGCGGTGAATATCGTGCTTGTGTCGATCGGCATGCTGATTATTCTTCATTACCAGTACCGCGATTTCACCAGTCTGGTGAATGTGCAGGTAAAGACCGAGCAACTGAGCAACGAGAACCTGCTGCTGGCCAATCAGGACAGCCTGACGGGCCTGCCCAATCGTCGGCAGTTCTTTCAGACTTTGGATGCCGCGATGACCGAGGCAATGGCGCAGCGCAGCGGGCTGGCAGTGGGCGTGTTGGACCTGGACGGGTTCAAGCCGGTCAATGACCTTTATGGTCATCGAATCGGCGACCGTCTGCTGATGCTGGTGGCTGAACGCCTGACCAGCGCCTCAAGCGACAAGGTGCATGTATCGCGACTGGGCGGTGACGAGTTCGCGCTGGTGATCAAGGGAGACATCGACAGCGAGGCATTGCAGGCGTTTGGCAAACACCTGTGTGACCTCATGCACGAAAGCTTCGAACTGTCGGACATGCCGATCCAGATTGGCGCAACACTGGGCCTGGCGACGTACCCGGCCACGGCGGATAACGCGACCCAACTGTTCGAGTTTGCCGACTACGCGTTGTATCAGGGCAAGAACCATAACCCCGGAACCACCTGCCTGTTCTCCGCCAGCCACCGTGAGCAGTTGCATGCCGACGGCGTTACCGAACAGGCCTTGCGGCGCGCCAATCTGGAAACCGAGTTCCACGTATTGTTTCAGCCGATCATTGAAAGCTGCACGCGCGAAACGGTGGCGTTCGAGGCGCTGGCGCGCTGGAACAGCCCGGAACTGGGGGCTGTTTCGCCGGCGCATTTCATTCCGATCGCCGAGCGCATCGGCATGATCAACAAGCTCACTGTGCCCTTGTTGACCCAGGCGCTAAGCATGGCCCTATCGTGGCCTGCGCCTGTCAGGCTGTCGTTCAATCTGTCCGCGCACGACTGTGCGACCTGGGAAAGTGTCAACAGAATTGTCGAGATCATCGAACACAGCGGCTTCGATGCGTCGCGGCTCGATCTGGAAATCACCGAAACGGCGGTCATGCAGGATATCGCCCAGGTGCAGCAGGCCATTACCCAGTTCCGCAAGCTGGGTTGCGGCATCTCGCTGGACGACTTCGGCACCGGCTTCTCCAGCCTCAGTCAGTTGCACGCGCTGGCGCTGACCAAGCTGAAGATCGACCGCAGCTTTGTCACCGGGGTGCATAACAACCCGGCCAGTTACAAGATCGTCAAATCGCTGGTTGCCTTGAGTCTGGACATGTCGCTGGGTTGCGTGATCGAAGGCGTCGAAACACAGGATGAGTTGAATGCATTGACCACCCTGGGTTGTACGATGGTGCAGGGTTACTTCTACAGCCCGCCGATCAGTTTTGCAGAGACGCTGGCATGGATTGAAATACCCGATGAAGAGCGCACCTTCGGTTACGCCGCTTCGTGCCCCCTCTGATCGATTGCATGTGGGCGATTCACTCGGGCGCGCGTGGGGTAAGATGCCTTTTTTGATCCCCACGGAAGCCTTTTGATGAGCAAACCCGGGCAGACCGTCCTCGTTGCGTTGCGCAAGATGATCGCATCAGGCGAGCTGGCTGCCGGCGAGCGCCTGATGGAGGTGCCGACCGCCGAGCTGTTTGGCGTGTCGCGCATGCCGGTGCGCATGGCGTTCCGCACGCTGGAGCAGGAAGGGCTGCTGGTGCCCTTTGGCGGGCGTGGGTTTCAGGTGCGTTCGATCAGCCCGATGGAAATCGCCGGTGCGGTGGATGTCCGCGGTGTCCTGGAGGGGCTTGCCGCGCGGCAAATGGCCGAGCGCGGCGTGACCCAGGAGGCGCGCGACGAACTGGAAGCCTGTCTGGTGCAGGGTGACGCGCTGTTCGAGAAAGGCCATGTCACTGAAGATGACCTTGAGGTCTATCACGACATGAACATGCGTCTGCATCGCGTGATCGTCGAGGGCAGCGGTAATCGCGCCATTGCCGATGCACTGTCGCGCAACGACCATCTGCCTTTTGCCTCGGTGACCGCGCTGGCCGTGGATCGCGACAACCTGATTCGCGAATACCGGCGGTTCAATTTCGCCCACATGCAGCATCACGCCGTGGTGGATGCGCTGGTCAACGGGCAGGGCGCTCGCGCCGAGGCCATCATGCGCGAGCATGCCAATGCCACCTTGCGTTACGCGGAAATCTTCGGCGCCGGGCAGAACGAGCGCATGAAGGTCATTCAGCGCCCGGACTGATCAGAGGTCGAGCACCAGCACGGGCGTCTTCGAACGTGAACAGCACGGCGTGAACTGATCGTTGAGCGCCTGCTCATCTTCGGTCAGAAACAGATCGCGATGATCCGGAATGCCTTTCAACACCCGCGTCAGGCAGGTGCCACAGACACCTTGCTCACACGACAGTGGAATATCGATGCCGTGGCTTTCGAGCACCTGAGCGACCGTCTTGTTGGCCGGAATGGCAATGACCTGGCCAGTACTGGCGATCTCTATCGAAAAACTGCCGTCGTTGCTGGTGTCTACCGGCTCTGCGGAGAAGTACTCGCGGTGCAGAGTGTCCTCGGACCAGCCAGCGGCACGCGCGCTGTCGAGGATGTATTGCATGAAACCGCCTGGCCCGCACACGTACAGATGGGTATCGGGCTGGGGGTTGGCGAGCACTTTACCAGCCTCCAGTGCGGTGTCCGGCTGTTCATCGAAGTGCAGCGTGATGCGCTCGGCAAATGCCGAATGCTTCAGGCGCTCGATAAAGGCGCCGCGCTCGGCGGAACGCACGCAATAGTGCAGCTCGAAATCGGCAGCCTCCAGCGCAAGCTGTTCGGCCATGCACAGGATCGGGGTGATGCCGATACCGCCGGCGAACAGCAGCGTGCGTCGGCTGTTTTCAGCCAGCGGGAACAGGTTGCGCGGTTCGCTGATACGCAACTGCGCGCCAGGCTGAATCTGCTGATGCAGGCTGCGTGAGCCACCACGCGAGGCCGGGTCGTTGAGGACGCCGATCAGATAGCGGTGACGCTCGCTCGGGGCATTGCACAGCGAGTACTGGCGGATCAGCCCGTCAGGCAGGAGCACGTCAATGTGCGCGCCTGCGCTGAACGGCGGCAACAGCGCTCCGTCTGCCCGCACCAGTTCAAAGCTGCAGATATCCAGCGCTTCATCGTTACGTGATAACACTGTCACGTCGATCATGTCAGGTCCTCGGGTGACCGCGGCAAGGGTCACTTCTGATTGTTTTCTTCGTATTTCGACGGGCAATGGCCGGTCATTTCGTCGCCATCACGGGAATCTGCTCGCCGGGACCGGCCTGCTCGGCAGCGATCAATCGCTCCAGGATCTTGCGTGACTGCACGCCACCGGCGTCGATATTGAGCTTGAGCAGGTTGCGATGCGGATGCTGAAGCAGGTTCTGTTGCTGGCGCTCAAGCATTTCCAGGTCTTCGGTGAAGATCTTGCCCTGGCCTTCACGGATGCTGGCAGTCAGCGCTTCGTCGGCCGGATTGAAGTTGCGCGCCATGCCCCAGAAGTACCAGATGGACGTGTCGGTCTCGGGGGTGATGAAGTCGACGACGATGCTCGACGCCTTGAACTCCTTAGGCGCGTCATAGCCGCCTTTGCCCGCATGGGCGACGCCGACTTCGATCAGCACATGACTGGGCGGCGTGAAGCGGCAGATCTGCCAGCGATCGACCGGCACGTCATCGGCCAGATTGTTGCCACGCAATGCCATCTGCCAGAACGGCGGCGGCATGATGTTTTCCATGTGCCGGGCGGTGACCACTTCCTCGCCTTCGACCGTTGTGACGGGCGCTGCCTCGTCGATTTCCTTCTGGCCGATGCTTGACGCATGCACGTAGGTTTCGTGAGTGAGGTCCATCAGGTTGTCGATCATCAGGCGGTAGTCGCACTGGATATGAAACAGCCCGCCGCCGTAGGCCCATTCGTCGCTGACTGCCCACTCCAGATGATGAATGAGCGCCGGGTCGGCTTTTTCCCGGTCACCGGGCCAGACCCAGATGAAGCCGTAGCGCTCGACCGCGGCGAAGGTCTTGTTACAAGGGAAGCCGCGAACACGCTGGCCGGGCATTGAAACAGTCTTGCCGTCGCCGCCCATGACCAGCCCGTGGTAACCACACACCAGCTGGCCGTTCTCGACATAGCCCAGCGAGAGCGGGGCGCCGCGATGCGGGCAGAAGTCTTCGACGGCCACGACCTGCTGGTTCTGGTCGCGATAGAACACCATCTTTTCGTTGCAGATCTGCCGGCCCAGAGGCTTGTCGGCGACTTCATCCGCTGTGCAAGCGACGTACCACGCATTTTTCGGGTGCATGATGGTTCTCCACGGTTCGATTATTGGTCTTATGGATCCACAGAATGAATCAAGTTGTTTCCTCGCGATTATTAATGCCACAGGATCGCGATTAATCCAATGATTAATTTAGTTAACTATTATTTAATGGATCCACAGAGGCCGATCAGCCGGGGCTGGATACCTGCAACGCTGCGCGCAGGCGCGGCGCGAGGGCTTCCAGCAGGGTCTGCACGGAACGCAATGCGCGACAGTCGGGGCGGGTCAGCAGCCACAGGTCGGTGCGGCATCCTTCCAGCGGGCCACTCAGGCGTTCGACCGCTCCAAGGCCCTCGACCGTGAAACCGGTCAGCGCCGCGACGCCCAGGCCGGCAGCGACCAACTGCGAGACAGCCGACATGTTGCTGCAGCGGTAGCTCGGTAATACCCCCGGAAAGGCCTGTTTACGCCAGATTACCGAGGTGTGGTCGGGCATCGAGTCGTCCGGGCTGATCCACGGGATCGAGGCAGGGTTCTGCGTCAAGGCCTCGCGGTATTCGGCGCGGCCACAGACAAAGTAGTCGGCACTGCCCAGGCAGCGTCCGATCAGGTGCTCGGGTGGCGTATTGGTCAGGCGCAGGGCGATGTCGGCATCGCGACGGCTGAGGTTGGCAAAGGCATTGGAGGTGGCCAGCTCCAGCGTAAGGGCAGGGTACTGCGACATGAAGTCCGCCAGCGCCGGTAATAGAAGGCTATGCAGTACTGCATCGGTACAGGTCAGGCGTACCGTGCCGCTGACGACCTGTTCGCCCTGTTGCAGGGCGATGCGCGCAGCAGCAAGCGCCTGTTCGGCGCGCTCGGCCTGCTCGGCCATGGCCTGCGCGGTATCGGTCGGTATGTACCCGCGCCGATTCTTTTCAAACAGCGCTGCACCGAGGGCTGCTTCCAGGCGACGGATCGAGCGGAATACGGTCGATACATCAACCTGCAACAGATCGGCGGCGCGTGCCAGCGTGCGGCCGCGAACCAGGGCGAGCACCAATGAAAGGTCGGCGTGGGTGATTTCATATTGCATCGGTGCATTGTTCCTTTGCCGGAATGCCTATGTTTGTTGCGCAGATGACTATCCTAGACTGGTTTCATTCCCGCTGGATAGCGTCCAAATGGCGCTGACCATTCAGATTTCACACAGGATTCAAGCTATGTCGCGACCTCCCTTGATCGGTGTCACCGCCTGCCGTCAGCAGTTGGGCAAGTATTCTTCTCACACCGCAGGCGACAAGTACGTCGAGGCTGCAGCCTTCGCCGGCATGCCGGTGATTCTGCCTGCACTCGAGGTGCCCACCGAGCCTGCGCAACTGCTCGCGTCGCTGGATGGCCTGCTGTTTACCGGCTCGCCGTCCAACGTCGAGCCGCGTCACTACAATGGACCGGCGAGCGTGGAGGGCACCGCTCATGATGTATTCCGGGACCGCACCACACTGCCGCTGCTCAGGGCTGCCATCGCTCAGGGCGTGCCGGTGTTGTGCATTTGCCGCGGTTTTCAGGAGCTGAATGTCGCTTTGGGCGGCAGCCTGCATCAGCGGGTTCAGGAGTTGCCCGGCTATCTGGATCATCGTGAGCCGCAAAGCGAGGTGCTGGCGGTGCAGTACACGCCAAAGCATGCCGTGCAGGTGCAGCCTGGCGGTTTGCTCGACTCGCTCGGGCTGGGCCCGGGCTTCGAGGTCAACAGCCTGCACAGTCAGGGTGTCGATCGTCTGGCGTCGGACCTGCGCGCAGAAGCATTGGCCCCCGACGGTCTGGTCGAAGCGGTGTCCATGCCCGGCGCGCCAGGCTTTGTGCTGGGTGTGCAGTGGCATCCGGAATGGGAGTTCATGGACAACCCCGTGTCGCTCAACCTGTTCAAGGCCTTCCGCGAGGCCTGCCAGAGCTATGCGCGCAACCACCGCTAGAGCGATGAGCTGCTGAGTGTTGCGGGCAAACGTGATTTAATATCCGGCTTGACGGCTTCGGGTAATGGACGATCCATTGCGCCGGGGCGCTGCCTCATTCACCGGATATCTTTCACATAAGGCCACTATGGATACGGGAGCACGACTCAAACTGGTGCGTGAAAGCTACAAGCTGTCACAGCGTGAGCTCGCCCGACGCAGTGGTGTGACCAATGCCACGATTTCCCTTATCGAACAAAATCGTGTCAGTCCTTCCATCAGCTCGCTGAAAAAGCTGCTTGAGGGGATTCCCATGACGCTGGCGGATTTTTTCACATTCGATCAGCCTCCGGGACAGGATCAGTACGTGTTTCGAGCCGGTGATCAACCCGATCTGGGGCGCAACGGTGCCCGTTTGCTGCTGGTGGGCGCGACCCTGCCAAGCCGGCAGATGCGTTTTCTGCGTGAGCAATACGCGCCGGGTGCCGACTCGGGCGATGAGCCGATCGTTCACAGCGAAGGCGAGGAGTGCGGTCTGGTGACGCGCGGCACCGTGGAGCTGACCATCGATGGGCAAGTCAACATTCTCGGTCCGGGGGACGGCTATTACTTCCCGACCACCTTGCCGCATCGCTTCCGCAATATTGGCCAGGACGAAGCCGAGATCATCAGCGCCAACACACCGGCCAACTTCTAGCATGCGCTTGCTGGCAGGCGTCACGATAACGTGATGATCGTTCAGCACGTCTGGCAACACGTCTGGATAAAATTCAACTGACCAGCGCTGTCGGCCTGTAACCCTGCGGGTTCATGCACTGCCAGCGCCAGGCGTCGGTGAGCATCGAATCAAGGTTGAACCTGGCTCGCCAATCCAGCTCGCGCGCTGCTTTTCCCGGATCGGACCAGCATGCTGCAATGTCTCCGGGCCGGCGTGGTTCAAAGATCAACGGCACAGCTTTGCCGGAGATACGTTCGAAGGCGTGCACCACCTCAAGCACCGAATAACCCTGTCCTGTGCCCAGATTCCAGACGGATACGCCACGTTCGTCATGAATTTTGTCCAGCGCCTTCAGGTGTCCCTCGGCCAGATCCATCACATGAAGGTAATCACGCACACCTGTTCCGTCCAGCGTGGGGTAGTCACTGCCGAATATGTGCAGGGCAGGACGTAGTCGATTGGCAACCTGCAGCAGGAAGGGCAACAGGTTGTTCGGCGTGTTGCAGGGCGACTCGCCCAGCAGGCCGGACGGATGCGCACCAATGGGGTTGAAGTAGCGCAGCAGACCGATGGACCAGCGTGGATCCGAGCGGGCGACGCTTTGCATCACATGCTCGGCCATCAGTTTGGAGTGCCCGTAAGGATTGGTCGGTAAACCCAGTGGGCAGTTCTCATCCAGCGGCATTTGCTCACACCCGCCGTAAACCGTCGCGGATGAGCTGAATAACAGGTCGAACACGCCTGCTTCTGCCATTGCCTGACACAAGTTGACGCTGCCGCTCACGTTGGTCTCGAAATAGCGCAGCGGCTCTCGAACGCTTTCGCCCACCGCCTTGAGTCCGGCGCAATGCACCACTGCCTTGACAGGGTACTGAGCGAACAGCCGGTGCAACGTCGCTTTGCTGCGCACGTCGCCGTGGATGAACGCAACCTGTCGCCCGCAGAGTTCCTCTATCCGTCTTAACGGCTCTCGCGAACTGTTGCACAAGTTATCAAGCACGACGACATCGCGGCCATCTTCAAGCAACTCGAGCGCGATGTGAGCGCCAATGTATCCCGCACCACCGGTAACCAGAATCATGATTGTCCTCCCTGGATTTTCGCCGCCTCGGCAAGAAGCGAGCTGACGGCTCGTCGTCGTGACCTTTCTCAACAGGACGACAGAGGAGCCTCGCTTGCGAAAATCAGGACCAGACCACCGCGTGGGGAAAACGTACTGCAGGTGCCAGAAAAACATTCGCTCAAGACTAGGGGCGTATTTGTTCCGCCGAGTTCAACGGTTCATTCTCAACGGCGCCTACCCTTTATCGGAATCAACGAACAGCGGCCTGGGCGCGTGTTCGAAACCCACGAGCCGGTCTATGGTTGCTCCATGCATGTGATTGTTCCATGTACGCAACAGCCGCCACTGCCTATCCTCATCATGAATGCCGTCGAAGTTCAGCCCTTTTCAGAGCCCTTCAGTTTCATCCAGGACTTTTTAACAGAAGGGAAAACTCTATGAACGGTGTTCAAACGATTCAATCCGAGACGTCGGCCTTAACCAGAGTCGAGGCTGCCATCAGGCCTTTACTGCTGTGCCTGTCCCATCTGCGATGGGGGTTTGTCTATCAGCGTCCTCAGCACATCATGTCGCGAATGGCGCAGGATTATCAGGTGGTGTTTCTTGAGGAGCCTGTTCTGTCGGACTCCCCTGATATCCGGCTTGAACAGCTTCCGCAAGCGTGCGGTGTCACGGTACTGGTGCCGCACCTGCCCCGGAAAATGCAGCCTGATGAGGTGATCACTGCACAGCGCGCATTACTGAATCGTTTTATCGATGCACAACACTTCGGTGAGTTGCTGTTGTGGTATTTCACCCCGATGAGCCTGGCGTTTACCGACCACCTCAGCGCGCACGTGACGATCTTCGATTGCATGGACGAATTGTCTGCGTTCAAAGGTGCGCCGCCAGAGCTTGTCGAACAGGAAAAAGCCTTGATGAAGCGCGCAGATGTTGTGTTTACTGGCGGCTTCAGCCTATGGGAGACCAAGCGTCTGCAGCATGCAAATGTGCACGCCATGCCCAGCAGCGTCGATGTCGGGCATTTTGCAGCCGCTCGCAGCGGGCAGTCTGACCCTGAGGATCAACAGTACATTCCCTATCCAAGACTTGGCTTTTTCGGCGTCATTGACGAACGTTTTGATATCGGGCTGATTCAGCAACTGGCCGAGTTGCAGCCGCACTGGCAAATCGTCTTGATCGGCCCCGTGGTGAAAATCGACCCGGCAAGCCTGCCGCATTTGGCCAACGTCCATTATCTAGGCAGCAAGTCCTATGACGACTTGCCAGCCTATCTGTCGGGCTGGGACGTTGCGTTGATGCCATTTGCGCTGAACGACTCCACACGCTTTATCAGCCCGACCAAGACGCCGGAATACCTGGCTGGCGGCTGCCCGGTGGTATCAACCCGGATTGCCGATGTTGTCAGAGCGTATGGTGAGTCGGGTGTTGTGGCCATTGCCGATGACGCCGACGGGTTTGTGCGCGCGATTCAAGAGGCCCTGGCGCACAAAGGTACTATCGATTTTCTTCGCAAAGTTGACGCATTGCTGGTTGGCGAGTCCTGGGACAACACGTGCGCGGCCATGAAGGCGCAAATCGCCCTGGTGGCCATCGGGGAGCACATCGAATGCCTCGGATAAATCTTGAATCAGCCGCGCGTGAAAAGACGCCCTATGACTTTCTGATCGTCGGTGCAGGTTTTGCAGGCAGTGTGTTGGCGGAAAGGCTGGCGGCGGGATCGAGCAAGCGCGTTTTGTTGATCGACCGACGTCCACATATCGCGGGTAACGCTTACGATCACCTGGACAGTGCCGGGGTGTTGGTTCATCAATATGGGCCACATATATTCCACACCAACGCTGAGCGGATTGTGGAATACCTTTCACGATTTACCGAATGGCGCGATTACGAACACCGTGTGCTCGCCAGCGTAGACAAACAACTGCTGCCTGTTCCGATCAACCTCGATACGCTCAACAGCCTGTACGGCTTGCAGATGAATGAACAAGAAGCCGAAGCGTTTCTTGCCAGCCGCGCCGAGCCTGTCGAGACGATAAGAACCTCCGAAGATGTTGTGATCAGTCAGATTGGTCGGGAGCTGTACAAGAAGTTTTTCCGTGGCTATACCCGCAAACAATGGGGGCTGGACCCCTCGCAACTGGACCGGTCGGTCACCGCCCGAGTACCTACCCGTACCAACTCGGACAGTCGTTACTTCACGGACACTTTTCAGAAAATGCCGCTGCATGGCTACACGCACATGTTTGAACAGATACTCAACCACCCGCTTATCGATACCGTACTGGGGGTCGATTTTGCCGATGTGCGCAAGGCGGTGAAGTATTCGCATTTGATCTATTGCGGGCCGATCGATGAATACTTCGGTTATTGCTACGGCCGTCTTCCGTATCGATCGTTGCGTTTCGAGCACAAGACCGTTGATCAGGCGCAGTTTCAATCGGTGGCGGTGATCAACTACCCGGATGAGGCAGTCCCTCATACGCGCATCACCGAATACAAGCACCTTACCGGTCAACAGCACGCCAGAACCAGTCTCAGCTACGAGTTTCCAAGTGCCGAGGGCGACCCTTATTACCCCATTCCCCGACCCGAAAATGCCGAGTTGTACAAGCGTTACAAAGCATTGGCCGATCAGTCGGATGAAGTCACTTTCCTTGGGCGACTGGGCACCTACAAGTATTACAACATGGACCAGGTCGTGGGCCAGGCGTTGACGTTGTACCAGCGGCTGGCCCATGACTTCCCTGAGCAACCTCCCGAACCGATTGAACAGCCTGCGCGAGGTTGAGCATGGGCGGTCTGTTCGACAGTTTTTTCATCGGCGGATTCGAGTGCGCCAGCCATCGACGAGGTGACGGTGTGCGACTCGACCTGCTTCACTCCACCGGGCACGACCGCTGGACGCAGGAAGATTTTGCCGCAGTGGCCGAGTGCGGAATGCGTACTGTACGTGACGGTCTGCGCTGGCATCTGATTGAAGCCCGCCCAGGTTGTTACGACTGGAGCAGTTTTCTGCCCATGTTGCGAGCCGCGCGGCATCAGGGCACCCAAGTCATCTGGGACTTGTGCCATTACGGTTACCCTGATCATCTGGATGTCTGGCGGCCGCAGTTTGTCGAGCACTTTGCGCGTTTTGCCGCTGCGGTGGCTCAGCGCGTCAAGGACGAAGGGGAGACCGCACCTTTCTATTCGCCGATCAATGAGATTTCGTTCTGGAGTTGGGCCGGGGGCGACATGGCTTATTTCAACCCCGGTAGTGAGCAGCGCGGCATGGAACTCAAGCATCAACTGGTCCGGGCCAGTATTGCGGCAATAGACGCGATACGCATGATAGAGCCCAACGCGCGTTTTATTCAGGCCGAGCCATTGATTCATGTAGTACCGGCGACACGTGGCAGCGGAGATGCTGCGGCAGCAGAGCGCTATCGGCTGGCGCAGTTCGAAGCCTGGGATCTTTTATCCGGACGGCAATGGCCTGGGCTGGGCGGCCGCCCCGAGTATCTGGATATCCTGGGCGTCAACTTTTATCCGCATAATCAATGGCAGTTCAATGGCCATAAACTTACGCACGACGATCCGCAGTACAGGCCTTTTCAGGGCATGTTGAGCGAGTTGCACGGGCGATACGGCAGACCGATATTGATTTCTGAAACCGGTGCGGAAGACGTTCAGCGTCTGCCCTGGTTCAATTACGTTTGTGCCGAGGTCGGCAAGGCGTTGAGGGCCGGCGTACCTGTGCAAGGTATCTGCTGGTATCCCGTTCTCGATTATCCGGGCTGGGATGACGGCCGATACTGTCCGGCGGGGCTGCTGGGTTATGCAGACGGGCAGGGTACGCGGGCGATCTTTGGCCCTTTGCAGGTGGCGTTGCGCGACAACACGCTTGAATTGGCGGCTCTCATTCGAGAAAAGAATGGAAAGCCGGCCGTTTGAGTAAGCGTTTCGGGAGTGCGTGACCCCTCAAATGAATATAATTCGATTTTTGTCAGATACCTGAGAACCCTTTTGAGGCTGCGCCAGTCCTAGCCATGAGAGAGCAGGCGCAATAGCCCAATAAACAGTCTTGGAGTTTCTGGAGTGTCGGAAAATAAAACCCGGGTCGACAATGCGGCGACGGGAGATATCAAGCATCAGGGGAAAGATATCTTTTTCGCGGCGGTAGAAACGACACGGATGCCGATGATCGTGACGGACCCCAATCGCCCGGACAATCCCATCATCTTTGCCAACCGGGCATTTCTGGAAATGACCGGCTATGCGTCAGAGGAAATCATCGGTAGCAACTGCCGATTTCTTCAAGGGCCGGACACTGATCGGACGGCGGTGCAGTCGATTCGCGATGCAATTGACCAGCGCGTCGATATCTCCACTGAAATTCTCAACTACCGTAAAGACGGCTCCTCGTTCTGGAATGCCCTGTTTATTTCTCCGGTCTATAACGACGCAGGCGAGCTTATTTATTTTTTTGCATCGCAACTGGACATCAGTCGCCGTCGAGATGCCGAAGAAGCATTGCGTCAGGCACAGAAGATGGAAGCGCTGGGGCAGCTTACCGGTGGCATCGCGCACGACTTCAATAACCTGCTGCAAGTGATGGGCGGTTATATTGATCTGATCGGCAGTGCGGCAGAGAAACCCGTCATTGATGTGCAGCGTGTCCAGCGCAGTGTTCATCACGCCAAGTCTGCCGTCGAACGCGCCAGTACGTTGACCAAGCAATTGCTGGCGTTTGCCCGTAAACAGAAACTGCAGGGGCGAGTCCTCAATCTTAATGGTCTGGTCTCCACGACAGAACCGCTGATCGAGCGTACTTTTGGCCCGGAAGTGATTATCGAAACCGATCTGGATCCGGCGCTGAAGAACTGCCGTATTGATCCGACCCAGGCAGAAGTTGCCTTGCTGAACATTTTCATCAACGCCCGGGACGCGCTGATTGGCAGGCTCAACCCCAAGATATTCATCGAAACCCGTAACCTGGTCGTCGATGAGCTGGCCAATATGTCCTATGACGGCCTGTTACCTGGCCGTTATGTCTCTATTGCGGTCACGGACAATGGCATTGGCATGCCTGCGAGTATCCGTGATCGGGTAATGGACCCGTTTTTTACCACCAAGGAAGAAGGCAAGGGCTCCGGGCTCGGCCTGTCGATGGTCTACGGCTTTGCCAAACAGTCGGGTGGTGCGGCGCGTATTTATACCGAAGAAGGTGTCGGCACCACGCTGCGCCTGTATTTCCCGGTAGACGAAGCCGTTCTGAGCAAAAACGATCCGCCGAAAGCTTCGGAACGGCGCATTGGCAGTTCCGAGCGGATCCTGATCGTGGAAGATCGTCCTGATGTGGCCGAACTGGCGAAGATGGTGCTGGATGATTATGGCTATGTCTCGGAAATTGTCCTCAATGCCCGTGAGGCACTGAAGCGCTTCGAGGCCGGCAGTACGTATGACTTGCTGTTCACCGACCTGATCATGCCGGGCGGGATGAACGGTGTGATGCTCGCGCGGGAAGTCAGGCGCCGGTTTCCGAAGGTCAAGGTGCTGTTGACCACCGGCTACGCTGAGAGCTCGATCGAGCGAACCGACATTGGCGGCTCCGAGTTTGAGGTGGTGTCCAAGCCCTGCATGCCGCAGGACCTCGCCAGGAAGGTCAGGCAGGTCCTCGACGGGCCGAACGGTATCGCCTGACGATACTGACAATGAACACATGAAGGCCTGCCTGTTCTCAGTCGGGCCTTCATGCTGTTTGGCGCGGTCTTTATTACGATACCTGCGCAAACACTTGTGAGTGTTGCGTATAGCCAGTGAGTGTCGGCATTCAAAAAGGCGGGCAGTCGGTTAATTCCCGTCTGTTATTAACGGACATCACACAACTCCCAATAGTTAGAGCAAACAGCCTAATAAAACAAAAAGTGTGTAAATCGCTTGGAGCATAGGGCAAAGGTTACGTTCCCTTGATGTGCGTCAGTATCAATACAGTTCTATTGTGTTGGGCCCAGCCTGAAAAAAAGTCTATAAAATTTTTAAACTTCTTGAACGTCTTCTGGGTCATTGATGTGTACGCCACACATGTGTGCGTTTACTGCCAATGACTCAAAGGACTATGACTATGATTCGCGACGACCGTATCGCCCCAGGTGCCCCTGTGTACCACGAAACTCATGCAGCGGCTCCGCTGCTTAAACGAATCTCCTGGAGTGCGATTCTGGCCGGTGTTGTTCTGGCCATGGTTGTTTCGCTGTTGCTGAACCTGTTGGGTACGGCAATCGGAAGTGCCAGTATCGATCCCATGCAGGAAGCCAATCCATTGTCCGGCATTGGTACGGGCGCAGGTATCTGGGTCGTGGTCAGCTCGGTGATCTCGCTGTTCGTCGGCGGCTGGGCCGCTGGACGTCTGGCGCAGCGCGAAGGTGCGTTTCATGGCCTGCTGGTGTGGGCGAGCGTCTCGCTGATCACTGTTTATCTGGTCTCCAGCGCAGTGACCGGCGTCGTGCGCGGCGGCCTTAACCTGGCAGGCAGCGGCATGTCGGCACTGGGCAGCGGTATCGCACAGGTGGCTCCGGCCGTTGGCAGCAAGATTCAGGATCAATTGCGCGCCCAAGGCATCGATTTCAATCTGGACGATATCCAGGGCGAAATCGAAACAGCCATGCGTCAGACCGGCAAGCCCGAGCTGAACCCTGACAACGTCAAGCAGGAAGCGCAAGCGACTCAGCAAGATGCGCAGAATACTGCCAAGCAGAGCGCGCAGAACCCTCAGCAAGCTGACGAGCAATTGAGCGGCCTGATGGATCGCATCAAAGCTAAAGGCGACCAGGCGTGGGACGCCGCTGACCGTCAGGCGCTGGTCAATCTGATCAAGGCGCGTGGCAACAAGACTGACGCCGAAGCCAACCAGATCGTCGATCAGGCTCAGGCCAGCTACCGTCAGGCGTATGCCAAGTATCAGGAACTGAAAGCTCAGGCCGAACAGAAAGCCCGCGAAGCGGCTGAAGTGACCGCCAAGCGTGTTTCGCAAGGTGCCTGGATTCTGCTGATCACGCTGGTGATCTCGGGTCTGGTAGCTGCGGGTGCAGGCGTACTGGGTCGTCGCACTCAGCCGCCAGCCAAGGTTGTTGCTGCGGTCTGATTCACTGTAATAAGACTTGAACTGAAGCACCAGACGGGGAGCGTTGATCGCTCCCCGTTTTTATTCATGATGCAGGTGATTGATGGCGTGCAGTTGATACTGATGCAGTCGACATTTTTTGATTGAGATTACCTTTCGGCAAATCCTCAATCTTCCACCACCTCATCATCCTGTTCTGCAATCTGCTTATTAAAAGAGCGTTCAAAGAGCAAGCGTTCTGCCAAAGAGCTACCAGGAATATCGTTGATTTCAACGGTAGCCCCCGTGTCATCGGCATGGGTCACTCTGATTCGCTTCCCGGATAAAACGTCGTCTGCCGACCCACCTTGCCGCAACGGAGCGTCATTCATGCCATGTATGCCTGATGGCGTTGTGTCCACGAGCGTGTTGGAGACGGAGTTGCCATTAAAACGAGCGATTCTCACAATCACACCATTGACAAATGGATCGTCAGTTGGCCAGTTTTCAAAGCCGGGTGAAGGCTTGCGGAATTCCAGCGTGAGATAACTGCCATCGCTACGAAACAGGCGTAAGCCTTTGACCACTTCGGGATCCGCCGCTCTGAACAAGGGTGCAATGTTATAGGTGCCATTTTTCATCACTTCAGGAAATTGGTCATCAGTGAGCCAGCCCGCGTAGTACAAATAAGGAATGGGGTAAAGACGTGACCCCCCACCATTCAGGGTATCCGAAGGGTCAGCGCTATTAGTGACTGCGCACCCACTGGCGCCGATTTGCACAACTTCCCGACTATTGTAAGGGCAGCGCTCCAGCGAGGTCGCATGAGGTCCGCCGAGGCTATGACCGAATTCGTGTTGCCACATCCATGGCTTGTGGCCCGAATTATTTCCCATGGCCCACCAGCCCGGCATCGCAGCAAGCCCACCCCAGGAGCACGAAGTAGAAGGAATCTCAACGGCGACATAATCGTAATTATCCCTGTCAGTTCCCTTGTCGCGTGCGAGTTCTATCGCTTTGTTCCTCAGTTCAGTGGACGGGCAACCTGAAGGTCTGGGGCCCAGGTCTAGACCGGTCACCGCATCCCCGATGAACTTCAGATGATCGCCGGAGGAAAAAGAGACCGCGTTGACAAATGATGTGTTATCACCAGGCGCTCCGAAGAAGGCCTCCCTGGTGGCCTCGAAGTCGGTTTCTGGCTTGTCACTGTATCGGGTGTGCAGCAGGAGAACTTTTCTATCGCCTACGATGGGGCGTCTGGGGATCTTGGGTACTGCCAATTCAAAGTTCCATGTCACTGCCTTCGACCGTGACTCCGGCACCATCTGGATGGTGTTACCTGCAAAGCCCAGAACTTCGTTATCACCGACAAGGTCGTTGCGATATTTATTGGCCAGTACAAACCCTTCTATGAGGGGAATGAAGTTCCTGTTGTAACTCCAGGAACGCTCCGAGGTATACCCGGTACCTTGGCAGTTGATCATTTTACTAGTTGACCCTAAGCACTTTTCTGTATCCCTGTCCAGCAGCGCGCGATTGGTCAATTTGTCATACCCCGGTACGATGACGGACATTCGCCAGTCTTGGCCGGGCACACTTTTACAGGGAGAAAACTCGACGCTGACTTCATCTGCAGACAAAGCGAGGCACGTTTCCTGCCCTTTTTCAACGTTCCTGATGTAACCATAACGCTTGGCGATACTCCAGTTCGCCGAGCCTTGTTCTTTGCCACCCAATATCAACTGTTCGCTGGCATTGATTTGTAGGTAGTTAGCCATTCCCAGATCACTGATATATTTGTTTGACAGCTGACTGGGGTTGTTGCCGTCCCGATTCCACAGTCGCCTGGACTGATAATCATGACTGCCCGCGCTGGCACACGCGGCCATTTTTACGCTGTTGGCATTCGCCGCAAACAAACACATTTCTTGCGCTGATGTGGACAGCAGTTTGTTTTTTACATAAAGCCTTTTTTCCTTGGGCGTAAAAGTCCATTGCTGACTGTCCCTCCCCAGGCACTTTTGCAGTACCACACTGGTCATGTCACCCGCCAGTGTTAAACAGGCGTCCGGGCCATTCACTGTACTGATGATTTCTTCGTAAAGAGGTTGGGTGATTGTCCAGTGTGATGAAGCTCCCTCTGCAGGGCCAAATACCAACTGCCCGCTTCCATCACTGAGCAGGTAGTTATCAAAGCCTAAATCCTTGATGTATTTATTTGATAACACGCTGGTATGGTCACCGTCTCTGCTCCAGAGTCGCAAGGATTGATAGTCGTTGCTGTCGGCGCTGGCACAGGTTTTCATGCTGACGTGACGTGGATTCGACGCTGACAAACACATGGCCTGCGTTGATCCGCCTAACGCCTTGTTTTTTAGGTACAGCATGGACCCTGATGACACAAAGATCCATTGTTGATAATCGGTGTTGACACACTTTTGCAGTGAGACAGAACTTAAATCACTGTCGAGGGTTAAACAGACCTGCTCACCTTGCGCAATGCTGATGATCTGCTCATAAGGATTCATCTCCGTAGAAAAGGCGTTTGAATGGAAAAAACCCAGGAAAAACACGTACGTGAAAGCCGGCATTGTTTTCATAACTCTCCCTGTTGCTTGTGTCGGCGCATCCCTTGCGCCGTCAGTATTTTGTTTGCCCTATAACTGTTTCTGAACTAAAAGTTCGCGGTTAACACAGGGTTGACCAACACGGCCAGGTCACGCTTAGGCATGACCTGCATCAGGCTGGCTTATCTGTAAGATTAGTAGACCTGCGAAGAGATTTATTGGGCCCGATCACCGGTCGCATCCTGCATGTCGGATGCGTTCTGGGCCACGGGGAGTCTGCGCCAGGTCAGGCGTTCACGGCCGACTTTTTGCCGAGCTTTTAAACAAGCGTTGAGTGGCTGTCTGGTGTGCCGCCGGTTAACAATTCTTCAACAATTGGCGACTTATACTTCGCCAGACCGATTCGCTTCTTTGCTTGCCCCCCCGTCAACCCGGTACCTACCTTGATGACTTCTCGTGTGCTTTCACCGTTGCTGTTGTTGCTGGGTGCAATGCTGTTTTTCCTCGCGTTGGGCAATCACCAATTACAAAACTCGACAGAACCCCGCGTGGCGGGAATTGCCATGGAAATGCACCTGAGCGGCAACTGGGTTACCCCGAAACTGAACGATCAACCGTTCCTGGAAAAGCCGCCGATGAGCGTCTGGCTCGACGCTGCGTCCATCGGGGCGTTCGGTGCGACTCTCTGGGCGGTCAGGCTCGCGTCCGCCTGTGCGGGGCTGTTCAGCGTGTTGCCGCTGTACAGCATGCTGCGTCGCTTCGGGCGACCTGCCTCCGTGGCGTGGGTGGCTGCATTCATGCTCGCGACCCAGGCCAGTTTCTGGAGCAATTCGCGTCAGGTGGGCGAGGACGCGTTGCTGGCGCTGGGTGTGAGCATGGCGTTGCTGGGGTTCTTTCACGCCAGTCAGCGTTTGCGCAGCGACGGATTTCCCGCAGGGGCCTGGCTGCTCTTCGTAGTGGGGATCGCGCTGGCAACCCTGAGCAAGGGTGTGCTGGGCCTCGCGATGCCGGGTGTGGTCATTTTCGCCTGGCTGGTGTGCGAGTCGGTGCAGAGCAAACGCATTGTTTCCGTCCACTGGCTACGCCCGGCGATGTTTACCGCCCTGGCTTTGGTGCCTTTGCTGGTATGGCTGTGCTTTTTATACGGGCAGGGCGGTACGCAGTCGTTGAAGGACGTGCTCTGGACCAACAGTGTCGGACGCTTCAGTGGTTCGTTCGAAGAGGCAGGGCATTACGAGCCCGTGCATTATTACCTGAGCAAACTGCCTGAAGCGTTTTTGCCGTGGAATGTGTTTGTCTATCTGGGGCTGTGGCATTTCCGCAAACAGCTGCTGGCCAATCGTTACCTGCTGTTTTTCAGCCTGTGGCTGATCGCGCAGTTCCTGCTGTTGTCGCTGGCCTCGAGTAAACGCATGGTTTATCTGATGTCACTGGCCCCGGCGGCGGCAGTCATCGCGGCGGAATATGCCTTTGTGTTGGGCGAGCGCATCAAGGCACGCTCGCAAGGCTCTGCATCTGCAGCGTTTGTGGTACGAAACCGACGGGCGATGACGGTTGCCGGGGTTGTATTGATCGTGACGGGGTATCTCGGCGCAGCCCTATGGCTGGAACCGCGAGCGGACCGGCAGTTGTCGTTCCTGCCGCTGACCGACAAGGTTCATGCTCTGCAGGTCCAGGGACGGCATGTTGTTTTGTTTCAGCCCAGCGAACGGCTGGCAGGGGCCAGCGTGTTCTACAGCCAGAGCTTGCTGGACACGTTCACGTCCAGTGCTGAATTGAGCACCTTTCTGACCCGTGCCGACGGCAATGTGGCGCTAATGGAAAGCCTGCAGCTTCCCGAGCCACCCTTGCGAATGGTCGACAGCGTCAAGGTCGGCGAGCGTATCTACTATTTCGTTACTCAGGGTCCAGCGACCGTCGGCAACTGACGGCCACCGGAGCAGGGCCGTTACACAACCTGGCTGCTGACAAGCGGATTACAGGCCGTCCACTGTTTTTGCGGGATTGGCAGATCGCATGACTCGCCACGCCCGATGGGGAAGTAGTGGAAGCCGCGTTTTGCCAGTCGTTCGGTGTCGTACAGATTGCGCCCGTCGAAGATGACTGGTGCGCTCAGCCGCTGCTGGATCAACTCGAAATCCGGAGCTTTGAACTGTTGCCATTCGGTGCAGACGATCAATGCATCGGCTTCATTGAGCGCCGACTCTGGCGTGCCCATGAGCATCAGGTCCTTGCGATGGCCATAAATGCGCTGGGTTTCCTGCATGGCCTCGGGGTCGAACGCCCGCACGCTGGCACCAGCCTCCCACAACGCTTCCATGAGTACGCGGCTGGGGGCATCGCGCATGTCGTCGGTGTTGGGTTTGAACGCCAGGCCCCACAGGGCAAAGGTCTTGCCGCGCAGATCGCCCTGATAGAACGCGTTGACGCGCTCGAACAGTTTGTTCTTCTGCCGTTCGTTGATCGCCTCGACCACCGACAACAGATCGTTGGAGCAATGGGCCTCCCGGGCGCTGTGAATCAACGCACGGATGTCTTTGCCAAAACACGAACCGCCGTAACCGCAACCGGGGTAGATGAAGTCGTAACCGATGCGTGAGTCGGCGCCAATGCCCAACCGCACCGACTCGACGTCCGCGCCCAGATGCTCGGCCAGTTCGGCGATCTGGTTGATGAAGCTGATCTTGGTTGCCAGCATGCAGTTGGCGGCGTACTTGGTCAGTTCGGCGCTGCGCAGGTCCATGAACATGATCCGCTCATGATTGCGGTTGAACGGCGCATACAGTTCGCGCATGACGTTGCGCACCGCTTCATTTTCGCAGCCGATGACGATACGGTCCGGGCGCCGGCAATCGTTGACCGCCGAGCCCTCCTTGAGAAACTCCGGGTTGGAGACGATATCGAACTGCAGCAGCCGGCCGGCCTGACGCAGCGCCTTGTCGATATGGCCGCGCAAGGCGTCGCCACTGCCGACCGGCACGGTGGACTTCTCGACGATGATCAGCGGTTCGCGTCGATGCCGGGCGACGGCTTCGCCCACCGCGAAAAAGCCGCTCAGGTCGGCGGAGCCATTGGCTCGGGACGGCGTGCCTACCGCAATGAACAGGACCTCGGCATGTTCCACTGCCAGCTGCTCGTCGGTGGTGAAGCACAGACGCTGCTGGTCGAGGTTTTCACGTACCAGATTGGCCAGGCCAGGCTCGTAGATATGCACCTGGCCCTGACGCAACTGGTCGATTTTGGCCTGATCGATGTCCATGCAGACCACATCGTGGCCGACTTCGGCGAGCACGGTCGCTTGTACCAGGCCGACATATCCGCTACCGAAAACGCTGATTTTCATGGGAAAGATCCTGAGGTGATGGCCGGGGAATGCGCCGGAGGTTGATGGTCAAGACACCTGCCACGATCAGGCTGACACCCACAGTTTTCGATACCGTGAACGTCTCGTGGAAAAATGGCAGCGCTGCGGCGAGCGTATAAACCAGCGCGTAGCTGATACTGAGCAGCGAATAGGCACGGCTCAGGGGCAAGACCCGAAGGGCCAGTAGCCAGAAAAGCATGGAGAGCGCGTAAGCGGTGATCGAGGCGCAGACGACCCTCAGGGCGCTGAGATCAAGCTGCGCATGTTCCTGCATTTCGAGCCATTGAACGGGCGAGGGCAGGCGGCTCATGCTCCAGCGCATGCCCAGTTGCGCCGCGCTGACCAGCGCCACACTGGCCATGGCGCACAGGGTTGCCCGGCGGTGGGTCACGCCTGGCGTCCCAGCTGAAATACCCCGACAAGAATCAGCGCAATACCCAGCCAGTGCTGTACGTCAACCGGCTCGTTGAACACATAGCGACCTGCCAGCGTGATCAGCACGAAGTTAACACCCAGCATCGGATACGCGATGCCAACGTCCAGGCGTTGCAACACCAGCAGCCAGACCAGCAGGCCCGACCCAAGGCAGGCCAGCGCCAGCCATAGCGAGCGCAGCGCTGCAAACACGCCGGGAAATGCGCCACGCCAGTCTTGTACCGCGTACTTCTGCGCGATCTGGCCCAGGCAGGTCAGCAGGCATGCGCTTGCCAGCATCAGCCAGGTCACGATGCGGACTTCTCGTAAACGAGGATGGCCAGGTTGCCTTCGTCATAGCGCTGACCATCCTTGGGAAGACTTTCGAGCTCTTTCAGTTCCTCATCGCTCTTGCCTCGCATGATGACGCCGACCCGGCCTTGGCTGCGGGCGTTCTTCATCCAGGCATCGATGTTCTGCAGGCGGACCTCACGGCCCTGCACATCCGGGTAGCCCAGGCCGTACTCCAGCTCGCCCCAGGTGTTGAACAGTGCGACATCAGGTCGTTTCAGGCGCCACGCCAATGCCGAGGCAGCGCCCAGATCGTTGCTCAGCAACTGCGTGCAGCCCGCCAGTTCGGCCTGGTGCGTGACCACGAAAGGGTCGGGAGTCTTGTTGTTGATCACATCGTTTGGCAGTGCTGCGGGCAGCAATGCGATCAGCAACCAGCTGCCCAGTGCCGGTGTGGCCCAGAATGTCAGCGGGCGCAAGCCTTGCAGGGCGTTGGCGAGTGTCCATCCGAGAAGCACGATGACCGCCAGTGACAGATGCATCGGTTCGTTTTCGTAGACGGGCTGCTTGAGTTGCAGGTAGATCAACGCCACAAGCCCAAGAAAAGTGACGGTCGCGTTGAATATTCCGTTCGCGCGCAACGCTGTGCTGTGGCCTCGATCGAGGCGCTCGACCAGAGTGTTGGCCATCAGCAGCGCCAACGGCAGCAGGCACGGCAGTATGTAGGTCGGCAATTTGCCTTTGCTCAGGCTCAGAAACGCCAGTGGCAGCAGCAGCCACAGCAGCAAAAAGGCAATGTCAGGGCGGCTTTTTTCCTGCCATGCCTGTTTCAGTGTTAGCGGCAGCAGCAGTGCCCACGGCACACAGGCCGCCACCAGCAATGGCATATAGAACCACCAGGGCTGGGCATGCTGGGCATTGTCCCCGGCAAAGCGGCGAATATGCTCGTGCCAGAAGAAGTAACGCCAGTAGTCGGGCTCTTGCTGGTGGATCGCCAGTGCCCACGGCAGGCAGACGGCGATGGCAATCAATACCGCGAGCGGGCCGAATCTGAGCAACTCGGCCAGGCGTCGCTGGCACAGCATGTAGGGCAGGGCGATGATGACGGGCAGTGCCCAGGCGAGAAAGCCCTTGGTCATGAACCCTATCCCGCAGGCCACGCCGACTAACGCCCATGCCGCCAGACGCGCCCGACCGACGCTGTGCACGGCGTACCAGAATGCCAGCAGTGTCACGTTGGTCCAGAAGGTGAATTGCGGATCAAGATTGGCGTAACCCGCCTGGCCGGCGACAAAGCCGAAGCTCATGAACAGCAAGGCGCTGGCGAACTGCTTGCGCGGGTCGTTCCAGATCTTGCCGGCCAGCAGATAGGCCAGCAGCACGCTCAAGCCGCTGGCCAGTGCCGAGGCAATGCGCACGCCGAACAGGTTCTCGCCAAAGACCTGCTGCCCGAGTGCAATCAGCCAGTAACCGGCCGCCGGTTTTTCGAAGTAACGCAGCCCCATGAAGTGCGGCGCAATCCAGTTGCCGCTGTAGAGCATTTCCTGGCTGATCTGCGCATAGCGGGTTTCATCGGGAATCCACAGGCCGTGAAAGCCCAGCGGCAGCAGATAAGCCAGCACGAACGCCAATAACAGCAGCGCAAGATGACGATGCCTGACGTGTATCACTGCTGCACCCCCAGCCAGCCTTCGCGGCCGGGCAGGTGGCCGCGAACGATATGCCCGGAAGGCAACCGTTCGATAGCATCGGGCAGCAGATGGCCCAACGGCGCGAAGTGGATGCCCTGGGTATTGGCCCGCTTTAACAGTTGCCTGAAACCGTCGGCCATGATGATCCCTTCCACTTCGGCATGAAGGGTGTAGACATTGAGCTGTCGTGCAGCGAAGCGGCCGAGAATGTAGTCGTTGAACGCATCCGGCTTGAGGTGCGGGCCGATTACTTCATCGAAGGTCGGCAAGTCCACCGGAATCTGAGCGGTACCGAGGCTGCCGTCGGCCAGCAATGGGCGAAACAGGCTGGCGCCGCGGCAGTCACTGTTGTAACGAAAGCCAAACGCCTCTTTGGCCTGCACGACGCGCTGGTCGGCGCGCCAGCCTGCCGCCGCAGAGCAGACCACCGGGTGGCCGAGGATGTCGCTCAGGCAATCGACGCCGCGGTGTATCTGGGCGGTCAACTGTCTGTCGCTCCAGTGTCCGGCATTGGCTTGCCAGCCATGATGATCCCAGGCATGCAGGCCGATTTCGTGACCGGCATCCAGCGCGCGACGCATCAGCGGGCCGAGGTCCCGGCCGATCGGTTTGCCCGGCCATGCGGTGCCGGCCAGCAGAATATCCCAGCCATACAGGCTCGCCGCGTTGGAGCGAAGCATCTTCCAGAAGAACGTGGGCCTTACCAGGCGCCACAGATGGCGCCCCATGTTGTCGGGGCCGACACTGAAAAAGAAGGTCGCCTTGACCTGCGCTTCGTCGAGTATGTCCAGCAGCCGGGGCACGCCCTCACGGGTGCCCCGGTAAGTGTCGACATCGATTCTCAGGCCTGCCTGCATCAGCACTGATCCGCTTTTTCAGCCATGGCTTCGCGCAGGAAGAAATCCAGGGTTTTGCCGATGGTTTCGCTCAGCTCGATACCCGGCGTCCAGCCAATCAGCTTTTTGGCGTTGTCGATGCTCGGCGTGCGATGGCTGACATCCTGATAGCCCTTGCCATAGAAGGACTGGCTTTCGACTTCACGAAAGCCCGCGAAAGGCGGGAAATGGCCGCGCAACGGATGGGCTTCGAACTGGCGAAGCAGCTCTTCACCCAATTGACGGATGCTGGCTTCGTTGTCGGGGTTGCCGATGTTGATGATCTGTCCGTTACAGCGCCCATCGCGGTTTTCGATGATCCGCGCCAGCGCTTCGATGCCGTCGACGACATCGGTGAAACAGCGCTTCTGGGCGCCGCCGTCCACCAGGCGAATGGGCGTGCCTTCGACCAGGTGCAGGATCAGTTGGGTGATGGCCCGCGAACTGCCAATGCGCGCCGAATCCAGGCGGTCCAGACGCGGTCCCATCCAGTTGAACGGGCGAAACAGGGTGAATTGCAGGCTTTTCTGGCCATAGGCCCAGATCACCCGGTCCAGCAGTTGCTTGGACACCGAGTAGATCCAGCGCTGCTTGTTGATCGGGCCAACGATCAGGTTGGAGGTGTCCTCGTTGAAGTTTGCGTCCTGGCACATGCCATAGACTTCGGACGTGGACGGGAAAATCACACGCTTGTTGTACTTGACGCAGTAGCGGACGATCTTCAGGTTCTCTTCGAAATCCAGCTCGAAGACCCGCAGTGGATTGCGCGTGTATTCAATCGGCGTGGCGATAGCCACCAGCGGCAGCACAACATCGCACTTTTTGATGTGGTATTCGATCCACTCGGTGTGGATGCTGATGTCACCTTCGATGAAGTGAAAGTTCGGCTTGGCACGCAAGCGCTCGATAGCGTCCGAGCCGATATCCATGCCGTAGATTTCGTACCGGTCATCCTGCAGCAGACGCTCTGACAGGTGGTTGCCGATGAAACCGTTGACGCCGAGGATCAACACGCGGGTACGACGAACCGACCGGCGCTTTGCCTTATCGAGCAGTTGCGAGCCTGCTACCAGCCCGAATTCGCGTGCCAGTTGCTCACCACTGAGGTACAAGCCGTTGTCACCGCGTTGCCCTGCGGTGATGACCAGCGAACCCTCGCCACAGGCGATACGCAACGGCTCGTGACTGATGACCGTGCCCGGCGCCTCGCCATTGCTGCTTGTGTCCACGCTGGCAGTCCAGACGATCAGCTTGTTGTCGCCGACCGGGCAAAACGCGCCAGGGTAGGGCTGTGTTACCGCGCGGATCAGGTTATAGAGCTGAGTGGCTGGCAGCGACCAGTCGATCAAGCCGTCGGCCGGGGTGCGCCGACCGAAATACGTCGCACGGGATTCATCCTGGGGCGTCGCTGGCAGTTGCCCTTGCGCCGCCAGCAGGGGCAGTGTCTCGCAGAGCAGGTCAGCGGCGGCGTCACGCAATTTGCCATGCAGCGTCAAGGCGGTATCGGTGGCTCTGATCGAGACCCGCTGCTGGGCGACTATCGGCCCGGCATCGGCGCGTTTGACCATCTGATGCAGGGTAACGCCGGTTTCGCTTTCGCCGTTGACCAGCACCCAGTTGGCCGGCGCGCGTCCGCGATAACGCGGAAGCAGCGAGCCATGCAGGTTCAGTGCAGCTTTTTTCGCGCAGGCCAGCAACGAATCGCCGAGTAACTGGCGATAGTAGAAGGAGAAAATGAAGTCCGGCGCCAGTTTGCCGATGCGCTCTACCCATAGCGGGTGATTCGGGTCCTCGGGGGCATGCACCGCAATGCCGTGCCGGGCGCACAGCTGCGCCACGGAGCCAAAAAAGGTTTTTTCTTTGGGGTCGTCGGCATGGGTGAACACCGCCGCAATCTCATAGCCTGCATCCAGCAACGCTTGCAGGCCGACACAGCCAATATCGTGATAAGCGAAAACGACAGCTTTAGTGCTCATGGCGCGACCTTGTTCATATAGGGAGTTACAGAGGAATCAATGCTGTCGGTGGCAACCGGTGACGAGCTGCGCACGATTTTTTCGATGAAGAACCGCGGACGCGCATGCACATCGCTGTACATCCGGCCCAGGTATTCACCCAGCAGTCCCATGCCGATGAACTGCCCGCCGGTGAATACGAACAGCACGGCAAACAGCACGAACATGCCGTCCCCGGCCCATGACGCGCCGAAGATCAGGCGCAGAACGATCAGCAGCGCCGCGAACGAGACACCGAGCAACGCCATGCTGAAGCCGATGATGCTGAGCAGGCGCAGGGGCGTGGTGGTCATGCAGGTGATCAGGTCGAACATGAGGTTGATCAGACGCATCGGGCTGTATTTGGAGTCGCCGTGCTCGCGTTCGGCGTGATCGACCAGCACCTCGGTGGTGTGTCGCGCAAAACTGTTCGCCAGAATCGGAATGAACGTGCTGCGCTCCCGGCAGGCGAGCATGGCGTCGACAATCGTGCGTCGGTATGCGCGCAGCATGCAGCCGTAATCGTTCATGGCCACGCCGGTGGAGCGCTGCACGGCCAGGTTGATGAGTTTCGAGGGCCAGCGTCGCCAGGCGGAGTCCTGACGATTGCTGCGCACCGTGCCGACCACGTCGTACCCCTGTTCAGCGAGCTTTACCAGACGAGGGATTTCCTCGGGAGGATTCTGCAGGTCGGCATCGAGGGTGATGACCACGTCGCCCTGGCACTGCTCGAATCCGGCCATGATGGCGGCGTGCTGACCGTAATTTCGATTCAGGATCACTGCGACAAAGGGGCTGTCGGCGCGCTCGGCAGCCCGCTGGAGAATGTCTGCCGAGTCGTCGCGGCTGCCATCGTCGACCAGCACGATTTCGAAGCGGTGGTCGAGCTGTTCGCAGGCCGCTTCAGTACGGCTCAACAACTCTGGCAGGCTTTGTCGTTCGTTGTAGACAGGGATGACGATCGACACGAACTTGATCGGATACGGTTTCAATGGCTGGATTCCAGGGTCGATTCAATGGCACCGACAACCCGCTCGACATCATCGAGGCTCATGTCGGGAAACAGGGGTATGGAGCACAGCCTTGATGAATTCCATTCAGTGTCGGGCAGGCGTACATCCGGGAAACGCTTGCGGTAATAGCTGTGCAGGTGGGTCGCAATGAAGTGGATGCCGGTGCCGATATTTCGCGCTTGCAAGGCCTTCATGAAGGCATCGCGATCCAGCCCGCAGCGCTCGGGATCAATGCGCAGAATGAACAGGTGCCAAGCGTGTTGCTGGGCATACCGGGGCAGGGCGAGAGGCAGAACGGGGCTATTGGCCAGTCGTTCGAGGTAATGGCTGGCGAGCGCCTGGCGCTGTGCATTGATGGCGTCGAGGCGCTGCAACTGCACCCGCGCAATGCTCGCATTGATGTCGGCCAGGTTGTATTTGAAGCCAGGCTCCATGACCTCGGCCTGCGGTTTGCGACCCAGGGTCAGGCGATCGTAGGCATCGACACCCAGGCCATGGAATTTAAGCTGACGCACCCGATCAGCCAGCCGTGCATTGTCGGTGACCAGCATCGCGCCTTCGGCACAGGTCATGTTCTTGATCGCGTGAAACGAAAAGATCGCAGTGCCCTGCTGGCCGACCGGGCGTCCTTGGTAAGCAGTGCCGGCAGCATGCGCAGCGTCTTCGATCACGGTGATGCCGTGCCGGTCGGCCAGCGCATACAGCGGGTCAAGATCGAATGCCGCGCCTGCATAATGCACTGGCAGGATCGCCTTGGTCCGCGGAGTGATGGCTTGCTCTATCAGCGCGGCACTGGTCATCAGGGTGTCACGGTCGACATCGACAAACACCGGAGTGGCTCCCAGCAGGCAGATCATGTTGGCTGTCGACACCCAGGTTTGCGAAGGCGTAATCACTTCATCGCCAGGCCCTACGCCCAGCGCCAGCAGCGCAACGTGCATTGCCCCGGTGGCCGAAGACAATGCCACTGCATGCTGCGCGCCGACCCGCGCGGCGAACTCTTCCTCCAGCTTCTGACATTCCGGTCCGGTGGTGATCCAACCGGAACGCAGCACGCGCGTCACTGCAGCAATTTCTTCATCGCCAATGGACGGCCGTGAAAAGGCAAGAAAAGTTTGACTCATCTACAGAGACTCTCCGAGTGAAGCAGCAGGGCCGAATATAAAAAAATCACACGACGAGTGCGCAAACATAGGTGCACGTGAGTGCGGTGAACTTAGGCGTTCAACTATGAAAATAATGTCCATGCGCTGTTGCTTTTTTGTATCGCCTGGCAGGCTGTCGAATCATAGAGTAGGGTGAAATTCAAACGCACGACAATGCCGTTAAGCGTCCATGTAGAATTATTAATCTGGCGTTCAGGTTTCGTCGAGCGCGTCATGAATAGACAGCATTAGTTCAGCTTGCTCATGATAATCATGAAAAGTTAAAGCGGATGATGCGTGTTGCAGTTACAGGGTTTTTTAATGAAGTTTTCATGACCGAAAACGGGTTTCGTGCTGCCGGGCAGGGTCGAACCTGACCCCGGTCAGGTTGTTCGCAGGCCATTTTCATTGGGGAATATCGGCATTTTTTCCGGTTCTTTGACGAGGGGCTGCGCGTTCGCGTAAATCCCAGCTCAGAGGAACGACTGCGCGAGTGCTATCAAGTGATATATATATAACCAAGCGGTATGACAGGGCTGTGTGGAGGAGAGCAACGTTACTGATAATGGCCAGTTTGGCGCAGGCAAACATCAAGGTGTGAGTGGGCGTGTTATAGGGTCAAGACAGTTCGGCGCAAGCGTGCCGGTTGTTGTGGGGTGTTAAAGATTTACGTTGTATACCTTGCTTCCGTTCGCACCCCCCTGTGCGGGTCGGGTACAGGAGAGGTATTTAACCACGGGTTTAAAAATCGATACCTGCTCGACTGCAACTGCCAGATTTAGTGGGTGTATCAAAGTAAAGCGCCGCGCAGAGCGCCTTGGCATGTGGGAACACAGGGTGGGCTCGGATAACCCATGTCTCCTCGATTATCGGCCCTGCGAATGCCGCTGACCTGCACGCCCCGTTCTGTCTAGTTCCGGCCAGAGATGTTAAATTGGTCGCCATGAACGTCTTCCGAACCCATTGCTCGCCCATTGCCTGGATACTGTACACAGTTGTCCTGTTCAATGGTCTTGCGTGCAGCATCGGTCACGGCCAGATGATGGCCGCTTTTGCCGGCACTGCAGTGGCTTCGGTCTCCCATGCAGACCATGGGATGTCGGATATGCATGCCGGGCACCACACGATGCACATGTCCAGGCACGACTCGTCCAGGAAGATGGACATGTCAGGCAGCATGAAGGCGCAGTCGGGAGAGTGCTCGTTTGCCGGAACACTGACGCTGGCGATGATTTTCTTCGTGGCGCTGGGCTGGCTGATCCGTGTCCGCCGTACTCGTTTTGCGTTGCCCGACCTCTGGCTCGGCAACCTGCCAAGGTATACCCTCCCGGGACTCAATCCACAGGCCCCTTAGTGCCCATCGTGGACGTGTGAGTATCGCTCGCACGAATAACCGATATTGTCTTTACAGCCTGCCGGAAGGCGATTCCGGCGGGGCGCGTTCATATGTTGGTGAGTCCCTATGTCTGCATCATTTTCAAGCCCGGAGCCACGGCCGTCCGGGGCGTTTGTCGCCTTTCTGAAAAGGCTCCATTTTTACATCGGCGTATTCGTCGGTCCGTTCATGCTGGTCGCGGCCTTGAGTGGCGTCGTCTATGCACTGACCCCGCAGATCGAGGATTCGCTCTACGCACGTGCGCTGCACACAGACAGCCGTGGCCCCGCCATGAGCTTGCAGGCTCAGATCCAGCGCGCGCAGGCATCGTCAGGTCCAGGCCTGAGCATTGCAGCGGTGCGCCCGGCAGCCCGGGAAGGGGACACCACCCGGGTCATGTTCAGCGATCCGGGTTTTGGCCCGTCAGAGCATCGAGCGCTGTTCGTGGACCCGGTGAGTGGCGACATTCGCGGGGACATGAAGGTCTACGGTACCAGTGGCGTATTACCGCTGCGCACCTGGATCGATCAGTTTCATCGAGGCCTTCTGCTGGGCGATGTCGGCAGGATCTACAGCGAACTGGCAGCGTCATGGCTGTGGGTGGCTGCGCTTGGTGGTCTGGTGCTGTGGGCGGTTCGCCGTCGTCGGCAGATTCGTGAACACGGCAACGTGCGCCGCTGGCATGCAACCACCGGCGTATGGCTGCTGCTGGGACTGCTGTTCTTCTCGGCCACCGGTTTGACGTGGTCACAGTACGCTGGCGACAACATTGGCGTATTGCGTGCCTACTACGGCTGGTCAACGCCCAGTGTGGCCACCTCACTGGGCAAGTCGGCGGCGATGCCAATGTCTATGGACGAGCACGCCGAGCATCATATGCACATGGCGCCGACGACACAGGCGACCGCGCTGGATCCTGCCTTGTTCGACAGTGTTTTGGCCAGAGCGCGTGCCGAACATATCGATGCCGCCAAGGTCGAAATCAGGCCCTCCGCGAGCAATGACAAGGCCTGGGTAGTCAGCGAGATAGATCGCAGTTGGCCGACGCAAGTGGATGCCGTGTCGATCAACCCGCAAACCCTGGAAGTGGTCGATTACGTCAGGTTTTCAGACTACTCGTTGCCCGCCAAGCTCACCCGCTGGGGCATCGATGCGCACATGGGCGTGTTGTTTGGTCTGGCCAATCAATTGGTGCTGGTGGTTTTCGCCAGTGGCCTGGCGGCCATGGTCGTCATGGGGTATGTGATGTGGTGGCGACGTCGTCCATCGCTTTCTCAGGCACGCAATCAGCAGGCAACGCTCTTGAGTCTCTGGCGCTCATTGAATCCGGGCGCGCAATGGGCGTTGATCCTGGTTGCACTGTTGACTGGCTTTGCGCTGCCCGTACTGGGTGTGAGTCTTCTGGGCTTTATCGTCCTGGACGCGCTACTGGGCTATCGGCGCGCCGCAAGACCCTTGGTCGAAGGCAAGGTGTAACCCTTAGTTGCGCGGATTACCAAGCGCATCGAGCAACTGTTTCCCGACCAGGTCCGTCTGCTCGATGGCTTGTCAGTAGCGGATATCGCGGTCGCTTAATAAGCTGCGACCGTTCCGTCCTTCCTCGGATCGGTCCCGCCCACGTAGCCATGCGCGGTGCGCTGAATAATCTGCGCACCGCCGAAGGCAAACACGCCGCTCGGTTCTTCGACATCGATGTCGTGACCTTTGGCGCGCAGTGCTTTCACCACTTCGGGGTCAAACGCACGCTCCACGGCGACTTTCAGGCCGGATTCGATCCTCCAGCGCGGTGCGTCGGCAGCGGCTTGCGGGTTCTGTTTGTAGCGCAGGATGCGCATCATCATCTGCAAATGACCCTGCGCCTGCATCGGGCCGCCCATCAAACCGAAGGACATCAGCGGCGTGCCGTCGGCATTCATGACAAAACCGGGGATGATGGTATGGAACGGGCGTTTGCGCGGCGCAACGTAATTGACGTGTTGCGGATCCAGCGAGAAGCCCGCGCCACGGTTCTGCATGCTGATGCCCGTACCGGGTACCACCACACCCGAACCGAAGCCCATGTAGTTGGACTGGATGAACGAGATCATCATGCCGCTTTCGTCCGCTGCCGAGAGGTACACCGTGCCGCCCGGTTTTGGCGAGCCGTGCCCGGGATTGGCGGCCTGATCGGTGATCAGGCCCGCGCGTTCTGTCAGGTACGCCTTGCCCAGCAAATCGGCTGAGGGCACGCGCATGTGCTCGCTGTCGGCGACATGTTCGTCGAGGTCGGCCAAGGCCAGTTTCATTGCTTCCAGCACCGGGTGAACCGTTTCAAGGCTGTCCACCGGGTGTTCGCCGACGCCCAGTGCTTCGAGCATGGTCAGGCCGGCCAAGGTGGCAATGCCCTGGCCATTCGGCGGGAGTTCATGCACCACAGCGCCTGCGTAGGGCACCGACAGGGTGTCGATCCAGTCCACGGTATGCGTCGCCAGGTCGTCGAGGCTCATTACGCTGCCATTGGCGTTGGCATGGGCGATGATGGTTTGCGCCAGTTCGCCGCGATAGAACGCTTCGCCTTTGGTCTGCGCGATCAGTTCCAGCGTGCGGGCGTGATCCTTGAGCCGGATTTTTTCTCCGGCCATAGGGGCCTTGCCACCCGGCATGAAGCACTCGGCAAAGCCCGGTTGGTCTTTGAGCAGATGCGCGCCGCGTTTCCACAACTCGGCGATGATCGGCGTGACCTGATAGCCGTCGCGGGCGTAGCCAATCGCCGGTTCGGCCAGGGTCGCGAAGGGCAGTTTGCCGTAGCGCGCTGACAGTTCCACCCAGGCCGATACCGCACCTGGCACGCTGACCGCAGGCCAGCCGCGTTGCGCCATCTGGCTCTGGCCTTCGAAGTATTCCGGTGTCCAGGCTTGTGGCGCGCGGCCGGACGCGTTCAAGCCTTGCAGCTTGCTGCCGTCCCAGACGATGGCGAAGGCATCGCTGCCGATTCCGCAGCCGGTGGGCTCGACCACAGTCAGCACCATGGCCGCGGCGATGGCGGCGTCGACCGCGTTACCGCCACGGCGCAGCATGTCCAGCCCGGCCTGAGCGGCCAATGGCTGAGAGCAGGCGACCATGTTGTTGCCCATCACCGGCGAGCGGGCCGACGCGTACGGTTGGTTGTAATCCAGATCATCGAACATAAGCGTTTCTCTTTGGCAGAAGACGAAAGGTTTAGCCCTTGGGGTCCAGCGCATCGCGCAGGCCGTCACCCAGCAGGTTGAAACACAGGACCGTGATGTAGATCGCCACGCCAGGCGCAATCGACATCCACGGAGCCTGCTCCATGAAATTCTTCGCAGTATTGAGCATCGAGCCCCAGGACGGCGACGGCGGTTGCTGGCCCAGGCCGAGGAACGACAGGCTGGCTTCAGCCAGAATCGCCGAGGCGATGGCCAGCGTTGCCTGCACGACCAATGGCGACATCACGTTGGGCAGCACATAACGCAGGATGATCCAGCGATCCGGCAGACCAATGGCGCGGGCACCTTCGAGGTAATCCTCGTGCTTGATCGACAGCACCTGGCCGCGGGTCAGCCGGGCAAAGATCGGCATCGCGGACAGGCCGATGGCGATCATCGCGTTGGTCAGGCTGGGGCCGAGAAAGGCGCCCAAAGCGATGGCCAGCACCAGAAACGGGCAGGACAGCAGCGCTTCCATGACCTGCGAAATGATCATGTCCAGCTTGCCGCCAAAGTACCCGGCCAACAGACCCAGAGGCACGCCGATGAACATGGCGATGGCCACCGAAACACCACCGGCCAGCAGTGAACTGCGGGCGCCATACAGCAAGCGTGAGAACAGATCGCGTCCCAGTTCGTCGGTGCCCATCCAGTAGATCAATGAGGGGGCCTTGCGTACGGCGAGGAAGTTGGCTTTGAGCGGATCATGCGGCGCAATCCAGGGCGCCAGAACCGCCGCCAGGACAAACAGCAGCAACACCGCCGCGCCAAGTACCGCGCCTTTGTTGGCAAGGAATTTCTTCAGAAAAGGCGAGCGACTGCGGGGCAGGATCGCGCTGTGCGGGAGGCTGGCAATAGCGGTCATCAGGCAGTCCTCAGACGTGGGTTGATCAGGCGATAAAGCACGTCGGCCAGCAGGTTCAACATCAGGAAGCCAATCGCGACACACAACACCACGCCTTGCACCACGGCGTAGTCGCGGTTGAACACGGCGTCGACGATCATTTTGCCGAACCCCGGGATGCTGAATACCTGTTCGGTCAGCACCGCACCGCCGAGCAACTCGCCGAACAGCAGCGTCGTGAGTGTGACGATAGGCATCAGCGCGTTGCGCAACGCATGCTTGAGAATGACTGTACGGGGGAATAACCCCTTGGCCCGGGCGGTGCGGACGTAGTCAGTGCGCAGTACTTCCAGCATGGCGCTGCGGGTGTGGCGCATGAGAATCCCCGAAAGCCCGGCACCCAAGACAAACGCTGGCAGGATCAGGGTCTTCAGGTTTTGTCCGAAGTCCTCACCCATCGGCACAAAGCCGGAGGCGGGCAGCCACTGCAGTTTCACCGCAAACACCATGATCAGCAGAATGCCCAGCCAGAAGTGCGGAATGGAAATCCCCGACAGCGCCACCACGTTGGCCCCGTAATCCACGGCGGTGCCTTTGCGCACCGCCGAAATGATCCCGGTGGGAATGCCGATCAACAGCGCAATCAGCAGGGCCAGCACCGCCAGTTCGATAGTCACCGGCAGTTTCGACGCCAGCAGCGTGGTTACCGCTTGTTCGGTGCGCAGCGATGTGCCGAGGTCGCCGGTCAGCACGTTGCCGACCCAGTTCAGGTACTGCAAGGGGATCGGGTCATCGAGCCGGTATTTGTCGCGCAGGTATTCCATGACCGCCGGATCGCGCTCTTCCCCGGCCATGGCCAGCACCGGGTCACCCGGCAGCAGCTTCTGCAGGGTGAAGACGAACAGCGAAACCAGAATCAGCGTCGGTATCGAGCTGAGCAGGCGTCGCAGGATGAACATCAGCATACCGGAACCTCGCAGGTGCGCCCGTCAGTCATGGCTTGAACGCGACATTGTTCAGACGAATCAGACCGTCCGGGTTAGGGACAAAACCGGTCACGTTGTTACGCATGGCAATGATTCGCGGGTCGAAATACAGGTAGGCGGTGGGTACTTCATCGGCCAGCAAGCGCAGCGCGTCGTTGTACAGCGCCTGGCGTTGTGCAACGTCGTTCACGGTGCGCGCCTTGTTGAGCAGTTCGTCGAGCCTGGCGTTGCAGTACTTGCCGTCGTTCTGGCCGCCTTTGCAGGTCACGAACTGATGGATGTCGCCATCCGGATCAGGACGACCCGACCAGGCGCTCATGCCGATCTGGAAGTTGCCACTCGCCTGTTCGCTGAGCATCGTCGCGTATTCCGTGGCAATCAGGTTGACCTTGAAGCCCGCTTCTTCAGCCATGGCCTGAATGATCTGCCCGACCTGTTGCGCGATGGGGTTGTTGGCCACTTTCAGGTCCACCGCCAACGGCAGTTTCACGCCGGCCTGCGCCAGCAGCGCCTTGCTTTTCTCGATATCGCGAGTAGGGATCGGCAGTTCCTTGTCGTAATACGGGCTGTTTTTCGGGAACGGCTGAGCGCTTGGTGCGTACAGACCCTCGAACACCACCTGATTAATAGCATCGCGGTCGATGGACAGCTCAAACGCCTTGCGTACGCGCTTGTCCTTGCCCATCGGCGAGTTGGCTTTTTCACCATTGCCGATGTTGAACATCAGCTGCATGTAGCCAAGGCCCGGTGTGTTGTAGATCGCCAGTTTGCTGTCGGCCTTGACGGTTTTCACATCGGTTGGCGCAACACGCTCGATGATGTCCAGATCGCCGGAGCGCAGGTTGGCCAGGCGCACCGAGGTGTCCGGAATCGGCAGGAACACCACTTTGTCGAAATGATAAGCCTGTTTATTCCAGTAGTTGTCAAAACGCTCAAGTACGATTCGATCCTGCTGCACGCGCTGCACGAATTTGTAAGGGCCGGAGCAGACCGGGTTGGAAGCGAACTCACCTTGCGCGGCTTTCGGCGCGAGCATCATCCCGGCACGGTCCGACAGTTGCGAAACCAGCGTGGCGTCGGCTTGCTTGAGCTTGATGGCCACAGTTTTTGCGTCAATCACCTCGACGCTGTCCACCGAGGCCAGCTCGCTTTTGCGCAGGGAGTCGGGGAGGGTGCGGGCGCGATCAAGGTTGAACTTCACCGAGGCGGCATCAAAAGGTTCGCCATCGTGGTACGTCACGCCTTCGCGCAACGTCATGGTCAGGGTTTTACCGTCTTCGCTCCAGTTCCAGGCGGTGGCCAGTTGTGGCGAGTAGGTCAGGTCCGGGTTGACGTCCACCAGTTTGTCGCACAGCGCGGTGTAGACCAGGCGGCCGGAGTAGGTGCGCGAACGGTGCGGATCCAGCACATCGGGATCGTCCTGAATGCCGATGCGCAACGTCGATTCGGCAAAGGCAACGTTGGCGGCCAGCAATAACAATGTTCCTGTCACGACGCGTGCGATTTTCATGGCTGGCTCTCCACTGCAAGGGATTGATGGTGCTTGAACAGATTCAGGCGCTGGGTGTAGGCAGCGCTGGGTGTCGGAAGGATCAGCGTGGCGCTGCCTGCGTTGGCGATTTCACGCCAGAAGTGGCAGGCGACCTGGCGTTCGGCCTCGACGGTTTCCATGACCGGCGCAGCCTCCTTGCACAGCGCACGGGCGTGCGGGCAACGGGTATGAAAGCGGCAGCCCGAAGGCGGGCGGCTGGGGCTGGGCATATCGCCGCCGAGTAACGGACGCGGCTGGCGCAGGTCAGGGTGGCTGACCGGCACGGCGGCCATCAACGCCTGGGTATAAGGGTGCAAGGGGTTTTCGAACAGCGCGTCGACCGGCGCCAGTTCGACGATTTCACCCAGGTACATCACCGCCACGCGGTCGCTCATGTGGCGAATCACGGCCAGGCCATGGGCAACAATCACCAGGGTCAGGCCGAATTGATGCTTGAGGTCTTCGAGCAGGTTGACCACTTGCGCCTGCACCGAAACGTCCAGCGCCGAGACCGGCTCGTCACCGAGGATCAGGCGCGGCTCGGAAGCCAGTGCGCGGGCAATGCCGATGCGCTGGCGTTGGCCACCGGAGAATTCATGGGGATGCCGACCACCGTGTTCAGGAGCAAGGCCTACGGTGCGCAGTAACTCGGCGACTCTTTCCTGACGGTCGCTACGGCTGGCCTGACTGTGTAGCCAGATTGGTTCGCCAACGATGGATTCCACGGTCATGCGTGGATTCAGCGAGGCGAACGGGTCCTGGAAGATGATCTGCAGGTCACGGCGTACCTGACGCAGCTTTTCCGGTGTCAGGTTGGCCAGGTTGCGGCCCTCGTAGATCACGTCACCCGCAGTCGGTTGCAGCAGGTTGAGCAGCAGGCGGCCAAGGGTGGATTTGCCCGAGCCGGACTCGCCTACCAACGCCAGCGTCTCGCCCTTGCGGACTGACAGGTTGACCTCATTGACGGCCTGTACCGGCGGCTTCTTCCGCTGCAAAAGGCCGCTTTCCACGGCAAAGTGCTTGCTCAGGCCGATGCCTTCGAGAATGGGCTTCTGCACGTTGCTGTCGGGGCTTGGGCGCCCGGCGATATCTCGTTCGGAAAGGTTCACGCACTGACTCCCACATGCTGTTCC
This sequence comes from Pseudomonas sp. P135, assembly GCF_020312125.1. Lineage (NCBI taxonomy): Bacteria > Pseudomonadati > Pseudomonadota > Gammaproteobacteria > Pseudomonadales > Pseudomonadaceae > Pseudomonas > Pseudomonas sp. P135. The sequence goes on from NZ_JAGPYR010000014.1 coordinate 77,756, forward strand.
AAAGGCGCCCGGATGCACGCGGCGAAGTGTCCGGGAGACAACTCAAGCAGCGGCGGGCGTTCGTCTCGGCATTGCTGGATCACGAACGGGCAGCGCCCGGCGAAGCGGCAACCGCTGGGCATTTCTGCCGGTGTCGGCACCCGGCCGTTAATCGTTGCCAGGCGGCCTTCACGAGGGCCGATCGAGGGCATCGAGCCCATCAGGCCGATGGTGTAGGGATGTTGCGGATCGTCGAACAGGGTTTTCACCGGGCCGCTTTCCACGACGCGTCCGGCGTACATGACCATGACCTCATCGGCGACTTCGGCGACTACACCCAAATCGTGGGTGATCAGAATCATCGCCGTGCCGGTCTCGGTCTGCAGGTTGGCGATCAGCGAAAGAATCTGCGCCTGAATGGTCACGTCCAGCGCAGTCGTCGGTTCGTCCGCGATGATCAGCGCCGGGTCATTGGCCAGCGCCATGGCAATCATGGCCCGTTGCCGCATGCCACCCGAAAGTTCATGCGGGTAGGCGTCCAGCCGCTGGCGAGCGTCCGGCACGCGGACCTTTTCCAGCATCTCCAGAGCGCGCTGGCGGGCTGCCTTGTCTGAGAGGCCCTGATGACGCATCACACTTTCAGCGATCTGCTCGCCGATGGTGAAGACCGGATTGAGGGAGGTCATCGGCTCCTGGAAGATCATCGCCATGCGGTTACCGCGCACGTCCAGCAAGCGCTCTTCGGACATGCCCAGCAAGGCTTCATCGATCAGCAGCGAGTCGCTGGCGCCTACCTTGGCCGTGGTCGGCAACAGGCCCATCAGGCCCATGGAGGTCACGCTCTTGCCGCAGCCGGACTCGCCGACGATAGCCAGGGTCTTGCCACGCTTGACGGAAAACGACACGCCGTCGACAACATTGGCGGGCGCACCGGCAAAGCGTACGGTCAGGTCGCTGATGCTGAGCACCGTGCCGTCGCCGTTTTCTGTGAGGTGGGCAGTGGCGCTCATAGGCTGGCCTCCAGGTCTTGGTTGATAACGGTGTTCAGGGCCTGTTGCAGCGCACGTAGATGGCCGCGCATGGCAGTGGCGGCCTTGATCGGATCGCGGCTTTCAATGGCGCTGACGATGTCGTCGTGATCGTGGCTGTAGGTGTCGAGGCGGTCGGCATTGCGCGCCCGGTGACGCAAGTCGCGCCAGGCGGGGTCCAGACGGATCGCATCGAGCATTTCGAAGATGTCCAGCATCAGTCGATTACCCGCCGCTTCGGCAATGGCGCGGTGCAGGGCGCTGTCCCACAGCTCGATGCCTTCGGCATCGGTCTGCTCGGCGACCTGCTGGCGAGTAGTGCGCTCGGCAAGGCGGCGCAGAATCGCCATCTGCTCACCATTGGCCCGTACCGCGGCCAATGAGGCAAGTGCCGGCTCCAGATGCAGGCGCGCTTCCATGACCTCGGTGAAATTGGTCCGCCCGGAAAGCCGCGCGAAGCTCATGGCGGCGCTGGGTGGCGTAGGTCCGACAAAGGTCCCTTTACCTTGCCGGCGCCAGACCTGGCCTTCGGCTTCCAGCACCGACAGGGCGCGACGAACTGCCCGTCGGCTGACCCCGAAATCGGCCGCCAGATCCCGCTCGGTAGGCAATGCCCGCTGGGGGAAGGCTGCATGTTGGGCAACGATCTGGCGCAACGCATCCAGCGCCAGTTTCGAAGAGTTGTCGATGGGAATGTCAGGGTCGAACCTTTGCATCGTGGTACTCGCGCCAGACCGGAAAAAGAGGCCCTGAGCTGCCCGCAGGCAGGGTTTCCAGGCAACAGGGCTGGTGCAAGAGCGATGCCAATGAAAATTGGTTCGGTCAATTTTGCCCGGCAAGATGGCCAGCGGCGGCTATGGGTCAAGCCTGGCGGGCCAATGTTCAAAGGTCCGCCGGCCTGGTCCACGTCAGGGTGAGGGGATTGGTTCGCCGGTGGGTGAACCAATTTTCAGCGGGTACGGATTTATTGCATCAATGCGGGCAGGGTGCGCCAAAGTGCGCCGCTAGGTGGTCGACCGGAATGCTGCATTGGGTGGCGCGGCTCGCCATTCCAGGCCCAGATCGAGCAATGCGGCCCCCAGCGCCTTGCCATGGGCATCAAGAGCCAGCGATCGTGTGACTCCGCCACGCAGGATGCCGGGTAGAACGAAGTTGAGCGCACCCACACGCGGCAGTTCGTAGCGGCGTACGGGTGGTCCGGTTGGGTCCAGCAGTTCAGCAAAGTGTTCAGTGACCAACTCCACCGTCAGCAGCTCAGCAAGACGTGGATAATCGTCGATGTGAAAGGCAACGACGGAGATATTGGACACGTCACCCTTGTCACCGGTACGTGTGTGAGCGATGTCCCGCAGTTGGGTGGTGTTCATGTCATGTCCTCTATATGCACCTGCAGTTTGACTGCGTCCCTTGGCAGGAACAGTGACGCCACGGCTACTACCTGGCGGACTGACTTGCTCGCGCCGCCGCCTCCATACGGGCCGTTGGTATAGAGGGTTTCCACTTCATTTCCGACGCGTACCGCATCGTTTTTGTCCACGCAACGCGCGGCCACCCGAAGGCGTACCTCCCAGGGCTCGCCCTCGGCGCGCGCTCCCAGGTGACTTCCATGCAAGGCGTTAACGCCGATCAGTTCGGCTCGAATGTCCTCACATGCCACGCCTGTCAGGGCCAGACGTTTGAGCACGATGTCCTTCGCCAACTGTCCGCGAGCCAGTGCGCCGGGGCCGCCGTAGGACATTTGTCCTTCGCCGATCCAGCCATCGAGAAAACCCACTGACACCTTCAGCGTCTCGGGGCGTGCGTGTCCGTCGGCCCCCTGAACGCGCACTTGGTTTCTTGCGATGGATTCGAAGGCAGCATGGGTGAAATCCGCGCTGACGTCGGGCGTCAGGTAGGCGGCAGGGTCATGCACTTCGTACAACATTTGCTCGGTGCAGGTGGCAGTATCAATGCGGCCACCGGAACCCGCCACTTTGCTGATGACGGCGTTGCCTGCCGCATCTATCTCGGCCAGCGGGAAGCCCAGGCGGTCGAGGTCCGGGACGTCTTTAAAACCGGGATCCGCGAAATAGCCGCCGCTAACCTGGCCGGCGCATTCGAGCAAATGCCCAACCAGGGTTCCGCGGCCCAGCAAAGCCCAGTCGTCCTCGGCCCAGCCGAACTCGAACATTTGCGCTGCGAGAAACAGTGAAGGATCAGCGACCCTTCCGGTAACGATCACGTCAGCATCGGCGCGCAAGGCCTGGATGATGCCTTCCGCGCCCAGGTAGGCATTGGCCGAAATGAGTCTGTCACCGAGGGATCGTAGTGACCGGCCATTGTCGAGGGTTTGATCGGGCTGTTGCAGCAGGGCTGCGAGCACGTCATCGCCTGTCAGCGCTGCGACTTTCAAGCCGCTCAGGCCAAGCTCTGCCGCTATCCGGCGTATTTCGCTTGCGGCGCCAAGCGGATTTGCGGCTCCCATGTTGGTGATGATTCGCAAGCGGCGGCGCGCGCCATCAGTACCTTTGCCCACAAAAGGCAAGACTCGGCGCATACGTTCGCTCAGCAATGGATCGTAGCCTGCTGATGGGTCCACCAGACGCGACTGCTGTGCCAGCGCAATGGTACGTTCCGCGAGGCATTCAAATACCAGGTAATCCAGTTCTCCATGCTCGGCCAGCTCGATCGCCGGCTCGATGCGGTCGCCGGAATAACCAGCCCCTGAACCAATCCGTATTGTTTTCATTCAGAAAACTCCTATGACCATAGCGGTCAGGGTCATGATGACCGAGGCCGCAAACAGGAAAGGGATAGTGAAGCGCTGGTGATCGGCCAGCTCGATCTTGCACAGGCCGACCAGCAGAAAGGTCGCTGGCGTCAACGGGCTGACCGGGAAGCCGGTGGTATGCACGCCAAGCAACGACGCCTGTGCGACCTGCATCGGGTCGACACCGAGGGCTTTGCCGACCTCGGCGACCACGGGCATGATGCCGAAGTAGAAGGAGTCCGGATCGAAAAGCAGGCTCAGGGGCATGGATAGAAAGCCTACGACGACCGGAATCAGCTTGCCGTGCCCGGCCGGGATCTGGCCCACGGCCACTTCAGCCATGGCCTTCAGCATCCCGGTGCCCTGCATGATTCCTGTAAACACCCCGGCAGCCAGCAGGATGCTGGCCATGGTCAGGGCTGTCTTGGCGTGTGCATCGATGCGTGCCCGCTGTGTGTCCACGGCAGGGTAGTTGATGCACAAGGCAATCACGGTGCCGAGCATGAACATCACCACCGGGTCTACAACCCCCGCGATCATCACGCCCATCACCACCAGCGTCAGCAGCAGGTTGATCCAGAACAACCGAGGTTTGCGCAGTTCACGCTCAGCGTCGCTGAGCACGCGTTGGTGGGGTTTTACATCAAGATTGTCAGGGCCCAGGCCCAGGCGTCGCTCTTCGCGCCGTCCCAGGAAAAATGCGCAGGTGAAGACGAAGATCAGTCCGACGATCTGCACCGGAATGAGCGGCTGAAACAGATCCGAAATCGGCACGTGAAGGGCGGCGGAAGAGCGCAGCACCGGTCCCGTCCAGGGCAGGAAGTTGACCCCCGCAGCCATCGCCGTCACACACGCCAGTATGCGTTTATCCATGCCAAGGCGCGTGTACAGCGGCAGCATTGCGGGAATGGTCACAAGAAAGGTTACCGCGCCGGAGCCGTCCAGATGCACCAGCAGCGCCAGCAGTGCGGTGCCCATGACGATGCGGGTTGGCCGTGTGCCGACCCGTTTGAGGATGCGATCGATGATCGGATCGAGCATGCCGGCATCCGTCATGATGCCGAAGAACAGAATGGCGAATACAAACATCCCGACGACGGGCGCAACGTTCTTGATGCCGGTGATGATGAAGCCACTGGTTTGCAGACCGAAACCAGCGAGGAGGGCGGCGATGATCGGCAGGGCGATCAATGCAACCAGGGGAGAGATGCGTTTGCTCATGATGCTGACGAGCATGGCAAGAATGGTTATCACACCGAGTGTGGCGAGCATTGGCTGATCCTCTTCGGCATCCCTGTGCGCGACAGCGACGAGACACCCTATTGTTGTTTTGCAAGAGTAATAGCAACGACGCTATGCTCTGTGAATTGAAATATTCACTGGATCTTGTTCGGAAAAACAAAATGAAGAATTCGATCCAGCACATCCGCGCCTTCCTGTCAGTGGTTCAGACCGGCAGTTTTTCCAAGGCTGCAGCCACTCTCAACTTGTCGCCGTCTGCACTGACCGTGCAAATCCAGCAACTGGAGGATTGGCTCGGCGTTGCCTTGCTGGAACGAAGCCCACGCCATGTCTGCCTGACCGGCGCCGGGCAAAATGCACTGTTGCCCATGGAGAAACTGCTGCTGGATCTGGACAACATTGTTAGCGCCGCGCGGGATATCGCAGCCTCACGACGCGGCCTGATCACCATCGCCGCCTTGCCGTCGCTGTGTTCCGGCGTACTGCCTGCAGTGTTGAAGACGTTTCGCGAGCGATTTCCGGGAGTTGAGGTCAGGCTGCGAGATGTCGTCGCGCAGCGAATCGACGCGCTTGTACTAGAGCGCGAGGTGGATTTCGGATTAGGCGTACAGGCTCGGCCCACCCATGGGTTGGAGTTCAACGCCATCCTGGAAGACCGTTTGTGCCTGTTCGCTCCCGAAGACCATCCACTGGCGAAGCGTTGCGCAGTGAGACTGAACGAGATAGCTGTTTTCCCGATCGTTCTTACTGGCAGGGAAAGCAGCGTTCGCGATCTGGTCGAGCGAGTGTTTGCTGACGAGCAACTGCCTTTATCTGCGGGTCTGGAAGCCAATTACATGTCTACGGTACTGGCGTTGGTCAGGCAGGGGCAGGGCATTACGCTTCTTCCGGAGTCGGCGGACGATGGGCGGGGAGACCTGAGCAAAGTGCCAGTTGATCATCCGGGTGTCGTTCGGCAGATCGGGCTTATTACCCGTTCGGAGCAAACAATGGCTCCAGCCGTTGTCGAATTCGTTCAATTGCTGGAGGATCTGCGCACCCTCGGCAATCACAGCCGTTGATTTGCTATTGGTACGATGATTCGAATTCCCCTGTTCACTTGAAATGAAGACCCGATGCAACTCATTACCGAAATCATTCATCCCGACCTGAAGTCCACACAGGGCAGAATATTCCGACGCCATGCGGCACGCGGCATCGTATTGAGGGATGAGAAAATCCTTTTACTCTTTACTGAACGCTATAACGACTTCAGTTTTCCCGGTGGCGGCCTTGATGCAAACGAGGACATTGTTACTGGTCTGAAGCGTGAGCTTGAAGAAGAGACGGGCGCTCGCGAAATCCAGGTGCTCGAGCATTATGGTTACATCGAGGAGTACCGGCCCTATTGGAAGCCCCAGTATGATCTGATGCACATGACCTCGCATTTCTATCTGTGCGATGTCGCGCACCAGTTAGAGCCCGTGAGGATGGAAAGCCATGAAATAGCCAATGGCATGCGGCCCGTCTGGATCGGCGTAACTGAAGCCATCGCCCATAATGAGGCTGTTATGCAGCGCCAGGAGTCTTCGATGGGGCAGTCCATACAGCGCGAGACCTTTATGCTGAGAAAAGTTGAAGCAGAGTTGATCGTCAGTCGGTGAGTGTTTTCTGCCTGAGGCAAGTGTGGGCGGAGGTGCTTTTTGGTGTTGGTTGATAACTCAACTAAATGACTGTTTAGTTGAGTTATCAATCTCAGGGGGTTTAAGGCTGGGCGAGGGCGGTTGTTCTGCTGGCGCACAGGGGCCTCGGCTCAACCTGATTTTTAGTCATCTGCACCGGTTAAAAAGAGACTCGACCGGTAATGCATTTTTGTACTTCCCCACCAATCCAGATGCGCTCGCCAATGTGTTCCACCTGAATTCGTCCGTGACGCCCCAACGCCGTACCTTGGCTGACGGTATATCTTTTCGGCATTAGCCCGGCTGGTATTAGCCATTGGGCAAGGCTGGCATTAAGGCTGCCAGTAACAGGGTCTTCGGCAGACCTGTTGCTAATGAAGGCTCGAACTTCGATATCAGCTTGTGCATCTAGTCCGATCCAATGGGCAAAGGCTCCTACGTTATCAGGATGGGTAGGACGCATGAGAAATGTAGTCTCGCTAAGGTTTGTCCAACGTGCGAATGCGGCCATTTGTTCGGCGGTCAGATCATCAGCGTCGCTTACGACTGCGAGTGCATTGCCTTCCAAGGGCTTACTGGCGAATACATCAACCTGGTGAAAACTCAGTGTATTGGGCATAAAGCTCTCGTAGGTCGGGTTACGTGGGAAAAGTAACCCTAAATACATCGCAGGATAGTGTCCACCAGGTGCGCATGGTTGGATCTGGTTCTCGACCCACTTGATGCTAATGCGTACGACCTGGTCATCGAGGTATCGCGACAGCGCTGCAGATCCATGCTCTCAATTTGGTAAAGGAACTGGATGCAGAACTGGGTTCGTCAGCACATGAAGTGTTTGTAAGTGGCGGTTTAGCTCAGGCGAGACTCGAGGTTGGTTGGGATGTGTCTGTCAGCATTCGTTAATTAGTGGAATTCTTAACCTGTTGATTTCAAAGGCTTTCCACTGATTAGCCACTAATCAACGGAAAAAACACCTTGAGATGGCATGGTTTTCCGGTGATTAATGACCAGGTTTCCAGGAAGGGCAGATCGCAACGAAGGCGACGACTACCGGATGTAAGTGGCCTCGTCTGAACCTGTTAGATTTTTCTAATACGCTATTTGAGGTATTGGGCGAGCAAGTTGTGTTCGCTAAATTTTTCCTGAAAATATGTATCAGCAATGCTCGGTTGGAAGTAACCCCATTCGATGATTTTTCTCAAGTACTTCAATGGTAGATCAATGATGAAGTCAACGAATGCTTCATCTGCTTCGTTTAAATTCCAGCGGTGAAAACACTGCGTATGAGTAGCGCTGGTGTGAATTCTTGCTACGCCCGGAAACCATGGCGCGCACCCGTCGAAGGAGAGGCGCCAGGGTGAATGAGATGCTACATTCTCCCGCATACGGCAAGATAGGATTAACCTATGTCGTTGAACTGGAATGTTGCGTGTGAGGATAAATCCGAAGACCTTTCCTGACTGTCTGTCCATGGCAAAGCTAAGATAGTGGGGCAGGATGCCGCTGGTACTCGGTGGCGTCCCAATGCCTAATCTCACATAACGGAAGTCGATTTTTGAAATTTTGTTATAGCGGCTCAAGCGCCATCCCCCTGACGAATGCCTTGGTGTGTTTGTGGTTGAAGGTGCCCAGCGCATTTCGGATCTGCCGCGAGTACGTCTGGTCGTGACTTTTGTAAATTTGGCTGCAGGACGTTCCGAGAAATTCTGGATCCCATCTGCACGCCCACCAGCTTCGGACATATTCGGTCTGGTTGTTGAGCTCCTCAATCTCCTGGCGGGTGACATACCCAGTTATGATGCCCATCATTATCAAAGCGCAGGTGCGTTCTGCAGCGTTGGCCTGAAGTGCACCAACTTTCATGAGAAGCTTGAAACGCATATCTGTCAGTGCGACGTCTCCGGCCCTGGGAGTCGTGACGAATTGAGTCGCGAGGCCCGCGCCGTAGTGGGCGGCGTGCAGCAAAAACTCCATGATGTACTTTCGCGCATGAAAGATTGAGAATTCTCGAGTTCCTGCGCTGTGAGGATTGGAGACTAGCTGCTTCTCGAGTTTTAGCATCAGCACCTGTACCTTCAATCCTGCCTTGATCACAGCGTCGAGCGCGGAACCAGTTATGGTTAACCGTAGCGGGACTGGTGGACCGGTCAAGAACTGTAGATAGCTGGATTTTCGTCTGCCGTAATCTGTCAGGATCTTTGAATGCTTTGGACAGATGGGTGCTAACAGGTACCGCCACGATTTCATTAGGACGATTCGACCATGTTGGCGGAGTGCGTTAGCGATGCAGTCGGCACAGGCGTAATCTCCGACAGTGTGCGGCACCAGCCAAAGGCAATCAGCACGAAAGCGCTCAAAAAACGCCACTTTCTTCAGGCCAAACGCATCCTTAATGCGTGATTCGAAGACGGGCGGTGACTCGAAATCCGGATCACGCAACCGAAGTTCCGCAAGGGGGTGGGGTTTCAGGTTCAGAATCTCGTCAATCGCACGCCATTGCGCTGCTGTGCGAGGTTGCAGCCGATGGCACCACGATGAGAACGACTCTTCAGCTATCGGTAAGGTCACGGAGTGATTTGGCATTGGCATATACAATTTCTCGATAGGACAGTTTGAACAGCTTGGCGCAGACACCAGTTTCTGCTGACAAAATGGTGCGCCTGACGCATTCTCGGAGGTATTCGAGCAGGCGCGCAGTGTTACCCCGGCTGAGCTTGAAAAGTGATTTCGCGTAGAGTGGCAAATCGACATCGAGTTCGTACGTCCTGTAGACGAGCGAAGAAATGTCCTTCAAGTAATTCCGGAACAAGTCATTAAAGCGCCATTCTTCGATACAAATCGTTCGACCGTTTGGCCGATGTGATGCCCACGACCCTTTGATGTGATCAGAAGGGCCGGCGAGCACGATGCGTAGTGAAATGGGTGGCGCAGTAAGCTGACTCCATTGGTGCATATGCTTGCGTTTTTGCTCTAGGCTGGCTACGCCTGCCAGATAATCTTCTATGAGCATTATCGAATGGGCCAGTATGCCTCCAAGCGCAAAGACTTCTCGGGGCAATACCTTATGGTAGTGCCGAGTCGCGAACCGAAACCCAAAATGGTGCAGCAGATACTCGCTTGGCAGATACTGGTCGTTGATCTCCGGTCTGGCCAACGTGAAGCACGCTGTGCCATTTGCGTGGCCCAGGCGTTGTGATGTCTCAGCCAAAACGGTAGAAACGCCCGAACCCGACAAGCCGGAAAGATAGATCACGGGGTCGGCTTCGGTCTGCAACGCCGCCATCATTTGTTGAATGGCAGCCTCCACCTGAGGCGTACGCAGCACCAGGTGCTGGTCTACATCAAACGCTCGCCTGATCAAACTGATATTTTTCATCATCGGTCAGAGGGGGAGTGGAGCAGGATAGAGACGCCGAACTTGGCGGCGAGCAAGGGGGCGCGATCGATAATCTCGGCGGTGATTTTCTCGACACCCGAAAGAATTGCCTCGGCCGCGCAGACCTGGATGATCTTTGCTACGGCGTCCATCAAGCCGGCGGACAAGGCAAAGAGCCGCGTTGCCAGTTCTTCTGACCACAGATTCGAGGCTATCTTCAACGGAAGCACGCGTTCATACCCAGCCAAAAAAGCGCGAAAATCACCATTGAGGGACCACATGGGCAACGGCCACTGCATGTAGCGACGTTCGAGTTGGGGGTCCAGACGTAGCGCCTCGCTGGCCTTGTCGATCCCAAAGGCAAACACGCTCAGGTTATAAGGATCGCCCGAAAGGTTTTTGAGCAATGACAGATTGACCTTTTGCTGAAAAGCGGTAAGTGTCAACGCGTCATGGATTTCATCGATTACGATTCCGCGGATATTCTGTCGTTCTACCGTTAGGGTGAATTCTTTGGAGGCGTCATATGAGCTGAACTTCCTTTTGATGGGTAATCCAAACGCCTCAAACAGTAATTCGCGGAAATTATAGTTATTCGGATTTTGGCGCAAGCTCATGAATACCAGCTTCTCTTCTTGACTGGCATTGTGAGCCTTCAGTTGCCTGATGATGCTGGTTTTTCCGAATCCACCACTTCCCCACACCAACATGCAAGGTGCTTGAACTTTTCGCTTTACCTTCAGCATGTAACTGGAGGTCTCGATAATTGATTGTGCTGCCGGGTAATCAATAAATACATCTTCCAGGCAAAACAAGACGCGTTCTTGGTCAGGCAATGTGGGGTAATGCTGCAACGATTGACGCAGGTGAGGATAAAGATGGGTTGGTGTTGTCATGAATCAGTCCTTGGTGTCAAAAAGCGTAGGTGGTCGACTGTAATCAACGCGCTCGATTACTGGGGCCGCGACGGGCACAGAGGAAATTTCTTTTGGCATATGCTTCGGCACGCCGTTGGATAAATGTTCGCGGTGGTGGGATTTAGCTGCTGACTGTTTTTTCGCATCACGCTTGCTTTTCTGAGTGTTACGTTTGGCTTGCATCACAAGCTTGTTGTTGTGAATCAGTTGAAGTAAGGCTTCTGGATCTGTGACCGTTCCCGGTGGGAGTTTTTTGTTGTATGCTCGATTGGTTCGATAATATTCAAAATTGACGTAATCATGGGAGGCCCGGGCAAGGGGCGCTAGAACGTACTCCGCTTTTAACTTCACCCAGATTTTGGTCATGTCGTAAGGGTCAAACTTGACCACAACCTTGCCTCGACCCTGGTGTGCCATCAAGTCGCGGCAATAATAGATGCCCGCATTGATAGTTATTCCGTTATTGCGTATGGGCTTGTGCTTTTCAGGCAAGAAGTCAAGATACAAATTACGTTTATTGATTGCCACGGGCGGCAGTTTCCCACTTTCGCGTGAGAAGTAGTTTGTCCAGGCATCTTTGGGCGAGCAACGGAGCGTCGAATGGACGGTCCCGTGATAAATCAGGATCTGCCCTGCAAACCAAGATCTGAAATCCTTGAAAGTCATGGCCGCGCGTGCTTCGCTGTTGTATTCACCGCGCTGCTTGACGTTTGAGTAGGTCGTGCCGGGTAGAAAATGCACTTCGGTGGTCATCAGCGTGCCGATGAGGCTTTCAATGACTCCCCCCATGTGTTTCTTGTAAACCCTACGCCAATGAGCTGTACATCCGTGAAGGTCCAAAGCGGCCTCCAGGATAGGTGAACGAAACTCCGCCGCATTGTCCATGCCGATGAACTCCGGCATGCCGTAGTAGGGGTAATTGATCCCATAGGTAGGCGAATTAGGGGAATCCCTGTTTTTGGGAAGGGCAGCCATGCAAACGGTTTGTTGGACCGAAACGAGGCTTGGCGAAAACATGCTGAGGTAAAACCCGAGAATCACCCGGGTATGGACATCCACCAGCAGCGAGACCCACGGCCTGCCAATGATCTTGGTTCGATCCTGCTCGTCACAAAGGATGATGTCGACGCGGGTATGATCCATCTGAGCATGATGCAGGGGGTAATCAGTATGGACATAGCCCGGACGGGACTCAAACACTTGGTTGGTTGCATCAGCCCCATATTTCATGCGGAACACGACTTTGGGATCGAGTCCCTTTATGAAGCGTTGCACCGTAGACAACCCTGGCGGCTTCAGGCCTTTCACATGGCACTGCGCTTGCGCTTGCTTCCAGACATGGGAATAAGATGCGGAGGCCCCGTGGAAATGGTTCCTAAAGCACTCCTCGATAATCTTGATGATTTGCGGAGAAATGCGCTGGCTACCCTTTTTAGGCCCAGCGGAGGATTTGACAATGCTGAGCGCTCCAAGCTTGTGGTTGAACTGCGATACGAGTTTGTAAAAAGCCGATTTTTTTAGCGAGAGCTTGCCAGCTGCTTCCAGCAACTGAAGGCTTCCGTCTAGATACCCCTTGATGATGCCTGCGCGCTCCCCGGCCAGGATCAACCGTGCAGCCTCTCTAGGGTCGGTTGGGTCGTATGTAGACACCTTCTCCATCACCGAATGATCGTCGGGTACCATTTCCAATTCCGCAACCGTCACCACGTGAGTTTGGCCTGTTTCCGAAATCCTGACTTTTACTGAGTCTTCACCTTCTATCGCCGTGATCATCGCCAGCTTTCCGAGCGCGATTACGGCGGTACCTGGTGCCACGGACACCCTCATTTTTTTTCCTCTAGATCTGGTTTCACGAAGCTTCGGATCAGTGATTGGTCCGGTCTCTTTCGTGTGGAACAGAGGCTACAGGGCAAAAACAGGCATACAAACGGGCAAAAATGTAAACTGGATTAATTTGTATAAATGTTGTAAAACAATAAGTTATAAAGCTTTACACTTATTCAAAAAATTGCGCATTGTAAATGCGAGTGATCCTCTGGTTTGATAGGCAACTGCACCAGGAGGATAGATGGCGAGACGCACAAAGCCGCTGGCGGAATATTTTCGAGTGATGGTGACCGCAGCAAGCCTAGCTGACGAGATAAACGTCTCTCGCACTGGATGGGGTCTGGCACGGTGGTTTGAAGCCGACCAACACCTGCCCAGGCATTCGGTTGATGAAAAAAGTTGGCGCCGGTTCCTCGACGGTCACAAGCCTCATCATTCTCGCCTGGAAAAAATCTTCGCCGCAGCGCCAGCGGTCAAATCTTTTTTCGATCACCCATTTTGGGCTGCCCTCAGCCTGACCTGCACTCAAGCTGATAGCGTCCGGATACTGAAATCCTTTGGCTGGATACGCCGGCAGAATGATAGGTTCTGGTTTGAAGGGCCCTCGGAACTATCTGCCCTGGATCGACTCGCCTGTCTGCTGGCCATGCTCAGCTGTGAGAGAGCTCCCTATCATCATCGGGAAATTGGACGCCGCTTATGCGTCGAATATGTCGACCTCACTAGCGCTCGGCTTTGGAAGGACCATTCTGCGGACCTGTTGCGGCTCATCAAAATGAAACTGGAAAAGGCAGTGGGTACGTTATTTGGCGTGACCGATGTGGAAGTGCCCATAGCGTTCAGGTTTTGGGGCTTGGTCAAAGACGATTTTTTCAGGAATGAAAGCATCGCAAGTGTACGCGCATGGCCCGCATGGCGTGAGGCCGTGTACACTTTAAACTGGGAAGATCAGTTTCGCTTGGGAGACTTCATCAAGCATCGAAATATGCCGCTGCAGTCTCAGATTGACGAGTTTGATCGGCGCGTCTATAGAAAGGTACGCGCTCGTATGTACCGAGCCCTTAACAAAGCACGAGCAACTACACCTGTCCTCTGATTGCGGTTTGCATCGTCTCCGAGACATTTTTGAGTAAACTGCGGATCTGATTCATCTCCGTCTCGCACTGTTTGACTTCGAGCCTTAAACGCTGAATGACTACACATAAATCGCTCATAATTCTTGTCGGATCGTCTTTTTCTGAAACAAGATAATTGATAGCGTCTTCCATGCTGGATTTATCATCAAGTTTCTCATAAAAATCGGCTTTCGAAAGATAGGAGGGCATGGGGGTAAGAAATTTGTCACCAACCAGGGGGGATTCTGGCTTTGACTTAATGATCTTCAAAAGTTTTATGATTGTTGCCTTCGAGCCCTTGTTGCCCATTGCAGTGCGAATAGCCTCCAGCGTCGGCGTTTTGCCAAGAGATTTCAGGCGCTCTAGAGCGTTTTCAACATCAAGCTGTGTGATCTTTCTGTTCATAAAAAACTCCGACAGTTATTTTGTCTTAGCAGATTTTAGCATTTATGTGCAGATGCCAATTCTATGTGGCGATGTTGAAGCACTGGTTTAGACATCGCTTATAACAAAATAGTAAGCGCCCGCGTACATCCGCTGCGGGAGAAAGTATAACAGGTGAAGCCCTGTAATCCTCTCTATGCACCATTTAATCCATCACCGGGTGCCAACAGACTCTGCGTTTTCAGTAATTCTATAATATACCCTTTGGTAAAAGCTTAAGGACAGTTTTTCGGCGGAGCGATTCAATACGTGAGTTAAACCCTTCTGCAGCCTACATTGTGCCTTACCGATAGCATCTAGACAAAGCGGGGCCAAGTTGGAGTAGAGTGGTGTCGTCTGCAAAAAAGAACCTGTGGCACTGGCGATCTACCAAAACGGGCTCGCTCCTGGCCCTCTTGGTCAATGTCATTCAGAGCTGGATTACATACCGTTTCTTCGAGATTGATGCATCCGCGATGGCCATATCTAATGGCGCTGTTGCCGTCTTCATCTTTTTAGTCGACTACCGCGACGACCGCTTTCTCAAAGGTTTCTTTCTGATTGCGTATGGCGTGATGATCCAATTTTCCTGCGACTTGGTATTCAAACAAGCATTGGAAGGCTCGCATTGGGCAGATAACGTCAGGATGCTGCTGATGATCACTATCGGTTCTACCAGGGCAGGCGGGAGCTTGATCGCCACACGTAGTTATCGCAGTTCAACCGACCTGGACTCCAATACAATCAGTCCAATGGTGAGGCGGCTTTCGGTCAACTCGGCACACTCGAACGTCACGTGCATGGGCTGGATCGCAAACTGGACCGATTGATCAAACGGGCGGGACTGGCGAGCGCTTGCCTGTTGTTCGCCGGGCTTATGCTATTGATCTTGCTGTTAGCACGCTGAGTCAGTGCGCAAGTGTCGCTGCAATTGGAGACACAGCCATGCCGGGGCAGTTAGTCAGTCCGCCACAGCACGCCTTCGGGGAGACTCAGATGGCTAAGCGGCGCTTGAAACCCTCCAGCCCGGTCTTGGCCACTGCCGAATAGGGCGCAGCTGCGGCCTTGAGTTCTTGCCGCATGCGGTCACCTAGCAGCCGCAGCCGTGTGGCAACACCGGCTGCGGGCGTTCCTCTAGCTGAAGCGCGGCGTCCGGCGCCTCCAATGCGTCGATCGACTTGGCCAGGTCAATGATGAGGTCGCCAAGGAACTCCATGCTACGCAGCACGCGATAGCGGTCTTGCAGCAGCTTAAGACGGTTCAGTCCGTACACCAGGATTAAGGCTGCACCGCGCTGTTGCTGCTTTGGGGTACCGGTCGCCACAATCAATCCCGTGGGGTGCGCGGGCTCAACGCTATACAGCAGATGAGCAACTGGGACGTCATTGCAGGGGCTGGGGAGCAATGGCTGTTCCCGGGAGAAGTCTGGCGCTGAATACTTTCCGCTGTATGCGTTCGACGCGGACCGCGAGTATCGGCCTGTTCCAGTTTTGGAGAGCATTATCCAAGTTCTGGCTGAACGGGGGGGGGGGAGAGGGCTTTTGGTTTGGCTCCTCTAACTCTTATCTAGCCGGCAGGGGGCCAAAAGACGTCCCAAAGCAAAATCCAGTGTAGTCATGAATGCTGTCAAGCTTGAGGCAGTCGACATTTTGCATGGATGACAGAGCCGAGCCGCCTCTTTTTTGCTTTTTGGGACGCGGCGGTAGCTAAGCCAGGCGTCAGAAGGTCTGATGGGGGGCGTGATGCAACCAAAATGCAGGAAAAGCCTCGCCTTACGCGAGGCGCTTTCATTGCGCCGAAGTTACCAAGGTCGGCAATACCTCAGACGCTTTTCCGATCAGCATGAGTTCCCGGCTACCTCCGAGCGATACGTCCACCAGGTTTACATGTATGACGGTGGCCCCGGCTGTGTGCGCGATCTCTGGGATGTCGGCGGCAGGGGTCACGACCCCTGATGTCCCCACAGAGATCAGCACGTCGCATTGACGAACCATCGCCATGCTCGCCTTCCACGCCCCAAGTGGCAGGTCCTCCTTAAACCAAACGATGCCTGGTCTGAGCCGTCCATTGCAGCGCAGGCAGCGCGGTGGTTCGATCTCCAGGACCTCAGCGGGATCGGTTGTTTGAGTCATTGTCAGCTTTGCTGGCCGGGCACATGCAAAGCATTTTGGCACTTCGAGACTGCCGTGTAGGTGGATGACCTCTTTCGTACCTGCGCGCTCGTGTAGGTCATCAATATTCTGAGTCACCACGGCCAGGTGGCGCTCGGTAGCTGCCAGGCGAGAAAGAGCCAGGTGCGCGGCATTGGGCTCCGCGCTCTTGGCTTGCTGTCTTCGCCACAAATAGAAGCCCCATACCAACCCCGGGTTCTCACGGAACGCATCCGCCGTTTCCAACTGCCTGGAATCGTATACGGACCATAGTCCGGACTGCTTGTCGCGAAAAGTGGGAATGCCGCTTTCGGCAGAGATCCCAGCGCCGGTAAAGACCACAACTCGCCGCGCGGCACGTAGTGCTGCGGCAGCCAGTGCCATGTCTGTCATAGTTCCTCTATCCTCTGCTGCCGTGGACTGCCCCAGAACATCTGCAGCGGGGCCTATGCGCCGCAGAGAGTGGACAGCATTTCGGTACGGCGCCTACTTCTGCCATAGTGGGCCATACAGGTTCGCCGCTCTCTTATTAATGTCATTCGGTCCGTACGAAGGAATGTGGCTGTACAGGGACTTGGACGAATAAAGCACCCTCGATCGCTTCCTGAACCGCAAATCCAGATCTCCTACCTTGTAGCTAGCCACTGCAGTTCGATAGACAACTGCGCTGTCCTCCGTGGCCACGCCCTCAAACATCACAATACTCTCCAGCTTCTCAAGCACCCATTCGTGTCGGCCGCTGATGGTGGGCGGACACATCATCTGTACCTGTTCAATTACCACGTCCTTCACGACCAATAGATAATGGCGGAGCTCGTAGGCACATTCGATCACCGCAGCGCGGTTGCGCTGGCCGGTGCGCATGCAGGTGATTGTGACGATGAAGCATAGGCCTTCTATTTCCCCATGGGTCCA
Source organism: Pseudomonas sp. P135 (assembly GCF_020312125.1). NCBI lineage: Bacteria > Pseudomonadati > Pseudomonadota > Gammaproteobacteria > Pseudomonadales > Pseudomonadaceae > Pseudomonas > Pseudomonas sp. P135. The sequence goes on from NZ_JAGPYR010000014.1 coordinate 95,138, forward strand.
AGAACGCACCTCCCGGTAGTCGGGGTCGTAAACAAAAATCACTCAGAGCACCGTGGTAAGTAGACGAGGGCCGCTCCGACGAGCAGCAGAGGCTGCCCATACCGTAGCGAGCAGGTACGATCGGGCGTTTCGCTAGGTTTCCCCAGCCGAGCGCAATTCTAACGAAATGAACACTATAGATTGTAGCTCTATAGTGTTCAAAAAGGCTTCATCGTTCCTTTTGCGAGGAGCGGTCATGGAAATCAAACAAGCCTTTGGCGTCGCACTCCGCAACGCGCGCTTGCGCAGGCGGCTGACACAGGAAGATTTTCACGGCATCTGTAGTCGGACCTACATGAGCACGCTGGAGCGAGGCATGAGAAACCCTACTATTGACAAGGCTGCGGCGCTAGCCGAACGGCTCAACATCCACCCTTTAACCCTATTGGCAGAGACATTCCTAGTGCTGGACCCTGATGCGGACCTTGCGTCTCTGCTGAAGACAGTCATCCAACAAACGGAGGTCTAATCATACTGGCCGGGTGGAAGTCTGGCGGTGGCACATAGAGATCTTTGAAGCCCTCAGCACAGAACTCCGTCATCTGGACGGCCTCCGACGCGCTAATACCGAGTCAGTCAGGACTCGCCGGTGCTGTGTGCTCTTCCCGCCATGAACACTATAGTGCACACTTCGGGGCGTACGTGCAGGGCAGCACACGCGCACTTTTAGGGAAATAGCATAGACATGCGCACAGCTGCGTATGCCTAAGTCGGCCCCTTCTACTCAAAATGCCTATGGTCGACGTTGCTATTTCCCATCTTGAGAACAAGCAGAGCACACCAAGCGAGCCAAACACCGAGGCCTTCATGCATCGGTATTTTCGTCCCTTTGACATTGACCGAACATGCCCCAAGGGCCGCAGATCCTGGTTGGAGTACTCCGTACTCTCCTAGCCGTAATCGATCGACATAACGTGCAGTGCATAGGAATCTAGGCGTTACGCGTATTGTTGTATCTACCAGCGATAGTGTCGCGCACCGTACAGCCCCCCGTCCTGAGAACGGCGACGCTTATCCCAAAAACTTGCTTCTGACAGCGCTCAATAGAACATGAAGATGAGATATCTGGTCACCGGTCGGGACAGTTAGCGATTGTCTGCGCCTACCTTGAAAACCACCTGTGATCCGTCTTGAATCGAGGGACTGATTCAATCAGCTGAGCCGCCAAGGGGAGGGGGCTCGGGCATTAACACAGGGAAGCAGTCATGCAGACAAGTACCGAAGGTATCTATTGCAGCAGTCTGGTCGCGGTTGTCGAGGCGGCCTTTTGACTCGGTTACGACCCTTATGCTTTGGCAGCTCAAGACAAGCTCGATGTGGCGAGATTTTTGGAGATGTCGCCTTTGATGCTACGGCAGGGCCCGGAACGAGTTATCGATAAGTCTCTGCTCGTAGCCAAAATCATTAATGGGCGATGGCCGATTCATGAACTCAGCGGCCCATTCATTCAAGATGCTCAACTCACCGCGTGCCTCCCCGACGACAGCTGATGCGCCAGCCTCGTTAAGCAGTAGGCGTCGAGCCGCCTCACGGCATCTGTACTATAAGGAGTAAGCATGGTAGGTAGAGAGCGAAGGTTTTCTGTACACGACCTTCTGGTCGCGTTACTACGCGACCAGAATATTCACGACGGCTTCTGGGGGCTGACGGTGCAGTTTGAAGCAGAAGGGGCGGCTGTACCGATAGCCGGTAAGCCCGGAGAAAATTTGCCTGGTCTTGCCGTCGCAGTGTCGGGTGTAACTCTCACTCCTGCGACGGAGGGCGAAAACGGTGCCGTTGACGCTTCATTGGTCAACCCCCCGCGGCCAGCTCCTGTTAGGAATCGAGCAAAAGTGAAGACTCTTCAGTAATTGGCTTCCAGGGCTGCAGAGGACTTTAGGGCGAAATACCGTCTTGCGAAGACGGAGCGCTAAGCTCCGGTCAGTATTGGCACCAGAAGTTCGACATCCGTTTTTGGCCGATTGCCGCCTTTGGTGAAGGGCCGCAACCGACCCATAGCTGCCTCCAAAAGACCTTTGAGTTGCCGGTTGAGCTTCAGAATTTGTTTGCAGAGTTATTGCGCTGCGCGCAGAGGATGCGGGCGGCTATCCGGCTAGGACCTCGTCAGCCTTTCAGTCATAATAGTGGCCTAGGCCATTTATCGGTTGACTACCAAAACGCATTAGAGGGGTGGCTGAAATGAGTATGCCGAGTGAACGCACCCGAAGTGTGATCCAAACAGAAGCGTTTTTGCGAGAGTTGTCAAAGAGCCCGCTCATTCCTGAGGAGTACCGTAATGAAGCGAAGCGCCTTCTGCGACATTACCCTGAGTCGTCGTTTGTCCTATTCGCCGGCAAGATGGATGACATTATTCAAAGTGCAGAGCCTGGAGATCCCAGGCGGGAATTAGCCATCAGCGGTTATCACCCTATGTTTACTGCGGAGATAAATCTTTAGGCCAGTGCTTTAACAAGGTCTCCCGTTTGTAATGCAGACGCGCTTGCCAAGTCTCTTATTGTCTTTGTCGGTCCCGATAGGAGATGTCGTGTGGACCCCAAGCATCGAGTGCCCACCGCCTCAACTGGGGCTAGCTCGTCACACTGCGGACACGACTGTCAGTTTTGACCGATTGCTGTCGTTGGCGACCGACAGCTTTCGGTCCAGAGTGTGTAAAAACGTATTCGATCAGCAGCATCGTAAGGCGCTGGGTCAAACCACGTTCTGTGTAGATTCCCGACAGACCGAAAACCATCGAATGATGGGATCGTCTAAAACCAGTGCTCGTTCATTTTCGAAAGAAACTCTGGGTTAACCGGCGCGCTGGATGCTGAGCCGATGACCGAGTCAATCCCACACTTCGGACACAAAACGGTGGTATCCAGATCGACCCACTCTGTGATTTCTGCGGACGAAAACACACTTAAGCAGTAAAAACAGCCACAACGATCACTTGCTTCAATTTGGGCTCGGTGATTTTTACAAAATCGGTGCGCTGAAATTACATCCATGGGTAAGCCCTTCAACTTCAAATTCAGTAGCATATCGTGCTTACGTCAGAGTACGTGAAGACCCGGCTAACGTTGCTATGATTGCCCAAAGTGTTAACGCAGGATTGCCCATGAAACGTTTCATTCAGGGTGAGCATCGCGGACAAAGCAATTTGCTTCCCGAAATCCTTGACGACTACGTCAGTGACACAAATCCGGTGGGAGTAGTGGACGTTTTCGTCGACGAACTCGACCTGGTCAATCTACGTTTTGAAGGCGTCATTCCAGCCGATACCGGCCGACCTGCTTACCACCCCGCAATCTTGCCGAATATCTACATATACGGCTATCTCAACCGCATTCAATCGAGCCGGCGTCTTGAACGAGAAGCCCAACGCAACGTCGAGTTGATGTGGCTGACAGGGCGTTTGATGCCCGATTTCAAGACCATCGCCAACTTCCGAAAAGACAACAGCAAGGCCATCCGAGGCGTCTGCCGCCAATTCGTGGTGCTGTGCCAGCAGTTGGGACTGTTCGGAGAAAATCTGGTTGCCATTGACGGCAGTAAATTCAAGGCCGTCAACAACCGCGACCGCAATTTCACCAGCGCCAAGCTGAAGCGGCGGATGGAAGAAATTGAATCGAGTATCAATCGGTACCTGACTGCGCTCGACGAAGCCGATCGGCAAGAACCCTCGATTGCTCAGCCCAAGGCTGCTCGTCTGCAAGAGAAAATCGACAAGCTCAAAGCTCAGATGAAAGAGTTACGGGTCATTGAAACTCAGCTCAACGAATCGTCGGATAAACAGGTTTCACTGACCGATCCAGACGCCCGCTCCATGATGACTCGCGGCACGGGCATCGTCGGTTACAACGTGCAGACAGCGGTCGATACCCAGCACCATTTGATCGTTGCGCATGAGGTGACCAACGTCGGTTACGACCGCGATCAACTCAGCTCGATGGCCAAGCAGGCCCGCGAGGCGATGGCGTCAGAGACGCTGTCGGTAGTGGCTGACCGAGGTTACTTCAAAAGCGAAGAAATCTTGGCTTGTCACGATGCAGGAATCACTGCCTAGGTGCCCAAGCCGATGACCTCTGGAGCCAAGGCAGACGGGCGCTTTAATAACGATGCCTTCATCTATGACGCGGCAAAAAACGAATACATTTGCCCGGCTGGAGAAACACTGATCTGGCGCTATACCAACGTTGAAAAAGGCCTGACGTTGCACCGTTACTGGAGTTCGAAAAGCCGGGGCTGCGTAATGAAACCGCAGTGCACACCGAGCACGGAACGGCGGGTTCGGCGCTGGGAGCATGAAGCCGTACTGGAGGAAATGCAGAATAGGCTGAGCAACGCGCCGGAAATGATGCGGATCCGAAAACGAAAGGTTGAGCATCCCTTCGGGACACTCAAACAATGGATGGTCGCCACGCATTTCCTGACACGAAAGCTGAACGGAGTAAGTGCCGAGATGAGCTTGAACGTCCTCGCCTACAACCTGAAGCGGGTCATGAAAATTCTCGGTATCAGCGGTTTAATGAAGGCGCTGTCGGCCTGAAGATGTCTTTATTTTGGCCACCCTGCACGGTAAAAGCGACGCTGGGGCTCCTAGGCCCTAGTGATGATTCGCAGGACTTGTTGCGAGCAATTACTCAGCTAATAGCCGTCGGCGCTAAGCGCCGAAAGGTAAGCGTCCGCCAAACACACCACCGCCGGTACGGGTGCCATTTCTGATGACCATCATCAACTACCTCCAGTTCTGCTTGCGAGGTTTCGGTCGATTCTTGCAATGTGTCGCCCGAGGCATTACGACCTTCGCTTGCCCCGGGGACACCTGAACCTAGACCGGCTCGTGCCGTCTCAGGCGACCTGGTACAGACGGCGTTCGACCAGCGCGCTGCCACGCAGGCGGCGTGCTGCTTTCGCGCCAGCGAGCACGGCCAGATCCAGCAGCGGTTCGAGGATGACAACGGTCATGTAGGCGCTGCCGAAGGTAAGGACTGAAAGTGCGTTCTCTGCCGTGAAGCCCTTCCCGTAGAAGGCCCAGAAGGCAACCCAAGCGACGATGCCTGACTGGAAAACAGTGGACAGGCCTAGTGCCTGGCGATAGCTCAGGTCCACATAGGGCGTATCTGGCGCAATGATACGCCGCGCTAGGGCAGCAACTGCCAACAGCGGTACCAAAAGGGTGGTGACGTTCATGCCGTACTGCGGAAGGTCGAATTGAGCGAAGAACAAACCCTGGATCAGCAGGCCCAGAGCGAGACCTGCCGCCGCGGGCGCGCCGCCGAACAACAGGAACAGCGTCGAGCCGATTATGAGATGCACCTCGGAAACGCCGACCGGTTGGTGCGGTAGTAGCTGAAAGAAGCCAAACACCAGCGACGTGGCGGCGGTGGTGCGAGCTACCAGCGAGACGGCACCTCGTTCGCCAATGGCGTCCGCGGCGAGTTTGATGGTGTAGGTGCCGACGCTTGCGGCGGTAACATAGCTCAGCCAGAGTTTTCCGGCTTCCACCAGACCAGGTTCGATATGCATGACGATGACTCCTTGGCCGCCTCGGCGGCTTGTTAGGGGAAAAATAGAGACAACAAAGAAATTGCTTCGACCTCAGCAGGCGGCTCGACTGATCGCTACGGGCTCGCGATGCGGCAGATGCTCGTGGGTGTGCCCGTGGGCCGGCGGGCAGCTTGCATTGACCAGTGCCACCGGTTGTCCATGGGGGGTATTTAGGTAAGCCTGCCGCCATTCCTCGACCCGCTGTGCGATGTCTTCCATACCGGCCAGGCCGAGTGTGGTGACCATTCTTTCCATCGCCGTGATCCATTGCCGGTAGTAGGCGTCATTGACGCTTTCTCCGGGTTGCGCCGGTGCAGCCTTGATCTCTTCGCTGAACACCTGCACCCAGTCCTTCCAGGGGAACAGGCCGGCTTGGTGCAAGTGCACCAGCAGGGAAAAAGCCTGGGCCTGCCAAGGCTTGTCGAATGCCGGGCCTTTATCGTCGAGAGGGAGACCGACGGTTTTGTAGTCGTGGTGCATGCTCGTGTTCATACGGCCTCCAGGTAGGTGTCCCAGAGGTCAATGCACACACTGTCCGGCCGCGCGACTCCCCACAGTTCTTCAGCGCTGAAGCTCACTGCATAGACCTGCTGCGGCTGCTCGCCCAACCCGTGGGCCATCGTGTCCGGGGTGGCGAACGCTCCATGTGCAATCACGATTGTGCCAACCTTACCGCGCGCGTAGCGTGGCAGTCGGGTGTGGTTGGTAGGATTTAGGTTCTTCGTCCGCACCCGGTCACCGACTCGGAACTGACCGGGGATATCTTCTTTTGCCCGCGAGGAGGCGCCGCCGAGCACTACGGCCTCGACGATGTCCGGTGTTAACACCGTGACAGGCTGTGTCGGTGGGCTCGGTTTGGCCGTGCCCTGCAGTTCGGCGGCGCTAATGACGCCTTTTTCCGTCAGCAGGGTCTCAAAGGCGTGCAGCCAGTGCTCGTAGTAGCTCGCCTGCAGGTATTCGGCCGGTTCCATGCGTTCGATGGCGTGGCGGAATTCGTCGACGTTGAAGTACCCGCCGACGAAGAGTGAGGCGAAGAGCGGAAAAACTCTACGCTCCCAGTCATGATGGAAGATGGGTTCGTGCTCTTCCGTGAGCACTGGGCCGAAGCCATGCATACCGCCCAGGTCGTGTATACCGTTCATAGGGTTTCTCCTTCTCAGATTCAGACCACGTCATCCGGCTTCTTAGGCAGGCCGGTACCGATCATGGAGTCGCGAGTCACGAGTTCGATCAGTTGCTCCTCGCTCCAGCCGTCAGTGCCCGCCGGACGTTCCGGTAGTACCAGATAGCGCAGCTCAGCGCTGCTGTCCCAGACGCGAACTTCCTTGTCATCGGGAATCGTCAGACCGAACTCGGCCAGCACGCTGCGCGGGTCGATGACTATTCGTGAGCGATAAGGCGCAGACTTGTACCAGGCTGGTGGCAGACCCAGGGTCGGCCAGGGGTAGCAGGAGCACAATGTGCACACCGTCACGTTGTGCACGGCCTGGCTGTTTTCCACTACCACCATGTCTTCGCCCTGAACACCGGAAAAGCCCAACTCGGCGATGGCTGCGGTGCCACCTTCCAGCAGCCGATGTTTGTACACGGGATCGAACCAGGCCTTCGCTATCACTTGGGCGCCGTTGCGCGGGCCGACCTTGTGTTGGTAGGTGTCCACCAGCGCGTCCATGGCCATGGAGTCGACCAACCCCTTTTCCGTCAGCAGGGATTCGAGCGCCTTGACGCGCAGCTCGATGGCCTCCGGAGGCTCAGTGTGATCGTGATGATGTTCGTGTGTGTGGCTCATGTCTTTGCCCCCTGAGAAGTTGATGAAATCGCCACCAGCATTACTCACTGGTGAAGATCCGTTCGCCACGCGTCGAAATGGATACTTGGGATAAAGGTGTACTCATCGGTTGTTTCCTCATCTGCCTATACGGATAAACAGCAAACTTTCGACGCGCGACGTTTTGTGAGTCTGCGGTGGAGCAGGCTTACAGCGTCTGCCAATCGACAGAAGCCTCGAATGCGGCTGCCGCTTGATAGAGGGTGCCTTCGGCATAATGCTTGCCGACCAACATCAGACCCACTGGCAGCCCGTTCACCAGGCCACAAGGGATCGACATGGCCGGGTGACCCGTAATGTCTTGAGCGGCAGTGTTGCCGAGCATCTCCAGCGCCCGGGAGACGTTCTCGGTGATCGAGCAACCCGGTTCAGGCAGCGGCTGGGCGATGATCGGTACCGTCGGCATGACCAGCAGGTCGTAGGTGTCCAGCGCCTTGTCATAACCGGCTCGGGCAACGCGTGCGATGTTCTGCGCCTTGGCGTAGTAACGGCCGTTGTAACGCTCCAGACCAAACTGGCCGACGAACATGCAGAGCTTGAGCGACGGGGACAATGCATTCGCCTGATTGCGCCAGCCGGCCTGTTTGTCCAGTAGCCTAACGTCGTACAGCCCCTTCCAGTTAAAGCCTGCGCCATTGCCGTGCATCATCTGCATTGTCAGGCCTTCGCAACCGATAGGGCTCCACAGCGATCCCGCCAGGTTGTGTTCGGGAACGGATACTTCCTCCACGACGGCGCCCAATGCCTTGAATTTTGCGATGGCGCCGCGTACTTTCTCTGCGACGCGTGGGTCCTGGTTGGCGAGTTGAAAGCCTTCCAGCAGGATCCCGATCTTGAGTCCGCTTACGCCTCGCTCCAGATAGTCACTATAGCCGTCGACTTTAGGCGCAGCCTGGCGTGGATCGAGTCCATCCGCTCCGGCCATGACTTCGAGCATGAGTGCGTTATCGCGTACGTTGCTTGTCATGGGGCCGACGTGATCGAAAGTGGCTTCAATCGCCATGACACCGGTGTAAGGCACTAAACCCCAGGTGGGCTTCATGCCATAAATGCCGCACCACGCTGCAGGAATACGGGCAGAGCCACCCTGGTCACCGCCAATGGCCAGATCAACCTCGCCTGTGGCCACCAGCGCCGCGCTGCCGGAGGACGAACCGCCCGTTGCGAAACCATGGCGCAAAGGGTGGTGCACGGGAGCTGGGTCTGAGGTATGGCTACCACCGGAGAGGCAGTAGTGTTCACAGGTGGCTTTACCAAGGATAGTTGCTCCGGCGTCCAGCAAGCGCGTCACCACGGTGGCGTCAAACGAGGGTACGAAACCCTCCAGTGGCGCGGCGCCGTTCATCATGGGGACACCGGCTAGAGAGATATTGTCTTTGAGCGCGACGGTCTTGCCGACCAACTTGCCTGAACTGGCCCCCATCACCTCGGTCTTGTAGTACCAGGCGTTTAGCGGGTTTTCCGTGCTTGAAGGGCGATGAACAGGACCGCGCTCGTAGCGCACTGGAGGGGTAAAATCGGGTAACTCGTCGACCAGGTCGTACGCCTCAAAACTTGACTGCATGAGTGCCAGATATTCACCGGCTTGTTCTGGAGTCAACTCTATATTCAGCCGACCGGCGATGTCCAGAAGTTGATCAAGGGTGGGGCGAACAATTGCCATAGTGGGATCCTGTCATTAGTCCAAACAGCCCCTATACAAGGCGCTTTGGAAATGGGTTGTAAGATTTTTTTGGTGGTTGCCGCGCAAATTAATGGTTCGGCGACGGCAACGCGGTAATTGGGGTCGAGCAACTAAAGTAAGCTGGAGCCTTGACTGCTGCTTGGTTGGGCAGGACAGGTGCTTGGTTGAGCAGGACAGCCCGATATCGGATGTTTTAGTTCAATACTGTGTTCGGCGCGTCGGGATACAAGTAGATCCTCTTGCTGACGGATCCAAGGTAGATCCGCCTGCGCTCTCCCGCTTGGCTGAACAGGACGCCCGTTATGCCTATTACGCTCAGAACACTTTCAGGAGCCGCAGGTTGAGGCGCGCATCTTCCTTGAACCCTTGCTCGACCTCTATGTCCTTGCCGATCTGGGCTTGGATTTGCAGTGTTGGCCCAATAAAGTGCGTCACGGTGAAACGAGCATAAGAAGTGGAAACGCCGTTGTGCTGATCAATGCCGTCCACGGTGGTCGCGGAACCGCTGATGTATCCAGCGCCGACTGCGAAGGTGGTGCTCGGTGTCCAGGCGTAGCGCACCGCAGACTGGTACTCGTAGCGAGTGTCTTCTTCGAGTTTTACGCTGGTCGATCCGTAGTCATTATTGGCTGATACCCAAGACGCCTCAGCCACGGTGTCCAGCGCCCATTTCTGGGAGAAATGGTGGATGTAGGCAGCCTGTAACGTGGCACGCCAGCGGTTCTCTCCGAGATTCAGGGCGTCGTTTTTGTCGTAGCTGCCCACTGGAATATACAAGTAAGGGGCCAGTGCAAAAACATCTTTGTTGGCGGTGGGTAATGTCCACTTTAGCGGTGCAGAGATGATCGGGTCGCCAATGCCGCGAGTGTCTCCAAGGGCGCCAATATCGCCCGAGGCGTTCATCTGACCGAAGGGCACCAGAAACTGGGGTTCCCAGGAGAGGTTCTCCGAAAGACCAATAGCGCGGACGTAACGCAGGATGCCTATGTCCGAACTGAGCTTGGCATTGTCGGAAACCTTGTGGCCATTCTGGTATTGGTCCGAGCGATCGGCATGTTGATAGTAGAGCAGCAGGGCATTGGCGCCGGCCGGCAACGGCTCGAAATCGCCCGGAGCCACTTCGATGGCCTGGGTTTTGAAAAAGGGCAACATGCCCAGTACGAGTAATGAGTGGTTCAGCTTCATGATCGAATTCCTGGCAAAAAGGGTCCCCAACCCCATGCGCTGGAGGAGAGGGACCAAAACTGTTCGGGAAGAGCTCGGTGTCAGGGCGGAATCTGCATCAAGGCCGACCCGGTATTCCTGGTCGTGTCGGGTGTCAGTTACTAAGGCACCGCGTCGCGCAGCATTCCAGTCTGCGGATGGCAGTTGAGGTACTCGAACAACTGCTGGCTGCCATCCGATACCGATACCTCGTGGTACAATCGCAGCTTCGAAAGGCCTCCGATCACGCGGAAGAACGTGGTGAAAATACGTAGGTGAGTGGGGTGGGATTCGGCCCACCGCTCCAGTTTGTCGAGTGAACGCCAGTGACCGATGTCATAGGCGATGTCGAGCAAATTGCCGTCTAGGTCGATGTTGCGGACGAAGCGGTTGCTGTAGCAACCCAGTGCTTGCCCCTCGTCGCGCAGGAAGTCCATGCCGTCCTGCAGTGGCGGCAGCATCTCGTTGAAATACAGCGCGCGTTCTTCCTCGCCAGCTTCGACCCAGTCTTGTCCGGAGCGGATCAGCGTCAGATTGTCGTGACCACGCACCACGACCCTGCCGCCCTTGGCGGGGTCGCCGGAAAGCACTTGTAATTCGCTGGTCGGCTGCATCCAGTCGGTCTGTGAGACCGCAAAGCGGTCGCGTGCAGAGCCCCAGTAGCCGTGCTCCTCGATTTCGCCGCTGATGCCGTCCATGACGGCGCCGATGCCAGGCAAATCTTCCTTGAAGGCATACAGCGTCTCGAACTGCTCGGCGCGCGGTGCGATGACCTCGCGGAAATACCCCAGTCCCTCGTTCAGGCGCGCGTCATCACTCCACCAGTCGGCCACCGGCGGCGAGCGTAGCCACTGGCAATAGGCAACTGGATCACGCCAGTAGCCAACGACGATGAAATTTCCGTAGCCCTGATTGTCGAGGTGGTAGGTCATGTCGTGGTTCCCCGGGCCATTGGCGAGGGCGAAGCTGGACACAATGTGGCGCATGGTCTCTAGAGCGGCGGTGCGCTGTTCTTCGCGAAATTGCACGCCGAGGTAGGCCATCACGACTTGCTGAACGCTTTCGTCAGCGCGGCCGACAAACATCGGGAAGGGGGGCTGGTAGTCGTCGTGAACCCGGCGGGACAGTGTCCGGGGACATTTGAGGTGTTTATCGATTGCAGATTCCATGGGGGCTCCGTTATTGCCGTCTCAGGCGGACGGTTAGTGGTTCAACATCCCAGTGGGTGTTGTCGTTTTTTGCTGGAACAAATCTTTTGGCGTTGCAGCACCAGCGCCCCGAGCTCCAGTAGGTAAGTGGCAAACTCTTCAGGTGCTATGTCCCACCGCTGCAAATACCAGAATGAGTCGGACAGTCGTTGCTGTTCTTGTGGATGCATGGGCCACCTCATCATTTGCGTTTGGAGGAACACGGTGTGGAGTAAAAGTTATCTAGGGGCGATGAGATGCGCTTGGCTCGAATGGACAACCGTTTGGTTAGGAAGGACAGCCACAAAAAGGGCTGGGAACTCTGATGTGCAGTTATGGTGCGGGATGCTGCGACGAGGAGCCTGTTTGTCTCAAGATATGGCACCGGGATCGCTTTGGCGTATTAGGAGGATCTCCCTAAACAGCCCTCTAGCTCGGGCGTGTAAGGTGTTGGCCAGTGGTCTGTACACCCACATTCGCAAGTGAGGAGAAGGATGGCCTGCTTATTGCTGAGCTTGCTGGCAACCGGTACTACCGCCGTTTTGTTTAACCGCAGCGAGGTGAAAGCGATGAGCCAGACCAGTCAGTACTCGACCCTAGCGGTCACCGCGCCACGTCGTTTTGAGTACTGGAAAGAAGTGGTCTGTCATCACTGTCTGGAGGCAGACAGCAAATCGTTGGCGCAAAGTGATTTTGATGGTGCACTGGAGGTTCACAGCATGGGGGCGTTGGACATCTGCACGTTGTCCGCCCCCCTGCACTATTGGGAGAGGTCCGCCCAGCACCTGCGCAATGATCCCAACGATGATCTGTGGCTGGGTTTCACTCGGCGTGGTTATGGTGAACTGGAACAGGGAGAGCGTAAGGCAAAGCTGGTGGGGGACAGTTTGTTTCTTTATGACGCATCTCAGGCATTCCGTTTCAGTCTGGGGGGGGCCGAAAACCACCTGGTGCGCATTCCCCGGCAGTTGCTTAGCCAGCAATTGCCCAATATAGCAGAGTGCACCGCGGTGGTCCTCGATGATCGTCGCCCAGGGGTTACCCCGTTACGGGAGATGTTACGTCAAGCAGCGAGTCCCACTTCTAGCCTCCAAGATACGGGAATATCCAGCCGTTACTCCAACATGCTGCTCGAGCTGCTAGTGATTAGCCTGGAACTCCAGGACTTGAAGAACACGCACGAAGAGCTGGATCTGTATGGGCGGATCATGAATTATATCCATCAGTATCTGACCGAGCCGGACCTATCGCTTGAGCGCATTGCTCAAGCCCATCATGTCTCTACTCGGACCGTCACGCGCGCTTTCGCCAGGTATCAGAAATCTCCGGTCGCGGAGATCTGGAAGGAAAGGCTGCTTGCCAGTCGGGATGCCCTGGAGCGAGGTCAGGTGCGTAGTATTTCCCAGGCGGCACTAGATTTCGGTTTCTCTGATTTTTCCCATTTCAGCCATGCGTTTCGCAAGGCATTCGGTTGTGCTCCCCATACGCTTTTGCGTCGAGCTTGAAACAGACCGCATTCACCAAGCCTGAAACCAATCCTTGAAGCCATAGGATCAACACCAAGGGATTGAGGAATGCGCTCTTGGTGCAAATATTCAATGGGGCGCTTTTAGCCCTTGGATGTGCTTTGGGTAGAAACAACTATCAATCAACCCTGACTTATTCTATTGACCACGCCTGCTGCGTGGACTGCCAGGTGAGGAGGGCTACGCGGATGACAGGCTGGTGGGTTTCAGGACGCAATGGCAGGCTTAGCAGTTTCCGGTGCGACTGCAGGAGCGCTTGGCCAAGCTCGGTCTATACCTCAATGCCTCGAAGATTCGGCTGATCGAGTTTGGTCGTTTCGCTGCGGGAAATCGTAGGAAGCGGGGGCTACGCAAACCGGAGACGTTGGCCTTCCTGGGCTTTTCGCACTGACGTACTAGGCCGCTTCACAGCGGCAAGAAATGAGTACATAGTTAAGTACATCAGCAAAAGACTACGCTTTGAAATCTAAGCTTTTCAGACAGCTGGAGAACAAATTATGATCTCGTCCGCTGCGCCATATTTGCTTCCACTAAGGCCTACTGAACGCCTGGAAGCCACGGAAAAAGCGGCCTTGTGCCGCTTTTTTCGTTTTCTGAGTTTTACTGAATCTATCTCCAGCAACGGCTTTAAGTACTTATTTAAGTACACCGCTGGCACAGGCTTTTATCATGTCTCGCCCATCAATTTTCGTATAGGTTCATCTACTGTGGGGTTGTGCCCCCCTCCTAAACCGGGTCCTTCAGCACCAAAGTGATGAAGTGCTCAATCTTTCGCGAACCGATGCAAGTTGCGTAATTTCTTTGTACGAGGTGCCTGAGTCTTAACTCCGTCGCAAACGTATGCGTCTGGCCATCACGCCTTGCGTGATTAAATCGGTTGCCACTTATGCGGCAGCAACTGATCGATTTCACTCGCCCGCTGCGTCGGCAGGCGTGTGAGAACATCCTTCAGATATGCATACGGATCATGACCATTCAGGCGCGCAGACTGGATCAAACTCATGATCGCTGCCGCCCGTTTGCCGCTGCGTAACGACCCCGCAAAGAGCCAGTTCTTGCGTCCAAGAGCCCATGGTCGGATCTGGTTCTCTGCCCAGTTGTTGTCTATGGGTACAGCCCCGTCATCGAGGTAGCGCGACAGCGCTGCCCAGCGTTTGAGGCTGTAATCGAGCGCTCTGCTGATGGCCGAGCCTTCGGGCACCAGGTCACTCTGGGCGATCATCCAAGCGTGCAGCATGTTCATCACCGGTACAGCTTTTTCTTGCCGTATTCGGCGCCGTAAATCCGGCTCCAGATCGCGAACTTCGCTTTCGATTTCGTACAGCAACTGGATATAACGCAGGGCTTGCTCCGCAAGCGTGCTTTTATTCGTAGAGTGCAGTTCAAAGAACTTACGTCGCGCATGACAGATCTTGGATGTTCACTAGGTTGCGGTCTACTTCACAGGCTACCTGAGCCTGTTCCTCAGCAGCGCTGACAATCACCAAGTTGCGCTCGTTGATCTGGTTAACGCCTTCGCTGATCCGTTCAAGAGCTAGCCCTGCTTCCGTCGCTAACGCCTGGGTGCTTTGCACGATAGTCCTACATGGCATGCACCGCTTCGTCGACTCCGTTACGAATCCGATCGATCATGGCTTCAATTTCACCTGTTGAAGATTGGGTACGATGAGCCAACGCGCGAACTTCATCGGCCACAACTGCAAAATCTCGGCCTTGCTCACCTGTCCTAGCGGCCGCGATCGCAGCGTTCAGGGCTAGCAGGTTGGTCTGCTCGGCAATGCCACGAATGACCTCCAGAGCCTTGGTGATGTCATGAATCTGTCCAGCGAAGGCCTCCACGCGCTGGGTGGAGTCTGTAATTTCAACGGTTACAGTGTTGATGGCCGTCACGGCCTGCTGCACCTGTTTCTGGCCCTTTGAGGCGTCTTCAGCCGTCTGACTTATGAGCGGCTGTTGTCTGAGCGTCAGGGGATTTAGTGGGGGGTTGCAAGGTATGGAGACGACGAGCGCATCGGAGCCACCGGCGCCGGCAGTGTGCGTAAGGTCCCTCATGGAATACCCGGCCCTGCAGGTCGACCTGCTGCGTACTCGCTGGCCACCCATTCCCAATACTTGCGGATTGAGGTTTCAACCTCTGATTCCCGCACTAGATGCTGCCAGCGCAACGCCTCTTCATTCAGATCTTGAAGGCTGGCGAGCTGATCGAGCAGTTGCGCACCCGCAGCGCCGAACCGCGAACGCGCCTTATCCCAAAAGCCGTAGGACAGCTCGTATTCGGTCAGCGGCACGATCGGGAGTCGATGGATCTGCCAAAGGTGCCAGAGCAGCCCCAAGCCTACACCTTGGCGCTGATGCACGACCTCGACCTTGTTGATATACATCCGATCGCGCAACGCATTGACTGAGTAATCGACATGGCCAAGTCGTTGATTGTCTCGCTCGGCCACCAGGTAGGTCTGAGTCCCTGGAAAGGGAAACTCACCGCGTTGCGACGCGGCGCTGTGGTGAGTGCGCACCGAGATTGTCGACAGACGTTTTGTCAAGCGATCAGCCGCTCTACGTTGAAGGAAATACCGGATCGGATCAAACATAGCTACAAGCCGCCTCTGCGAGGGAGACTAACGATAACGTATTTCTTATACTGGTAATAAGCGACAAGTGCTCGATCCGTCGTAGTGAGCGGGGAAGTCCAGAGACGTCAGGTGGACCATAATCTCCGACTTCCAGAGGTCAATGTTTTACCGTCGCGTGGTAGAAACGGCCTGGATGCTGCATGCGTGGTGGCCGTTTATCAAGCAGCCGAGACTGCGGCGGGCTCTAGCAGCTTGGCGCGCATTAAATGAATGCGGGCCCGCTCGAATTTACCGGCGCGCTCCAGCTCGGCGGCCATCTCCAGATCTCAGTCCACCAGTGCCCGAAGTTTGGTTACTGGGTTGGTCTGGGTCTGTCCTAACCAAGCAGCCGCTCATGCCGGAATTTAGGAAAATCGTCACGTAGAATCCGCTCAAAGGCACCCCAAGCTCTGACGTCTATGTCGGAGTAGCCCAGCAAAAGGATTCGATATCCGCATCCGCCAAAACCAAGGAACCCGTTCATGAAATCCCGACTTTCTTTCAGTTCATCCTTTCTGATTATGTTGTCGCTGACAGGATGCGCAGCGAATATGGATGCTCCAAAGCACGATCAGTCTGGGGAAAGCGCACTTTACGGCAGTTGGCATGTTACAGGCGTAGCGATATCAGGCTCTGGCGTGCAGGCACTGGCAGATGATGATCCCAGCTTTATGGGGCGACATCTCAGTTTCAATCACGACCAGCTTGCATGGAAGGCGTCAACAGACTTGACGGAAGATGTGTGCAAGGCGCCGATTTTTCATAAGCTTCCGGCGATGAGTGGAACAGAACCGGAGCCGCAACTTCGTAAGCTTGGCATCGAAAAAGCCGTACGCTATAGCGTTGAATGCAAATCTGGAAGCTGGGGTCCTTTCGATAAAGAAACTCCGGTATTTTTTCTAGCCAAAAACGGGTCGTTAGCTCTTTCCTGGTATGACGGCGGCTTGCTGAAGCTCGTGCGAGACTGAGCTCGGAAAGGAGCCATGAGCTACCCACACAAGCAGTGGTAAAGACCAGATTTAATCGGAGCAATTTGGTTTCCACTACGAGTACCTCCACATCATCAAAGCATTGAATGACGTGGAGGGGTTGGACACACTGCTCCTACATGGGCCCCTGGGAACTTTGCTGCAAAAATCGAAGGCAGAGAATTCTGCTTGAGCGTTGCTCAGCTTGAGAAATTTCATCCAGAACAGTGATAATCCACTACGCTACAGAACTGACGAGGAATTGAGTCAGACGACGAGTAGGAACATATATGCCCTATGTACTTGCCGCTGACGCACGGGAAGTAGATCTGAGCATCCCTAACTCAATTAGAGATATCAAACTCGAGGATTCATATGTGGACCCAAGCATCGTGAAAACCAGAATGCGATAGTCTGCATGGCGTCTTCAACCACATCGAGGACACCCCCCATTTCGATGAAGCCGTGCACTTGCCCTGGGTAATGGCGGTGCAGCACCTCCACACCGGACGTGGCCAAACGATTTGCATAGGCAAAGTCTTCGTCTCGTAGGGGGTCAAAACCTCCGGTGATTATTAGCGCAGGTGGTAGATTGGAATGATCTGAGGCAAGAAGCGGGGAAGCTCGCCAATCAAGGCAAGCGCTTGGGTCAGGTAGGTAGCTGGAGACCATTGTCCTCATTGCCCGTCCCCCCAGAGGTGGAGTTTCAGCTTGTTCGATTCGAGATAAGCGTTGCTCGCCTTCCAAACTATTGTCGACGCCAGGATAGATGAGCACTTGGCAACGTAATTGGGGGCCTGGTACTTCTCGATGGGCGAGGCACGCCACTGCAGACAGGCCACCCCCGGCGCTGTCTCCGATAATACCGATACTACTACTGTCAAGTCCCAATTTTTCGGCGTTATCAAGTATCCAACGACTGGCAGCAATTGCGTCTTGAGGGCCAGCCGGGAAAGGATGCTCCGGCGCAAGCCGATAATCTACGGCTACCACAATACAGCCACACGTGTCGGCAAGCCGGCGACAAACCTTGTCATGGGTGTCAAGGCTGCCGATGACCCAACCGCCGCCATGAAGGTAGATCAATCCGCTTTGAGGATCGCTATCCACTCCTAACGGCCTGTATACACGAATAGGTATTTCTCCGGCTGGACCCGGAACAGATAGATCATTCACTTCCGCCATCGGGCGGCCCTTACCCCCCAATTTTTCGCCAATCGCGTCATAAAAGGGCCGCATCTGCTGAGGGCTCATATTATCAAGCGAAGGGCCACCAGACTTCGCCATAGCGGCCAACACCTTCTCCAGCTGAGGATCCATTAACATACTCACTCCTTCTCAGTTCCGCCGCTGAGCGTAACCATCTGGCAAATCTGACGGCGCGCAGGCGATCACGCTTTCATTATCCTGACCGCGGTCCTCGATAAACGTAACTGGAGCGAATTCGTCGATTACCAGTTTGGGATAGGTGGGTCCCGCATCGCGATATTGATGCATCAAATCAAGGTTTGCGTTCTGATAACAGACGGTTTTAACTGGATCCAAGCCTATCCAACGCGGGAAAAAGATGATGCCGTGCAAATGCTTCTCCGCGAAATTGATCGCGACGCTTACCGTTGTTCCAGTAGGCTCATCCCAGGAAATTTTGCACACATCGTCGCTGAGCCGAACGATATGAGCTAGCTGATCACGAACCCATCGCCCACCGACCATGCCGCTGTGGATACGGTAATCGATGGTGCGAGCATTCTTCAGGTACATTTCATACTGCCAACCGTTTTCGTAGGTATAGATGAAATGCTTCCCCAGAAAACGAGTGAGCTGCTCGGGCTTGGTGGACTCAAATAAATCGGCCATTGGATAGCTCCATGGTTAAAGCTGGCTTGGCGTTTGACGAAAGCCATATTAAAAATCATCCACGCTATTCACCAGTACTTTGTTTCTCTAGACTGATACTTTTCAGGTATGGGTGTGTGGCATGGAACTGCGTCATCTCCGCTATTTTGTGGCTGTTGCAGAGACAGGGGGCTTCACTGCCGCTGCCAAACGCCTGCACACGGTCCAACCTTCCCTAAGTCGACAGATCCGTGACCTTGAGGCTTACGTTAATACGGAGCTGTTTGAGCGCAATAGCCGACACGTCAAACTGACTGCTGCGGGCCGAGTTTTCTTGGACGAGGCTCGCTTGACTTTGGCACAGGCTGATCGTGCTGTAGAGCGCGCACGGGAGGTGTCGAATAGCCAAGCTTCTCGCTTGACACTGGGGTTCGTGCTAGGAGTCGAGGTAGAACTGTTAAACCATGTACTTAATGCTGTTCACGAAAAAATAGAAAATGTCGAGCTAGGTATGCAGAGCCTATCTTCTCCGGCCCTTATCGCAAAACTTAAGGAAAGGCAGATCGATGCCGCGTTTATCCGTCCTTCACCCCAGGCGGCTGGGCTCAAAATCCAGATACTAAGGCGTGAAAAACTCATCGTCGCAATGCCTAAGGGTCACCCTCTGGCGACGGAGAGCAGCATTCAGCTCAATCAACTACTAGGTGAACCATTTATAAGAGTTTCGCGTGAGCTCTCCCCGGTACTTCATGATGTCATTGAAGCGTTCACCAGCCTGCACGGCGTCGAGCTACACAACGTTTATCATTCAGAAAATCTTATGATGGCCCTCTCTCTGATCAACTCAGTCGGTGGCATCTGTCTACTACCAGAGTATTCAGTCCAATTATTCCCTCAAGGAGTAGTAGCACGATCGCTCGTCGAAGAGTCGCCATCAATTGAACTTGCCTTAGCGTGGCACCCGGAGAATCGGTCTTCCACATTAGATATGTTCCTGAAAGCTTTCCAAACTCAGGCTACACCAGTGCCATCCAAAAAACAGGGCTGATCTGTAGAAACAACCGCCAAAATACTCTGTAGTCACTTAACCGCCACCTGGCACGTGTAGATGCATGGCATTGAGGTAACAGGTTGCATAGGATCGGCAAGATCACCGGTGCAAGGGCAGGTAACGCACCTTGCCGCCCTTGCCGTGAACCTTCAGGCGCTGGATTCCGCAGCGTTCCTGAGTGTCGCTCACCTGCAGCAGCTGATCATCAAACAGGTCCGCTTTTACAAAAAATGACCTCGGAAACCACCACTGGGCAGATTTCAGTGGCTCGACATCTGCAGCAAGGTAGAATGGTGGCTTATAGCCATAACAAGGCCTTACTAGTGCATGCTGTGGAATTTCTATGTTAGACGCTAGCCTGATTGACCGAGAACTCGAGAAAAAAACCAGCGCTGCACGTTTCTCTGAGCAGTTGGAACTACGTTATCAGAGCGATATCCATACTACCCGCCGGCACCACCTGATCCTGTGCTTGATCTTGGGAAGTTTCACATTCAGTAGTTTTTCACTATGGATAGTGATCATAAATCCGAAGGAGCTGGCATCAGCAATTTTGCAGATGGTCGGAACATGCGTACCAAGCACTCTGCTGGGGGTGTTGCTTCTAAAAAGGTTATCGGAGCGCTGGAGAGAGTACGTCTCCATGTTGCCTTCATACACCGGATTTATAATTGCTTACAACGTAGTAATTAACGGTGAGCAACCTGTTTCGGGTGAGCAGTCACTGTTCATGTTTTGTTGGCCGCTGATGCTTATTTATGTTAACACGTGCATGAAAAGTCCTTTCAATGTTGCCTTGGCCTATAACATATTTTGCTTGACCATCACAGCTTGGGGTGTGCATATAGCCCCGATTTCCCTGAGCGCTGGCGGCCTGATAATAACCGCTATAGGCTCCTCATCCTTTTTCTCATTGCTTGGCAACTACTGGTCCAACGCCGAGGCCAGGCGAAGTTACCTATATTGGCTGCGCGAAGAAACCAGAGCCTCTACTCTCACCGATGCCAATAGTGACTTGCAGCGTCTTTCAGAGACCGACGCGCTGACCGGTCTGGCTAACCGTAGGCACATCCAACCGCAACTGGACGCACTTACGACAAATCATTTGGATGGACAGTCCGAGGGTGCGGTACTTTTGATCGATATAGACCATTTCAAACGCTTTAACGACCATTATGGACATCTCATCGGCGATGAGTGCTTGAGAGCTGTTGCCACTGCTCTAGGCAGTTGCTTCATTTCGCCTTGTGCCGTAGCACGATTCGGCGGTGAAGAGTTCATTGCCGTTTTGCCAGATACCTCCCATGATGAAGCCCGCAGGATCGCTCACCACGTATTGCAAACCATACGTGAACTAAACGTCGCCCACCTAGGACGCACAGACGGCATCTCGATTATCACTGTCAGCATCGGGTTAGCGCACAGTGCGAGTAGTGAGTTAACCGATAGTACCTCACTCTTGGATCAGGCTGACAAAGCGCTGTATCGAGCTAAAAGAGGTGGCCGCAATCGTCTAGAGGATACAGGATTTATATTTCCACAAAACGATGAGTCGCTTCTGAGATTGGAGGATATCCGAGAGGCCTTAGCAACAGACCAATTTGACTTGCACTTCCAACCGCTGTATCAACTAGAACCTTATCAGCTCAATGGCTATGAGAGCCTTATTCGCTGGCAGCATCCCAAGCTCGGAAATGTGCCACCTGATTTATTCATCGCAATGGCAGAACGTAGTGAGCTGATTAATGATGTAGGTGACTGGGTTTTGGATAAAGCCTGTGAACAGGCCAGCCGCTGGCATGACGCTGTAAACATATCAGTAAACCTTTCACCTATACAGCTTGCCAACACCGATTTTCCAATGAAAGTGGCAGGTGCATTACTTAAGCATGGTCTCGCGGGGCATCGCCTAATATTGGAAATAACCGAAGGAGTTCCTCTCCGTATAAATGATCAACTATTGAGTACAGTTTCAGGTCTCAGCAACCTGGGCGTACGACTGGCTCTGGATGACTTCGGTCAAGGTCATGCCAATCTAGCTTATCTCCTGAAACTTCCATTCCATTCTTTGAAGGTTGACCGTCAGGTACTGAGAATTGAAGACAAATCCCAACGCGAGCAGGTATTGCTGGCCCTTTTGAAACTAGGGCATGCCTTTGGTCTCAAGGTGTTGGCGGAAGGCGTTGAGACCGCTCAGGATCTCGAATTACTGCGTAATATAGGCTATGACCATGCTCAAGGCTATTATCTTGGACGTCCTCAACCGGATACATTTTCTTGTAACTCATTGCCCCCCGTACAATCGCTGGCTCCCATTGTCAGCTTCATATAGTTTCGGGTAACTGACTGGACTTGCCATTGAGGTTATCGGTCAATTTTATTGGAAATAGGATTTCTCGAATGCGAGGGCCTTGGTCAATGAAGCCCTTCTATTAATACTTTACTTTATAGGTGGGTGAGTCCTCAGGTCTATTTTCTCCCCGATCGTATATCCTCGTCGTGCTGATGTTGGCATGGCCCAGCCAAGCCTGGATCTTGGCGATATCCGCCTCGTGCTCTAGGGCATATGCGAGCAGGCTGCGCTCGATAATTACATGATTTCTTTGCTGAAGAATTACTGCTAACACCATCGCGCGATTTTTTGAAAATCGTGAACCATTGTTTGATGGTTCGGCATAGAAAGTCTGAGGCAACCCGGCAGAACCTCGGAATAATCAAGCAGAGAATTCCAGGGTAAAGCGTGAGCCAGAAAGAGCATTTTCCCACTGAGGTTCACCTCCCAGCTGCCTGCTCAAGCGAGAGATGAGTTTCATGCCCAAGCTAGCGGGTTTCGTCTGCTGCCAACCCTCAGGTAACCCCGGGCCACGATCACGAACTTCCAATCGTAGACGATCGCCGTTGGGCTTGATGCTGATGCTTACATCGCCTGGTTTCTGTGGAGAGGCGTATTTCACTGCATTGGTGACCAGTTCGTTCACCAGCAGGCCTAGAGGAATCGCGTCATCTGTGGGAATCATTACAGGAGGAGCTTCGTATGTCAGGATTTTGGTCGACGCGGAGCTGCTGAATTTCTCGCAAAGTTCCCTCAGAAAATCCTCCAGGTTCAGGCTTCGCACTTCGCCCGTTTGCCACAAACGGTCATGCAGTTGCGCATTGGTCAATACCCGCGTTTCTGCATCGTCGAGTGCCTGTCGAAGGTCTGCGGACGGTGAGCTGTTGCTCTGCACGCGCAGCAAACCCGCCACAATTGCCAAGCTGTTCTTGACCCTATGACTGACCTCCTGCGTCAACACATGCTGGTATTCAAGGGCTTGTCGTAATTGCTCTTCGTTAGCCCGCAGTGCGTCTTCATAGCTCTGACGTTGCAACGCAACGCCTAGGAGATTGGCAAAGGCCTGCATAAATGCCAGATCGGCTTCGGTGAATCGGCCATCGAGCGGACTGTCCACTTCGAGTACGCCATAGGGCTCATCCGCGACTAGTAAAACCACATTGATCGCCCGCTTCACGTTATGGTCAGCCAGGATTCGTGGTGTGCGGAAACGCGCTTCTGCCTGCAGGTGGTTGGAAATGACCGCTCGTCTCGTCTGAAAAGCGAAACCCGCCGGGCTTTCTAGATCGGCTCCTGCGCGTGCATGCCCTACGTATCCAGGTTTCCAGCCCACACCGGCGATCATTAAAAAGTCGCCCTCTTGCGGCTGAAAGGCCATGACCTTGCAGAGCAGGGTGGACATGCCTTCTGCACAAACGGGTAGCCTCCTGAAGCAACAGCCCTGCCTCGTGGGTTTTCAAGGCGAGCAGTCCAAAATCTGCCGTCAGCTGCTGTTGACGGAGTCGGTAAGCCAACTCTTCGGCGTTGGCCGCTCCTTGCTCGGGGGGGGACGGGCGCAGCATTGTAATGATCAGCGGACATTAATGACCTCTATGACGGGGGGCCTTCGTTTTGATTGAGAGCCTTTGTCATGGCCGTCCAGATCCGTCCTGGGAGTTAGCAGTGAAGCCTGACGAATACGAGGGATTTTAAAGGGATGCGCTTGGGCCGTAAATCCAGGCAAATAGGTTTTACCCGAACCCTGGCGTCTAGAATGGGTCTGACTAGCAGATATTCGTTTACCCTATACCTTCTCGGCGCCTGTACTACGCGGACGCACCGCTGCGTAGCCTATGCTCGTAATGCCACCCTACCTCTTTGGATTAAGCCGGTATGTTCATACCCCCTGCTGATGAATTCGTTTCTTCCTCAAGGGGAAAGCTGACTTCGGACGCTCTACCCATGATCGGTGGGGGCCAAATGGGTGACCTGGTGCGAGGAACCGATTGGTCTCTAACTCCTCTGGGCGCTTACAACAGCTGGCCAGCCTCTATGCGCACGGCACTGTCGCTGGTGTTGAACGCCAAAGGCATCGCTGCATTATATTGGGGAGAACGGCAGTGGCTTCTGTACAACGATGCCTATGGTCTCGCGTTGGGGGATCGGCATCCTTCGGCTTTCGGACAGCCTATGCCTGACGTCCTGACGGACATTGGCCCCGTCCTCGGTCCTCAAGTTGCCGAAGTGCTGAGGACTGGTAAAGGGTTTGCCATCGAGAAGTTGTCCATGACCATGAACCGGCATGGCCATGATGAGGAGACCGTCTGGACCTACAGCTTTTCCCCCATACAGGGCGAGAGCGGTGGTTTTGCCGGCGTCCTGCTCCTTGCTACCGAAATGACTCAGCAGATCCTGGCCGATCGTGAAAGGGATAAAGCCGAAGGAGATCGCGCGCAGGCGGTTGTACAGCTGAAGGAGCTGAATGCTCGGCTCGAAGCTGAGGTGACTCGGCGCACCGAGGATCGAAACAGGCTGTGGTTACTGTCTTCCGACATCATGATTCGGTGCACATTTGAAGGGTTGATCACCGCTGTCAACCCCGCGTGGACTGTTTTGTTAGGTTGGCAGACGGATGAGTTGATTGGTCGGACCATTTTCGAACTGATTCACCCCGAGGACCTGGACCATACAATCAAAGCAGTAAACATGTCGGCTAGTGGACATGCTTACAATCGCTTCCGTCACAGGGACGGCAGTTACCGAAGGATTTCATGGTCGACCCAGCCGGATGACCAGCAAATTAACGCGGTAGGACGTGATTTCACGGCTGAGTATGACGCCGCGCAGGCTCTGGCTAAAGCAGAAGAAGCATTGCGCCAATCTCAGAAACTCGAGGCCATTGGTCAGCTCACTGGCGGTGTAGCCCACGACTTTAACAACCTGTTAACAGTGATCAAATCCTCTACGGATATGCTCAAACGGCCGGACATTGCCGATGAGCGTCGGGCTCGGTATGTGTCCGTTATCTCGGACACCGTTGAGCGGGCGGCGAAAGTAACTTCACAGCTTTTGGCTTTTGCCAGGCGTCAAGCATTGAAGCCCTCAGTGTTTGTCGCCTGCGACAGCGTAAAAGCCTTGGCAGGGATAATAAGTACCATGGTGGGTCTCAAGTAGAGATCAGTCTTGATCTCCCTGAGCAAAATCATTTTATCCGTGCCGACACCAATCAGTTTGATACCGCATTGGTGAACATGGCTCTCAATGCACGGGATGCCATGCAAGGCCAGGGGCGTCTCACGTTGCGAGTCCAGGCTGCAAAGCAATTGCCTGCCGTGCGATCGCATCCTGCCATTGCTGGCGATTACGTTGCTGTCTCGATCAGTGACACCGGCTCCGGTATCCCCCCCAGAAAATCTGGAACAGATCTTTGAGCCGTTCTACACCACCAAGAGCGTAGGCAAAGGGACCGGGCTTGGACTGTCCCAGGTTTTTGGTTTCGCGAAACAATCGGGCGGCGAAATCGTGGTGACAAGCACGATCGGTCAAGGCAGCACATTTACTCTGTATTTGCCTCGCGTATTCCAGCCAGCTGAAACCTTAAACGCTCCTACTCCTGTTGCGCTCATTAACGGACATGGGACAAGCGTATTGGTGGTAGAGGACAACATTGATATAGGTATCTTCACAGTCCAATCGCTCACTGACCTCGGTTATGCTACCTTCCTGGCTCACGACGCCCAGGAGGCACTTGCCGAATTAGCAAAGGATGCTCGCCGATTTGATATCGTGTTTTCTGACGTGGTCATGCCAGGCAAGAGCGGAATCGATTTAGGCCAGGAAATTCAACGGTTGTACTCAGATTTGCCGGTGGTACTGGCTACAGCCATGTACTTGCGCAGAATGGCGCAACAGGTTTTAAGCTTGTGCATAAGCCCTACTCTGTTGAGCAGCTATCGAGCGTGCTTCAACAGGTGCTCAGCGCGACAAAGCAAGGAACGCAATGCCCATAATTTCGGTTTCATCGACGGAAGAGCCCGTCAGTGGTAGCGTGGTGATTGTCGAAGACGATCCCTTGATGCATCGGTTGATCGTGGAAATCTTTACTGACCTTGGTGCTGACTCCATTGGATTTTTCAGCGCTGACGAAGCCTTGATGCACCTCCTGCAGTCCAAAATCCCCTGTGCATTGCTGATCACCGATTCTACTCTGCCAGGCCAGCTTTATGGCAAGGAACTCGCGATGATGGTGCATCAGCGCTGGCCAAGTACCCCGATTATAGTGACCACCGGCTACGGAACGGAGGTGAGCCGTGACCTGCCTGCCGGAGTCGCATTCCTGCAAAAGCCTTGGAGTTTGGATCAGCTGGTGCAGACAGCCAGGCACATGCTCAAAAACGGCCACTAATCGCAGCTAGATATTTAGGGACTTACGTTAAACCCCGCTATGAATATTTAAGCACGGCAACGCGCGAGATAATCTATTGCGCAGAACCGCTGAATACTTAAGCGGTGTGGTGTTTTACCTCAAAGGGCTAGCGAGTGCAGATCATGTGCTGCGGTGGTGTAACCGTCCACCTGTTAGCCCAAATGATAGGAGAAGCCCGTGGTCTGCCGCTTGCTCAACTCCAGATATGAACCCCGACGTATGATTCGAGCGATAGGGCTGCCCCTGGAGTTGCAGTAGGGTCTACAGACGGCGATTGGCAGGGTACGAGCGAAACTTTCCCATTCTTGAACAATGGGTTTGATGTTTTCGATCAAGAAATCGGACAAGCGCATAGCCGTCTCCCTGTAATTAGGCCAAGCGCCTAGACTGGCGCACTGATCGCTTAGTAAAACATCAATCAAATGAGTGGGGAAATCAACGTCGTCGACACGAAAAGATCTTCGGCCGTGTCGGCCTGGCCATACCGCGCTCGACACTGGCGCAGTGGGAGGGTCAAACCGGCGTGCAGTTGCAGCCTCTGGTCGATGCGCTGCGCGAAGTGGTGCTGGCCCAGCGCGTGGTCACGCCGATGAAACGCAGAATGAAAGCACTGACAGCCTTCAATTTTGAACAGGGCTTTGTCACGGCCTCTTTAAACATCCATATCTGGGCGCAGGATCAACCACACCTGATGGCGATCCAGACGTTCTATCAGACCGGCGCCGAGCTTTGCTTTCGAAGAGCCGAAACATGTTGTGTCGGGCCCGACCACGACCTGCTTCACCAAGTCCGGCCCCCCATCATCTTGTGATGCAGTCGGCCGGATCGAACAGCACCCATTCGTCTTCGCCCATCATCTGGATTTCCCGCAGCGAGCCGTTCGTAAACTCCAGTCGGTATTCCCTCAGATACAGGCGCTTTCTGCTCTACAGGGACCACCATGTTAAAGAGTGTATAAAGCGCCAGGTACGGTAAGCGCGGATCTCTCTTTGCGGCCAATACAGAAACGTTGCCATTGCCGGGCCAGGACAGACACCCGCTGTTCTCTAGCCAACGCCGAACAGCGCGAAGCGGCTTGGTTGTTGGCTGCGACAGCTTGATTCACTAGTGTTTGGCGGCCAAGCTTCGTTTCAACACCTTTCGACAGTTTTGCGCTTTCTTCCGAGGAGGCTGGACCCGCCGAATTTCTTATGTCGGTTGCGACAGTATTAATTCTCTAAATTCAGCTGTGGAAGCTTTAACAGGATGGGGCAATCCCAACCGGACGCGATGGAGTAAAGATGAAAATTCAATTGGATACCAAGCGTGCGCTGGTCACCGGTTCAACCGGTGGCATAGGTTTCGCGATTGCCAAGGGCCTTGCCGAAGCAGGCGCCGAGGTGGTGATCAATGGCCGGAGTGAAGGCTCTGTAAAAGATGCAGTCGCCAGACTGGCGAGCGCTGTGCCGGGCGCGACCATTAGCGGCGTGGCCGCTGATCTGAGCGCTGCGAGCGGTGTCGAAACGCTGCTTCAGGGTGCAGGACATATCAACATCCTAGTCAATAACGCGGGGATCTATGGCACCCAGGATTTCATTGAGACCGAAGATGAAGTGTGGGACGCCTACTGGCAGACCAACGTCATGTCAGGCGTACGCCTGAGCCGCGCACTGCTGCCGGTTATGGTGGAAAAGAACTGGGCAAGGGTGGTGTTCGTGGCCTCTGAGTCTGCGCGCAACATCCCGGCGGACATGATTCACTACGGCGTTTCCAAAACCGCGCAGCTAGGATTGGCCCGAGGCCTGGCCAAGCGTGTTGCCGGCAGTGGTGTGACCGTCAACAGTGTTCTACTGGGGCCGACACTCTCCGATGGCGTCGCAGCCATGATGCAAAGCGAAGTGGAGCGTACGGGCAAGTCGCTTGATGAGGTTGCTAGGGAATTCATTCAGAAGCACCGGCCAAGTTCGATCATTCAGCGGGCTGCCACCGTGGAAGAGGTCGCCAACATGGTCGTTTATGTGTGCTCGCCTCAGGCTTCTGCAACCACGGGAGCAGCGTTGAGGGTGGACGGCGGTGTGGTTGACGACATTGTGTGATTGATCACGGTCGGGGCAGACCTGTACCGGGCAGGTCCAGTTGCGACGGCCAGTACCCTGTCGCCAAATGGCGAAAGGGTCGGGGCGATGGCGCGGGTGTGGCCATCAACCTTTGATCCAGCTGCCATCCTTCTGCGCATCGATCTCGATGTCGAAAGTCTGGAGATAGACAGATACCATCCGGTAGTAACCGATGACGATGACTGCGTCGCTCAACTCCTCAAGCGAGAAGTGCTGCTGCGCGTGCTTGAACAGCACGCCCGGTGCCTTGCCCTTCGAGAATGGCTTGTCCGAAACGAAGCAGTACGCGTTCGTCTTCTTTGAGCGCGGCGGAATCATCGAGACGGCCTTCTGCAATGGCGACGAACTGATCCGGCCGAACGCCTGCCACCTGAGCGATGGAAACATGCTGCTCCCACTCGTAAGCGACGTCTTCATGGGCAGCCACCAGCAATACCAACAATTCCTTGTGATAATCGGAGATCGTCAGATCCCTGAAGATGGCGTTGGTCAGATCAATGACCGGTATAAATGCCCCTGCGCTGTAACCCAGCATCCGGAAGAAGTTAACTTTTGTCGGCAGGCTTTCAAACTTTTCCCTGACCGGTTCAGGCAGTGTCGAAAAGTCGGGATACTCAATCCGGACTTTGGAACTTATGTTTTCAATGGATACGTCGGGCTTGCTCATGGGGCACTCCTGGAGCGTTGATTAATAGTGTGCGGTTGTGCGGTGTGGTGGCTCCCGCGATGCGGCAGTGGTTGTTGCGGGAACCTTGAAGTTCCACGGACGAATCAATCGCCGAGATATTCACGTAGCGACGGGTAGCCGGGACGAGCGGGTTACCCAATGGCTCACAGCAAGGCAGAACAGCAGCGCCAGTGCGCAAACGATCATTGCCCTGGACAAACCGTGAGAAAACGCAGCGGGCTCGGTGCTGGTAATCATCGCTCCGAACACTGCCACGCCGACGACTCCTCCCAGCTGCCGCGCAGAGGCCATCAGGCCGGAGGCCATGCCGGCATCGGCCCGGGAGACAGACGACAACATTGAGTTGGTGATGGACGGCACTGATGCGGCGCTGCCTATACCCACGACCATCAAGGCAATGTTCAAGTACAACAACGATGAATCGGGTGTGACCCTGGACAGCGCCAGAAAGCCCAGTACCTGAATCAGGAAGCCTGCGGTAATGATCCGCGTCGCACCCACCCGTTTGGCTATACGCGACGAAATCATGGTGGAGACGGTCAGCACTGCCGTTAGCGGTATGAACGCAATCCCCGTTCTGAAGGCGTCGTAGTGCAGAAACGACTGGAAGTAGATGCTGAATACGAACACCGTCCCATAGAACGTGAGGTTGATAGCGGCTCCGGCCAGAGCGGTGGTTGCCAACACCCGGTTGCTGGCCAGACGTTTTGGTAGCAATGGGTGTTTTAGCCGACGCTCGATCATTACAAATGCGATCGCGCACAGCACTGCAAGTCCCATGGCCGAAAAAGTCTCGATGCCCCAGCCCTGTCCGCTCAGCTCGGTCAGCCCGTAGGTTAGCGATGCCAGGCACATGGCAATGCTGATCTGTCCCGGAACATCCACTTGCCGTTCAATGCGCGGCGATGGCGGGGCGTAATGCATGACCAGTCCGATCGCCAGAATCCCGATGGGTACGTTGATCCAGAAAACGCTGCGCCAGCCCAGGTATTCGATCAAAAGGCCGCCCATCACCGGGCCCGCAGCCAGGGCAATACCTCCACAGGCACCCCACATCGCGACTGCAGACCTGCGTTTATCGGGGTCTTCAAATGTCAGCCGTATGAGCGTCAGGGACGTCGGGACCAACAACGCCGCGCCGACACCCTGAACGATCCGCATGCCGATGAGCATGCTCATGTTGTTCGACAGGCCACAGCCGATGGAGGCAATCGTGAAAATCGCAAACCCCGAGGCGAATACGGTTCTGGCGCCGAACGTGTCGCCCCAGGCACCGCCAAGAATCAACAGTGCCGAGAACGCCAGAGCGTAACTGTTGATGACCCACTGCAGGCCCGTGAGGTTTGTATCGAAAGCGGATTTCAGCGCGCCCAACCCGACGTTTACGACGCTGACATCAAGCTGGACCACGAGGAATCCGAGGCAGGCTGCGATCTGAATGGCAGCCAGGGATGAGGTTTTTGACATGGTTTCTATCGTCACAATGCTGAGGCAGTGGATGGAAAGTATCGGTTGGCAGTCAATGCGTAAATACTAAACTCCGCTGACCATCAATGCATATTTGCATGGCTTATGAACTGGGAAGATCTTCAATTTTTTCTGACGATTGCGCGGTCGGGCAGTTTGTAGGGCGCGGCGCGTGTCTTGGGTGTCAACCAAGCTACCGTCAGTCGTCGACTGGCCTCGCTGGAGCAGCACTGAATGTTCGGCTGGTGGACAGACTTGCGCGCGAGTCCCGCCTGACAGGGGTAGGGCAACAAATATTGCAGGATGCGCTGGACATTGAAGCGAAGTCTTTTGCCATTGAACGCAGGTGCCTGGCCTCCAGCACAACTGTCAGAGCAAAGGTCTCCATCACTGCGCCGCCGATACTAGCCAGACATTTCCTGGCCCCACATGTGGCTGCACTGGCGCGCCTGCACCCGCTCGTTCAGCTGAGTATTCTCAGTGAACCTCACGTGGCCTCGCTGTCGCGCCTTGAAGCAGACCTCGCGTTGCGACTGGCGCTACCGATCGAAGACACAGACATCATCAAGAAGGTAGGGCAGATGCGGTTCGCCCTGTATGCCGGTTGCGATTATCCCCATGCACAAGATGCCGAGCAGTGGGAGTTCATTGGCTATACCAATAGGCAAGCAGACTTCGCCCATAAAAGATGGCTGTACGAAGTCATTGGCTCCAAGCGTTTGGCCTGCGAACTGGCGGATCTGAGCCACCAGTACGAGGCCGCCTGCACCGGCATCGCCGTGGCAGGAATACCGTGCTTTCTCGGGGACGCCGACCCACGTCTTACCCGACTGGAGAGCAGCATCCCTATGCTTGACCTAGACATCTGGGTCGCCATGCACCCGGACAGTCGCGGCGACCCGGTGGTCCGTCATATCTCGCAGACCATTGCACAATTACTCGAATCCGCCGGCCTTGGGCTGCCTTGAACACAGCCTCTGCGTCCGGAATAGAGTGCGCGTCATCCAATCCTTTTAACGGCTGAAGCCGTCAAACGGCGTCATGTACACAGCGCCAAACGGATCCAGGCGTTTACGGATCTCGGCGTCAGGCGTGCCGTACACGATGAGGCTGGTGATGGTGCACAACTTCAGAAAGCGCGCGCCGAACGGGGCGAAGGTTGTGTCCACATGGCTGACGACGGACTCCACCTTGTAGCGCTCAAGGATGTGGGCGACGCTCTGGTCTTCGTTCACGCTGTACTCGTAAACCAGCGTGTCAGGTTCTTGCTTGGTGGCCTCGACGATGCGTGCAATCAGAGCTTTGAACTCCGGAAAGTCGCCAGGCTTGATGGCCAGGGTGAACTGGCAGGAAATATAAGGATGCATTGGGAGGATCTTCCGTCGAAGAGCGTGCGTGACGCCTGGGAGGATGCATCGCTGGCTTAGCCGATGCACTGAGTACGCTGTAACAGATCAGGGTTTGGCAGGCGCCTCACCAAACAACTTGCCGGCACCTGCCCAGTCGGACGGTGCTACGTCTTCGAAGATAACGTAGATGTATTCGGCGGGGGTGCCGGTGTTTTTCACGATACTTTCAGTGATCTCGGCGGCAACAGTGGCTTTCTGACCGTGCTCTTTTCCTTCAAACCAGCTAACGCGTACGACGGGCATGATGTTTTCCTTTTGGGTATTGAAAAGGCCCGAGGCTCGGGCCATCAGATGAGCCCATGCTAGTGTAGATCACACTAGTGATAAACCGCCTGAAACTATAAAGTGGGTAGCGTTAATCTCTACAATTGCAGGGCTTAAGGCCCAAGCCAGAGCCGCTATTCATGCTGGTGATAGATTTTATGCATGTTACGCCATTTATCAATAACCCTGGGTATGGGCATGATCGGGACATTCCAAAAACAAAACGCAGGTCCCTCCCATGAGCAGTATTCAATCAAGACTACAGATCGCAATCGTCGGTGGCGGTATTGCAGGCGTCGCGCTTGCGCTGGATTTGTGCCGCCATCCTCATCTCGATATTCAGCTGCTCGAAGCCGCCCCCGCATTCGGTGAAGTCGGGGCAGGGGTGTCGTTTGGCGCCAACGCCGTGCGTGCCGTCGAAGGGTTGGGCATCGGTGAGCCCTATCGGCGCATTGCCGACCGTACCCCTGAACCCTGGCAGGACATCTGGTTCGAGTGGCGTCGTGGCGAGGACGCCGGTTATCTGGGTGCAAGCGTCGCGCCGGGCGTGGGTCAGTCGTCAGTTCACAGAGCCGACTTTCTGGACGCTCTTGCGTGCCAGCTTCCGGCCGGCATCGCCTGTTTCGATAAGCGTGCGGTCGAGGTTGAAGAACTCGCCGAGCGCGTTCGAATCCGGTTCACCGACGGAACTGAACACGCGTGTGATCTGCTAATCGCAGCGGACGGCATCAAGTCCTCGATCCGCGATCATGTCCTGCGAGGTCTGGGCCAGCCTGCTGTGGCTCCCCGGTTCAGTGGCACCTGCGCCTATCGTGGAATGATCGACAGCGAGACCCTCAGGGCGGCTTACCGCGCCAATGGCATTGACGAACATTTGATCAATGTTCCGCAGATGTACCTGGGCCTGGACGGCCACATCCTCACCTTTCCAATCAAGCAGGGCCGGCTGACCAACGTGGTGGCCTTTATTTCAGATCGCAGCGTTCCCGAGCCGCAATGGCCCCGGGACAAACCCTGGGTGAAAGACACGACCCAAGCCGAGATGCTCGACGCGTTTTCGGACTGGGGAGACGCGGTCCGGGTTCTGCTGGAGTGCATTACTGCACCGACCCTCTGGGCGCTCCATGACCTGGCAGAGCTGCCCGGTTATGTCCACGCTCGCGTGGGCCTGATCGGTGACGCTGCCCACGCCATGCTGCCTCATCAAGGCGCCGGAGCCGGTCAAGGTCTCGAAGATGCCTGGCTGCTCGCGCGGTTACTGGCAGATCCTCAGGTGAACACCGGCAGCGTCCAGCGCGTGCTTGAGGTTTACGACGAAGTACGCAGGCCGCGCGCGTGCAGGGTTCAGCGTACGTCCTGGGAAGCCGGTGAATTGTATGAGTGGCGTGATCGCGAGGTCGGCGCCGCCCCATCCCTGCTGTCGAAAACCCTCGCCAACCGATTCGACTGGCCCTGGCATCACGACCTGGAAAACGACCTGGCGAGCGCTCGTGCTCAACTCGGATGGCAACCCGCCGCCGTTCGCTGATAACCCCGGTCCCGGGGCCAATTGCTCACATTCAATTATAAAAAAGGAGCCACCTCATGGCTGTCGGTATTGCAAACAGGGGAGCCTAGAGAATTCGGAAAAAATCGTACGCTAAGGTTTCCGACTTGTCGTAACGCCTGAACTTACGCTCTTCCAGCTCTGCCGTTAGACGTAATCGCCGGTCAGGTTCACGTGCTTCCAACCCAACGGCGACAGGTACTGATACAGGTCGGGGTTGTAAGCCGGAATCCCAGAAATTCCCGTCACCCAGTTCCAAGTCCAGCCATGAGTACATCCAAGCGGCGGTCTCGACGGGGGCGACAGACCTTATGCATAGGAATTTAAAAATGCCTATGCATCAAGATGGAACTTTTCCTTGCTCGTTGCCACACACTTTAATTTTGCAGGGTCAGTTACCCTGCAAGCCAGTAAGCGGAGAAAATCAGCATATGGTGGTTATCAACAGAGCAGGGGCATCTGGCGCTTATTTAGGTGGGTACACAGAGTCTGAGCGAGCGAGCGCTCGCGACTCGAGCAGCGCTAGACCCTCGAACAGTCCGCAGGTACCGCCTACTTCGACGGCTCCAGCCGGGCGTGAGATGCTTTTGCTACGGTCCACGGAGTTGTCGCGCCGAACCAGAGAGCGGCTCGAGCAGAGCTTTTCGACAGCGGAGGAAGACAAGCAGCAGGCTACTAGCATCGGTCAACGTGGCAGAACGAGGGTCAGGTTAGGGGCTGGTCTTCATCGGTTAGAAATACTTACTCACCAATCTGTTGAACGCGGCTGTTCATCGTCGAAGGCCTTGAGTAGTTCAGATGACGACGTGTCCTCTGCTGAGTCCTCTGAGGCGGATATCGACGCAGTATTTAACTATAGAATTGCAGCGTTGAATAATGCGAACGCTAGTCAATCTTGTATGGGCTTGGCAATCCAATGGTTGCGATTGCGTGATGAGGGGGAGGCGAGTTACAGAATGGAGGCGCTGGATCTTGACCATGCTTCGGACATCCAGAACCAATACAAAAATGCAGCAGGTTCAGTGAGCGGGTCGCGGGATCAGCGAGAAGCAGGTCGAATATCGGCGCGCAAAACCCTTTTGCGAAGTCAAGATTTGCAGCCTGTAGGTGAACCCTCGGTATTCCATGCGGATCGGCAATCGACCGCATTGCAAAAAATTGCGCGCGATGGTAGCGCCCATTTGATCAGCTTGTGCTTTGAAAACAATGGAAAGCGTGTAAGGCATGCCATCACTGCTTCCAGCTCCGAAGGCAGTGTGAACCTCTTTGATCCAAACTATGGCGAGTTCTCTACCACTTTACCGGAGTTGCCTTTGATGTTCCAGAATCTGATGACCAGATACGGCAGTCGACTGAATGGGCACCTGCAATTGGAGAGCATGGTTATTCAGCGTGTGGAGTGACGCTGCTCGATGTATAGGGATTTCAAAATTCCTATACAGTGCAGTCCGCCGAAAAAGGCATCCTGGTCAAGTAACGTGGAGCTTACCGGGCTCGCAAGAAGACCCTGTCCGACGAACAGGCGGTCGCAGTCCGGCAACTGGGCTTCCGGGAACCGAAAGCCCAGTTGGCCCGTGAGTTCGGTATAAGTAGGGAAGCCCTCTACCAATACCTGTCGCCGTTGGGTTGGGAGCACATCAACCTGACCGGCGATTACGTTTGGCGGCAGAGCCGCAAGCTGGAAGACGGTAAATTCAGGCCGTTACGACAGCTCGGAAAACCTTAGCGTACGATTTTTTCCGAATTCTCTAGGCTCCCCTTACCCGATTATACGAGTGTCTGGCCTCGGTGAATCAGCCTGCCGCCGCACGAACAGTGCAGCAACTTACCGCCGCACCTACCACGCTGCTGACCAATCCGCGCATTGGTCAGCGACTTGAAGAATTTGAACCGCGGGATGTACGCCGAATCCATGTTGGTCATTACGATATGCGCTGCGAGATAGTCGAATCGACTATCTCGCTGCTGCGCCTGTGACACACCCGCGAAGACAGATAACTCCGCTAGCAAGCCGCTTCCCACGATCGGGCATAACGCCTCCTTTATAGCCTCAGCTTGATGCATAAGCATTTTAAAATGCCTGTACATCAAAAAGCGATCATTGGCAATGCGCGGACGATCGCTAGGCTTGGCAATGTGCCCGGAACATATCCTGTCCTTCCCGAATCCGCGCCACCAGTTCTTCGTTCGAGTAGCCGTCGAATTCGTTGGCATCAGGGGCCATGGATGGTGATAAACCTGCGGAAAGCAGCAGTTTGTTGAGGAGCAGGCAACCGAAAGTTCGTGCGTTGCCATCCATGAACACGTGCGCGCGCTCCAGGGTGGCGCACGTTCGTGCCACCACATGCAGTGCGGCCTCTGCGTTGGTAGTCCTTTTTATCTCGTGATAATGCGTTCGGAGCACATTTTGCACCAGCTTCGTAACCTCTTTGCGGCTTTTTCCCGGGCACGCCCAAGTAACCCCGGCGTTGCCGCGCTCTACCTCATCCCAGTCGATCGGACGATTATCCCTGCTTCGAAACTCAGCCCACCCGGCGAACCGGGACTGGAACTTTTGCAGGTCGCCGAGCCCGGCCGGAGTCAGATTCTTGGGGTGATCCAGGCCGAACTGGATCAGCTCGTTGTGTCGATACCCACCCGCCAATGGCATTAGGTGATGCGGCAAATGGTAGATTGCCGACGCTGCGCTACTGATCTTATCGCTGATATTGCTGCCAGGCGCGGTAAGGGCGGCGACTGCATTCACGGCTTCGTCGGCATCGACGCCGGACTGCCAAGGATGCATGACGCTGCGCTGGAACACGCCATTGACAGCGATGTCGTGCAAATTCTCCACCCAAGTAGCATCGATTTCGCCTTTTTTCCTGGACGAGGAACCCGCTTCCGAGTCGATGACGAATTTTAAGCCGCGCGACATACCACCCATGTAGCCGGGCTCGTTGTCAAATCGCATGCCGGATGCCGCACCGTGATCATTCCAACGCTCTTGCTCAATGCAAAATTTCCAGGTGTGGGCCACCGGGAAAGACTGAAAAGCCGGGTGTGTGCGCATCGAGTCGGCGAGCTCGGCTTCCCCTTGCAGTTTTTCCCTGACCGCATAAAGTCCGAATTGCAGAACGTTTTTCAAACCTATATCCATATTGTTCGCCCCGCGCCCGGTGCTAATAGCTTGCCTGAGCGCCTCTGCGGCCTCGATCGGCGACAGGTTTTCCGCGTTTGAAATCGAGGCGATATCGTCGATCACATGGGTCAGCAAGGCGCCAAATCCAGGTCCGTCCAACAGCTCGCGAATGCTCGAACCGTTGTCGAGCTCCGCTTTGAGCTGTTGCAGATGTTGAACAGCCTGTCCCTGCCAGAACCAATTTCTCAAAGCGCCAACTGACGCGCCGCCTGGGGGACTGAAAGCCCTGAGCCTGTCCAGCGATACGCGGGGAGAGGTTCTGTTGGAGGAGCGGCCAGATCGACTCAGCGGACTATCGGCAATCTCTTGCCTGGGGCTTTCCTGCCCTATCGAACTCCGATCTTCGTGGCGCTCGACAACATAGTTGTTCGCTCTGCCACTGGCACCCGTAACGTTGAAACATCCCATAGCATAGTTCTCTGTACAAGATAGTGGATATGCATTCAACGTCAGCGATAAGCTCTCGGATTGGCGTTGGCTCACTGCCGCTTTTAAAGGTTTTCAACCGCTAACGATGAAGTTACGCATACACCAAATTTTCATTAAAATGGCCGTATTGTGTGGCATCTGGGATGGATTCAGTTCCTTGCAAACGTAGGCCAACGCCAAAGTTTTTTAAACGTCGAAATCCCTATAAAACCTGCATTAATGCAAGTCATTTCACCGTGAGACTCATGTGGGGACGCACCTTCCCACTATCATCGGTCGCCTAAGAAACGGGATTTTAACAAGCCGAAAACGGCCTCATTGAGCAGCCAAAACATATACGGAATACCGTGTCGGATAGCAAAATCAGCCGGAAACCGCTCTGTTGACGTTTTCCGACGGAGTTTCCGGCGATTACGGCACAGCCCCCCATTAAATCTGACTACTGGTAATTCTGGGCAATAGGAGGCACCGGAAAAGAAGCGCACTCAAGCAGATTCAGCTTATCGTACGATTTTTTCCGAATTCTGTAGGCTCCCCAAACACGCCTGAAGTTCTCGCGTTTCTGGCGGACGCTGCAGGATTGAAAAACACCGCGGGAAGCGCGCGAAACAAGCAGATCGTCTTCCGGCTGCTGCAGGAAACCGTTCGCCTGACCGAGGAGCTGGACGTCAGCGATGACGAGTTCTGGTCGGCGGTCGAATACCTCAACCGGCTCGGTGCAAGCAATGAGGCCGGCCTTTTGGCTGCAGGGCTAGGCATCGAGCACTTCCTCGACCTGCGCAACGACGCGATACAGACACATGCCGGTCGAACCGGCGGGACGCCGCGTACCATCGAAGGGCCGCTTTATGTCGCCGGCGCCCCCCTGTGCGAAGGCTATGCACGGCTGGACGACGGCGCCGAGGGCGATGCCGCCACCGCCATGTTCGTGGAGGGGAAGGTGGTTGACCTGCAGAGCCAGCCGATTGCCGCAGCATGGGTTGACGTCTGGCAGGCGGACACCAAAGG
Organism: Pseudomonas sp. P135; assembly: GCF_020312125.1. NCBI lineage: Bacteria > Pseudomonadati > Pseudomonadota > Gammaproteobacteria > Pseudomonadales > Pseudomonadaceae > Pseudomonas > Pseudomonas sp. P135. Next base: position 133,426 of record NZ_JAGPYR010000014.1, read on the forward strand.
CAACTACTCTCACTTCGACAAAAGCCAGTCCGCCTACAACCTGCGTCGCTGGATAGTGACCGACGAGCAGGGGCGTTACCGCTTTCGCAGCATCGTGCCGTCGGGGTACGGGTGCAACCCGTCAGGTCCGACTCAGGAATGCCTGAACCAGCTTGGGCGCCATGGTCAACGTCCGGCGCATATCCATTTTTTCGTGTCTGCGCCAGGGCATGAGCATCTGACCACCCAGATAAACCTGTCCAACGATGCCTACCTCTGGGATGACTTCGCTTACGCCACCCGCGACGGACTGATCGGCGAGGTCCGCTTTGTCGAAGCCACCGAGCAGGGCCGCAGGGAGGAGGTCGAAGGGCGGTTTGCAGAGATGACGTTCGACTTCCAGCTGCGCCCGGCGCTGGATAAAACGGCCGAGCAGCGAAGCAACCGTGTGCGGGCACTGCCGGCGTTGTGACAACCGATTCCACACCCCGGTCGACAATAAAAAAGAGGATCACCGCATGTCCCCGAGTCAGTCAAAACCTATTGAAATCACTGTCGCCGTCTTGCGTCAGGCAGGCGCAACCCTGCGCCTGGAGCAGGCCGAGCTGAGCGCCCCGCGCAACGACGAAGTCCGCGTGCGCGTGGTGGCGACAGGCGTGTGCCATACCGACATGGTCGTGCGCGATCAGTTGTTTCCCACGCCACTGCCTATCGTTCTGGGTCACGAAGGCGCGGGCGTGGTCGAGTCAGTGGGCTCGGCCGTAACCACTGTCGCGCCCGGCGACCACGTCGTGATGACGTACATGTCGTGTGGGCTGTGCTTGCCGTGCGAGACCGGACACCCGGCCCATTGCTCCCACATGCACCCGCTCAACTTCGGCGGTGGTCGTCTGGATGGCAGCACGGCGACGTGCAGCTGCGACGGGAACGCCCCCATCCATGATCATTTTTTCGGTCAGTCATCGTTTTCGACGTACGTCGTCGCCAGCGAACGCAACGTGGTCAAGGTTTCCAAAGCCGCCCCGCTGGAACTGCTGGGCCCCTTGGGGTGCGGAATTCAGACCGGCGCAGGCTCCGTTCTGAAGGCCATGAAGGTGGAGGCAGGCGCGAGCTTCGCCGCATTCGGTGCAGGCGCGGTAGGCCTGGCAGCGGTGATGGCGGCCAGGGTTGCAGGCGCCACTACCATCATCGCGGTGGACGTCACCCCCAGTCGGCTGGAAATGGCACTTGAGTTGGGGGCGACCCATGTCATCAACAGCCGGGACGAGGACCCCGTGCAGCGCATCCGTGAAATCACCGGCGGTGGCGTCAACTACAGCCTGGAATGTTTCGGCCGCGCGGAAGTGTTGCGACAGGCGATTGACGCGGTAACCACCCTGGGGACCTGTGGCATTGTTGGCGCCACCAAGATGGGCACGGAAGTGGCCTTCAACGTCAACGACGTCATGATTCCCGGCAAACGAATCATGGGCATCGTGCAGGGCGATGTCGTCGCCAACGCATTCATCCCCACCTTGGTCGACTTGTATCTGCAGGGCCGCTTTCCCTTCGACAAACTGTGCCGCTTCTACTCCTTTGACCAGATCAACGAAGCCATGGCTGACAGCGAAAGCGGAATCACGATCAAGCCCATCCTGCGCATGCCGACAGCGACCGATCCGGCCTGAACCCCTGACTCATAAAGGTAGCGAACGATGAATGTGCAACTGGTTATCGACAACCAAAAACAGGACGCCGCCAGCGGCAAAACCTACCGCCGAATGGACCCTGTCAGCGCGCAACTGGTCACCGAAGGGGCAGCGTGCGGCATTGAAGATGCGTTGCGGGCAGCGGCCTCCTCGCAACACGCGTTCAAGACCTGGTCCAGGGTTGGACCGACCGAACGTCGTCGCCTGCTGCTGGCGGCGGCCGACGTGCTGGAAAGCAAGATGGCGACGTTCTGCAGCGTGATGGCAGAAGAAATCGGCGCCTCACAGCTGTGGGCGCAATTCAACGTGGGGGCCTCTGCGAATCTATTGCGTGAGGCTGCGGCACTCACCACTCAGATCAAGGGTGAAACCATCCCGAACGACAAAGCCGGGACCCTGTCCATGACCCTCCGCCAGCCGGTGGGCACCGTGTTGAGCATCGTCCCGTGGAACGGGCCGGTGATATTGGGCGCCCGGGCGATTGCCTACCCGCTGGCGTGTGGCAATACGGTGATTTTCAAAGGCTCGGAGAACAGTCCGCGTACTCACGAGCTGCTGGCGCAATCCTTCCATGAAGCAGGCTTTCCTCCCGGCGTTCTGAACTTCATCATTTCGGCCCCCGAGGACGCATCGGCCGTTACCGAAGCCTTGATTGCTCACGACACTGTGCGGCGAATCAACTTTACGGGCTCGACCAATGTGGGGCGGATGGTTGCGCAGACCAGCGCCAGATATCTCAAGCGGCGCCTACTGGAGCTGGGCGGTAAGGCGCCCTTTATCGTTCTCGACGACGCTGATCTCCACGGCGCGGTGAACGCGGCGGTGTTTGGCGCGTACCTCTATCAGGGGCAGATCTGCATGTCGACCGAGCGCTTCGTCGTTGACGAAACGATCGCGGACCGGTTCGTCGAAATGTTTGCCGCGCGTATCAGCGGCCAGCAGACAGGAAACCCGGTTTCGGCGCTAGCCTGTGTGATCGGGCCGATGATTTCCCAGGGCTCGATCCAGCGCATCAATCAACTGCTCGGCGACTCCACCCGCAAGGGCGCAAGGATTGTGGCGGGCGGTTTGGCGGAGCAGGCGTTGATGAGCGCGACGCTGGTCGATCACGTCAATTCGTCAATGGATATCTACGATGAGGAAACCTTCGGACCGGTTACCACCGTCGTCCGGGTGAAGGGGGCGGAGCAGGCGCTGTCAGTCGCCAATGACACTGCGTATGGACTGTCTTCGTCAATCTTCAGCCGTGATGTCAGCCGCGCGCTGGAGTTGGCGAGTCGTCTGGACGCTGGCTGCCTGCATATCAACGGCGCGACGGTACAGAACGAACCCCAAGCCCCCTATGGCGGCATGAAGAACAGCGGCTACGGCCGGTTTGATGGCAGCGCCGTGATCGACGAGTTCACCGAAGTGAAATGGGTCACCGTGGAGCCGTCGGACCAGCCTTATCCCTTCTAGGGATAACACACGGCATAACCCGACCTGTCAGGCGGCCCTGCGATCAGCCATCGTTAGGGCCAGCGCGTACTCACCCATTCAGGGTTGCGAACAATGAATAATAATAAATCGTACGAACCGGCACGCCTTATCCAACATGTTAATTATCCGATGGTGGGATCAGCGCTGATGCTTGTGCAGCCAGGCGCCCAGGCGACGGAGGGCGGGGGATCCTCCTACCCCATGGGGGCGGAAAATTATATGACCGGGGCCATGCCGCCACCGGGTCTGTACGGTCAGATATTCGTCGAAAGTTATCGGGCAAATGAGCTGCGTGACAATCGGGGCGGCGAGGCGGTCGACGATTTTCATCTGAGCGCAGACGTCATCGCGCCAAGGCTGATCTGGGTGACGGAGCAAAAGGTGCTCGACGGTGCCCTGGCCTTTCACGTCAACGTTCCGCTGGTTGACCTGCGGGTCGACGTCAACGGCCAGCATCAAAGCAAGAAGGGCCTCGGCGATGTCATCTTCGGCCCTGCTCTGGGCTATCACTACAGCGATAAATTCCACGCGCTCTACGCGCTGGATATTTTCGCCCCAACAGGACGATATGATCGTGGGGACCTTGCCAATATCGGGCGCAATTACTGGGCATTCGAACCCATCGCGGCGTTCTCTTACGTAGACCCCGCAGGGCTCAATGCCGACATCAAGATGATGTACGACTTCAACTTGCGTAACTCAGACACCGACTATCGATCGGGCCAGGAACTGCACGCAGACTATTCCCTAGGCTGGGGCGTCGGCCATGGCTGGATACTGGGCGTCGGTGGCTACATCTATCGCCAGACAACCGATGATCGCCAAGACGACGACCGTGTGGAAAACAATAAAGGCCGAGCCTTTGCGATAGGTCCGGCAGTTAAATACAGCGGTTCATCCGAATGGTCCGTCACCGCAAAGTGGCAAAAGGAAAGTGACGTTCGCAACCGTCCCGAAGGCGAAGCGTACTGGATCAAACTTACCGTGCCACTTTGAGGAAACCCCGAACTGACTGTCGAACCTTGATCGCCGGACGGACCGCTATTAAATGGCGATGTGATCGTGGAGGTCGATGCCGGTACGTTCGGCCATGCGCAAGCGGTAAGCCTGGACAGCGGGCGGATACACGATACCGCGTACGATGGACATGCTGCGCAAGGTCGCAAACAGATGGACGTCATCTTCCGACAGCTCGCCATTCACTGCGTCCGGCGACTGGATGATTGGCTCCAGCGCCAGCAGATGACGGTTCAGCGTCGCGATATAGTTGGCGCTGGCCGCCAGTGATCCTTGAAGCTGCCGAGCATGGCCTCTTTGTTGCGCGTGAAATAGGCGCGTGCAGCCGGTGTGGAGAACTCTTCGAAACCGGCATTCGCCCACCGTGGAATAGCCAGGGAGTAGAGCGGGCCGGTCACTTCGCTGTTCCAGTCTGTCAGGGCCGGGTTGCTGGCGCCGGTCAGGACCCGGTCGCCGGACAAGCCATCGACATGGGCCACAATGTCCATGCTTTCGGCGATGTAGCGCCCGTCGTGCTCCAGAATGGGGGCCATTTTCTTGCCGATCATCCGCTTTGGGGTGGCCTCATCGTCGTTCAGGAGAATGACGAGATCGAATGCGGTGTCCTTCAATCCGAAAATCGTGCGCGCTTTCACGCAGAAGGGGCAGTGATCGTAGACGTACAGCTTCACGGTGTTCGAACTCCAGACAATAGGGCCTCGCGACAAAGGCACTGGGCAATGGGGACGCAAGGCAGGCCCGGACCAGGCGGACAACCTGCTCGAAGGCAGTCGTCAGCAATGATTCAGTTTGAATAAGCGGCAAAAAAGATGATGTCGGGTTTGCCGATCATCAAATGTTCGGCGTCGCGCTCGAAGGCGTGGAAGTGCGGTTGAGTCAGATGCAGGTCGAACGCCTCGCGGTCTGCATAAATTTCATGGAAGACCACATAGCTCTCATCATCTTCAGGAACGAGAACATTGAAGGCCACGCAGCCCGTTTCCTGGCTCAGCGAGCCTTCGGCGTCTGCTGCTGCCACTCGCAGGCACGCGGCGCACGCACCGGGATGCAATGCAATTTTGGCGATGACGACAAAGGTAGATAACGACATTGGGTTTTCCATTAAAAAGAATCAGACGATCGACAGGATGTCGCGTGTTGCCCTGCGTGGTTTTTGAGGCCAGTTATTGGCACCTGCGCGTCCCACAGTCACCAGCATCACGGGAACTTCACGGTCCCCCAGATTGAACGCCGCGGCGACGCCTGCCTGGTCAAAGCCGATCATTGGCGTAGACGCCAGACCTTTTTCAGTGGCGACCATCATCAGCGTCATGGCTGCCAGAGAGGCTGACCGAACCGCCTCATCGCGTTGCATCCCAGGATTGTCCGCGTACATCCCCTCTACGGCCCCAACCCAACCTTTGAACGTCGCTTCGTCCAGGATTCCTGCGTCCACGGAAGGGCGCAACGAACCGGCGATGGTCTTGTGCGGGTCAAGTGTCCCGCAGACGATAAATGTTACGGCGGCGTCGACTACCTTTTCCTGGCTATAGGCCAGAGACAGTAATGTCGCTTTCGAAGCCTGGGTGTGCACGGCGATGAAGCGCCAGTTCTGCAGATTAAACGCGGAGGGTGCATGGCGTGTCAGGTCGATCAGGCCACTGATGTCCTGCTCCGATAAAACGTGAGTGGGATCATAACTGTGAGCCGAGAAGCGCGACTGGAGGGCCTGGGTGACAGTGACCATGAGTGTTCCTTGCCGTGGTTGAGCGAGGCACCACTCTATGTGCTGCATTGTTGAAAGAGAATGCCTGCCAATGAGACCATGGGTTTCATGAATGAGAGGGAAAACGTATGGATCTCAATGCGGTGCAGATGCTTGTCAGCGTCGTGCAGGCGGGCAGCATGACGGCTGGCTCCGACCGTCTGGGCGTGCCGTTACCCACGGCAAGCCGACGGATTCGCGCGCTGGAGCGGGCGCTGAACGTTCAGTTGCTGGAGCGCTCTGCCAGAGGCGTCAAGCTGACCGAAGCGGGGACACGGCTGTTTGAGCATGCCACTCGCGGCCTGGAACTGATCCAGGAAGGCGAAGACGCCGTCATGAGCGATCAAGCCCATGTTCAGGGGAAGCTGCGTCTTTCAGTGCCGCCCTCATTCTCGCCCTGGTGGCAGCTTGTTACTGACTTTCAGAATGAGCATCCCGATATCCGCGTTCATCTGCTGTCGACGGAGCGTCGTGTTCACCCGGTCGAGGACGGCATCGACGTGGCGCTTCGCGTCGGGGAGGTGGAACACGAAGCACTGATCGCACGGCATCTGCTCGATTATCGCCATGTGCTGGTCGCCAGCCCCCGGTTTATCGCGACCCACGGCCGGCCGATGACGCCGGAAGATCTAAGCCGTTTTCCCTGTGCGACGTGGAGCCTCGGCACCAATACCAACAGAACATGGCGATTTGCAGGTACCTCTGTAGCGCCAAACACAGTGCTGTCGACGAACGACAGCATGCATTTACTGCACAGTGTATTGGCCGGCGAGGTGATTACCGAACTCCCGCCCTTCATCGTAAAGGACGCCATTGGACGCGGCTTGTTAGTGCCGCTGCTATCGGAATGTCCGTTGCCGTCAGCGCCCTTGAATCTTCTCTATCCTGCCCATCGTCATCCTTCTGCCGTGGTGCGCACTTACCTTGAATACTGTCGCCGAAAAATCCCGTGGCTGGTGGAGGCTTGTACGGCAGACGCAACGTAGCGCATTCAGCGGCCCCGGGACTTCAGATGACGGGAAAGCGCCAACCAAAGCGCAACGACCCCAGACGCAGCACGATACAAACCGAGGCGGCGAACCATGGCGTCCACGCCGAGCCTGCAACCAGTTGACTGAGCGCAACCTCGGCAGCGGCCCCTGCCAGCGCGGCAGAGGCGTAGATCTCCCGTTGCAAAATCGTGGGCACGCGGGACAGCAACACATCCCTGAGCACCCCACCTCCCACAGCGCTGACCACGCCCAACGCAATGGCGACCTCGGCCCCCGCACCCACGGCCAGGGCTTTTTTTGCTCCCGCTACTGCGAACAGCCCCAGGCCGATGGCATCGAAGAGTTGCACCGGTGACCTTAGCCGATTCGCCGCCGGATCCGCCCATATCACCCAGGCCGCAGCCACCAGGGATACCCCCAGGTAGCGCCAGTTCGTCAGGCCCGCAGGCGGCAGTGTGCCCAGACACAGATCGCGGACAATTCCCCCTCCGCAGGCGACGACGAAGGTGATGGTGGCGATACCGAACAGGTCCAGTCGCTGCTGACGCGCCGCCACTGCGCCGCTGACGCCAAACGCAAACGTCCCCAGCAAATCGAGCAGTGTGTAGATCCAGTCACTGTGCATCGTGGGTTTACTCGGTGCCTGCGAACCAGGCGAATGACGCACAGAGCATGGTTTCCAGACCGGTGCGCAAGGTAGGGTGCAGCAACGGCGCAAATTTGGGCGAATGGTTGCTTGGAATGCGGTTGATCTGGTTATGCGCCTTGGCTTGAGCGTAGATCTCCGGGTCCGTACAGCCGACAAACCAGAAAACGTACGGCACTTTCCAGGTGCGGCCGAAAACGCTGAAGTCCTCGCTGGCCGCGGCGGGCGCGGTTTCAAATGCGCGCTCGCCAAACCAGTCACCGAATGCGTAAGCCAGACGCTCGGACGCCTCGGCATCGTTGACGGTCAACGGGTAGCGATTGAGCGTGGTGAATTCAGGCATGCGGGGCGCGTTGGAGGCCGAGCATTCGGCGCAGCAAATGCGCTTGATTGCCCCCAGCATGTGCTCGCGCACGCCCTCATCGTAGGTGCGCATGTTCAGCTTGAGGGTGGCGTCATCGGGGATGATGTTTTCCTTGGTGCCTGCCTGCAACGAGCCTACGGTCAGCACGGCGTGCTCCAGCGGAGATATTTCTCGCGAGACAATGGTCTGCAGGCGCAGCACGGTGGATGCCGCCATGATGACCGGATCAATCGACGTCTGTGGCTGCGAGCCGTGGGAGCCCTGGCCGAATAGCTTGATCTTAAAGCTGTCACCGGCCGACAGGATGGTGCCACTGCGGTGGCCGACTGTCCCGGCCGGCCCGACCATCACGTGCTGGCCCAAAATGATGTCGGGTTTGGGGAAGCGTTCGAGCATGCCGTCATCGATCATGTTCTGTGCCCCGGCCCCCACCTCTTCGCCGGGCTGGAAAACGGCTAACAGTGTGCCTTGCCAAGTGTCGCGGTGCTCGGCGAGTACCCGCGCCGCGCCCATCAGCCACGTGACGTGCATGTCATGTCCACAGGAGTGGCAAACGGGCACCTCCACGCCGTCTTCGTTTTGGCTGACCACATCGGCGGCGTAGGGCAGACCGGTGGCTTCGGCCATGGGCAGTGCGTCCATGTCCGCGCGCAGCATGACTACCGGACCATCGCCGTTGCGCATCACGCCGACCACCCCGGTCACACCGATTTCACGTGTAACCTCGTAGCCATAGCGCTCCAGGTAGTCGCCGGCGATTTTCGCAGTGCGGTACTCGCACATCGACAATTCCGGGTGGCGATGCAGGTCTTTGTAGATAGCCTCAAGCTCCGGCAGCAGGGCATCGAGATCGGGAATCAACTTTTTCAGGGACGACATGGGTTACTCCTTATAAAAAGAGGGCAAAAGATGTGGGTAGATTTAGTGCGTTATGATAGTGGCAGGAGGCTGTTCACCAGCTTGGAAAGCAGTGCGTCCAGCGTTTCACGCTCCTGTGGCGAAAGGCTGCCGATCAGGCGCTTTTCAAGGTCGGCACCCACGATCGAGGAGTCCTCGGCAATCTGGGCGCCCAGGGCAGTGGAACGCAGCCCGACGCTTCGGCGATCGACAGGGTGGGTATGGCGAGAAATCAGCGCACGCGATTCCAGCAGCGCCAGGGTTTTGGACAGCAGGGTCTTTTCAAGCATGGCGCGAGCCGACACTTCCTTGGGCGTAATGTCCGGGCACGCCTGAATCAGGCGAAGCACTCGCAGCCCACGAACATCCAGATCCCAATGATCGCGGTAAACGACGTTGGCGCGCTCCATCAGCAAGGCGCTCGCCATATCGAGTTTGAAGTTCAGAAAGTCGGAATACATGGACGGCTCCAGTTGGATTGCTGAAGCATAACAATATAGTTGAATGTTTCAACTATATTTTGCTGGCGGTCATCCAGACAGCGGACAACTATGGTTCGCTTGCCGTGCTACACACTTCACGAACGTTGCCTCTACGTTTGGCCTATTGCCGCGCGCTTCGGTTGATCTCAGGATTCAGCCTGCGCCCTTACGGAGTCGAATCATGTTCGCTGGTTTCGAGAAACAACAACGCCAGGTCAATGGCCTCACCATCAGCTATCGCATCAGCGGCAGTGGCCCTGCGCTGTTGCTGTTGCACGGCCACCCTCAGACCCACGTCATCTGGCACAAGGTCGCCGAGCAGCTGGCGACGGAATTCACCGTGGTCGCCGCTGACTTGCGTGGCTACGGCGACAGCGATAGGCCGGCTGCCGATGCTGAGCATTTGCATTATTCAAAGCGTGAGATGGCGCTCGACGCTGCCGAGTTGATGAAGTCCCTAGGCTTTGCGCAGTTCAGCGTGCTTGCCCATGACCGGGGGGCGAGGGTGGCCCATCGTCTGGCCCTCGATCATCCACATGCCGTCAAGCAGATGGTGTTGCTCGACATCGCGCCCACCCTGACGATGTACACGCAAACGGATGAAGCCTTTGCCCGCGCCTACTGGCACTGGTTCTTCCCCATTCGCCCGGCGCCATTGCCGGAGAGCCTGATCGAGGCCAATCCCGAACTCTTTTCTGCGCAGTGTGATGGGCAGCCGCAGCGCTGGCATGCAGCCGTTCACGGCAGAGGCGTTTGCCGAGTACCTGCGCTGCCTGCACATCCCCGGCAGCGCGCGGGGCATTTGCGAAGATTACCGCGCCTCGGCCGGCATCGATCTGGAACACGATCGTGCAGATATTGCTGCGGGTAATCAGCTGACGCTCCCATTGTTGGGGTTGTGGGGCGCCGAAGGCACCGTCGGGCGCTGTTTCGATCCGCTCAAGGAATGGCAGCAAGTAGCCACCGATGTACGCGGCAAGGCGTTGCCTTCAGGTCATTACATCGCTGAAGAAGTGCCGGAGCTACTGCTGGAAGAGGTGCTTGGGTTTTTTGCTGAACGCGTCTAGCCAAGCTCCATAAGTGGCGCAGCAACCGCCCGTTGATGCGATGTTATCCTCGCGGTTCCCACCGCCACGCATGCCATTTTGATGATCGACAAGAAAGGCTCCATGCCCCTCCCCGAAGACCTGCGGGTATTCCTCGCCGTGATCCGCAAGGCCGGTTTTGCAGCGGCCGCCGATGAGCTTGGCGTGTCGGCGGCATACGTCAGCAAACGTATTCAGATCCTCGAAAAAACCCTGGCGACCCGTTTGCTGCACCGCACCAGTGGCCGTATCACGTTGACCGACGATGGCGAGCGCGTAAAGGACTGGGGGGCGCGCATCCTGGGAGACTTTCAGCATCTGTCTGACGATCTGGTCGACGCCCATGACAACCCCCGTGGCCGGTTGCATATCTGCAGCACGTTCGGCTTTGGCCGCAATTACGTGGCACCCGCGCTGGCGTTGCTGGCCGACCGCTACCCGGAGCTGGAAATCCGCCTGGACCTGTTCGACCGGGTGGTAGATATCGTCAACGAAGGCTTCGATCTGGAAATCCGCGTGGGTGACGACATTCCCGGCCAGCACATCGGACGTCAGTTGGTTAGCAACCGACGTATTTTGTGCGCGGCGCCCGACTACCTCGAGCGTCGCGGAACGCCTGCGCAGCTGTGTGATCTTGAGCAGCATGAATGCCTCGTCCTCAAGGAGCGCGATAACGCCTTCGGGGTCTGGGTGCTGGAGCGTGACAGCTCGCAGGAAAGCGTGCGGGTCGGCGGCCCCTTGTCATCCAACAGCGGCGAGATCGTGTTGCAGTGGGCGTTGCATGTGATCTGGTCAACTGATTCCGGACACAGTTATAGAAGCTACGCCGCCATTTTTTTCCTGATCCACTGGCGTGCGGTATTCGTTGTAGCTGTGCAGCCTGACCTGGTTGGGGGCTGATACTTCAAATTGGCGGTCCAACAAATTCTCGGCAAATCGGGATTGCACGACGCTATGCCGATAAGGCCTTGGTCGACGCTGACAGCTTTGCAAACCCGCCTCGGCCATCAGACGACCAGCCAAAAACCTGCCAACCTGCTCACCCCGGGCTTTCAAGGCCGCTGACAAACTGCGAGCTCCCATTGATCGGCGACTTTGAGTGTGTAATTGAATCGCCTCGAACTTGAGCCGCTCTCTGTCGGGATCAACTCGATCTCGCTGCTTCAGATAGTCGTAATACCGGCCGCGGTTCATTCCAAACACACGGCACAAGTCAGTCACAGTAAAGCGCTCACTCAATTTCTCGATCAGAGTCACCGATCGAGGGAATCGGACATCAAGAGAGCGGTAGCCTTTTTTAGGATTTCCTTCTCGATTTCAAGCTTGCGAATTTTGGCATGCAGAGCTTGAATCTGTTGTTGTTCAGCGGTCATGGCATTAGCCGTTTCAGGCGTTACTCCCCCGCGCTCCTGCCTTAACTGCTCAACCCAGCGACGCAGTGCTGTTGCCCCGACACCCATAGCCTCGCAGGCCTGAGCGGTTGAATAATTGGCATCAAGAACAAGGCGGGCAGCCTCAAGTCTGAACTCGGTTGGAAACTGACGTTTTGACATCGGACACCTCATCGTTGAGCGGTAGGGTACCGCTCCTTTGGGTGTGTCCGGAATGATTAGGCCACATCAATGGGCGAGGGGTGTTGCTGCGTTCGATGTGGGATGTCAAACCGTTCCTCGATCAGGGCCGGCTGATTCAGGTGCTGCACGATTACGGGCAAAGCGCCAACGTGTGGGCGGTCTATCCCACGCGGCTTGCTCACTCGGGAAAGCTGAGGGCATGCGTCGAGTTTCTCCAAGCGCACTTCGCGCAGCTGTCGATCTGAACGTCGATTCTGGACAGGGCAGGGCGCACGGGATTGTGCGCCTGACCGTGCGGTTATCGAGATAGCCCTTCCATCACGACAACCACGGATTTGCGGCCAGATGCTCGCGTTCAAATGCCTGTATCTGCTCGCTGCGCTGCAGGTTGCTGCCAATGGCATCCAGCCCAAGCAACAGCGCGGTTTTGCGCAAGGTGTCGATCTGGACGTGAACCACTTCATCCCCGTGCAGGAGAATTGTTTGTTGGTTCAGGTCGATGGTGATCCCGGACGTCTCCGGCTGCGCAACGATCTCGCCGATGCGTTGCACCGTAGCGGCCTCAAGGCTGATCAACAGCACACCGTTACGCTGGCAGTTGTCGTAAAAGATGCCGGCGAAGCTCGTGCCAATCAGCGCGCGAATGCCTCTCTGCCTGAGGCCCCAGACGGCATGCTCCCGACTGGAACCGCAGCCGAAGTTCGGACCGACCACCATGAAGCGCGCACGCTGCCAGGGGGGTTTATTGAGCACGAATGCAGGGTCTGGCTGCCCTGACGGCAAAAAGCGCACGTCGTGAAACAGCCCGTGCTCCAGCCCGCTGCGGTCAATCCCCTTGAGGAATTGCTTGGGCATGATCACGTCGGTGTCGATATTGGCCGCCAGCATCGGCGCAGCGGTGCCGGTCACGCAGGTGAAGGGATTCATGCTCATACGCGTTCCCCTGATGGCCGAACATCCGTCAGATGCCCGCTGATTGCAGCGGCTGCCACCATTGCCGGGCTCATCAAGTGGGTGCGTGCACCGGCACCCTGACGGCCTTCGAAATTGCGATTGGTACTCGATGCACAGCGGTCTCCCGGGGCGAGTACATCATCGTTCATGGCCAGGCACATGGAACAGCCCGATTGGCGCCACTCGAAGCCGGCGTCCCGAAAAATGGCTGCCAGGCCCTCAGCTTCAGCCTGGTCGCGAACGGCGGTGGAGCCCGGCACGACCATGGCGCGCACGTGCGTTGCCACTTGCCTGCCGCGAATCACACTGGCTGCATCGCGCAGGTCTTCGATACGGGCATTGGTGCAGGAGCCGATAAACGCGTGGCTGATGACGATTTCATCCAAAGGCTCGCCGGGCTTAAGGCCCATGTAGGTCAGGGCGCGCTGCATGTCCGCGCGCAGGATGAGATCACTGACCTGCTGCGGGTCCGGAACCCGGGCATCAATGGCAGCCACCTGATCGGGACTTATGCCCCATGTGAGCATCGGGAGGAGGGTACTGACGTCGAGCGTCACCTCATGGTCGAACACGGCGCCCGGGTCGCTCCGCAAGTGGCGCCATCGTTCGACCGCACGCTGCCATTGCTCGCCTTTGGGTGCGCGCGGCCTGCCTTCCAGGTAGTCGAAGACTTTCTGGTCAGGTGCCATGAATGCGCCACGAGCGCCGGCTTCGACGGCCATGTTGCAAATGGTCATTCGCGCCTCGACGCTCAGGGCATCGATGGTCGCTCCGGCAAACTCGATGGCAAAACCCGTGGCACCGGACGCGCCGATCTGACCGATCAGGGCCATGATGACGTCCTTGGATGTCATGCCAGGCGACAAGGCACCCACGACGCTGATTCGCATGGTTTTCAAGCGTTTGTAGACGAGTGTCTGCGAAGCCAGCAGATGCTCTATTTCAGAGGTGCCGATGCCGAAGCCGAAGGCACCCAGTGCACCGTAAGTAGTGGTGTGGCTGTCGCCTGCGGCAATGACCATCCCGGGGAGAATGAACCCCTGTTCGGGGGCGACGACGTGCTCGATACCCTGGCGCTTATCAAGAATGTCCAACAGCTCGATCCCGAAGTCCTGACAGTTCTCGGCCAGATAAGAAACTTGCCGCGCACCACCCGCATCGGGCATGACGGCGGTCCGTTCAGGAGCGGTCCGGTTGACGTGATCGACCACCGCCAGCGCCGCCCCGGGACGCCATACCTTTCGCCCGGCTTCGCGCAAGCCGCTGAACGCCTGCGGGCTGGTGTATTCGTTGATGACCTGACGATCGATGTACAACAGGACATGACCCTGGTCGTCCAGCGAGCACACCGTGTGCGCATCAATGTGCTTTTGGTAGAGGGTTTTGGGGCTGCTCATAATGAACTCTCGGATGGGGGACACTCGCGGGGACACTTCCAACAGGATAGGGACCGGGGTAATACCATCAAGAGCCGCTTCGGAATCCATGGATCTACGATGCGTGTGTGACTGACGAGACCTCCTGGATCCGCAAAAGAGATGAGCGGCCAGTTGAATGATTGCGCAATCAGTATAGTATTTTCACCATCGGGACGTGAGCCGCGAGGAGCGCTCCCTTTTTTTAGCTGGATATGATTGCGCAATCATTACGCCGCCGACGTCCCGTGAAAGGTCCGCCGAGCCGCGTACGACACATCACAATAAGGAAAATAAAAGTGATCCCGACCGACCCTGAAGTGAGGACGAAAGTCCGCTACCTCATCCTCGTGATGATTTTCATCGTGACGGTGTTCAACTACGTTGACCGTGCCACCTTGTCGATTGCCGCCCCCGCAATGCGTGCGGATCTGGGTTTCGACGCGGTGACCATGGGCATTGCCTTCTCCGCCTTCGGCTGGGCCTACACCAGCATGCAGATCCCCGGCGGCATCATTCTCGACCGGTATGGCTCCCGCGTGGTGCTCGGGCTGAGCCTGATTGTCTGGTCGGCGCTGACCTATCTGCAGGGCTACGTCGACATGTTCAGCTCGGCGTTCCTGGTGCTGTTCGTGCTGCGCTTCCTGATGGGTGTCGCTGAATCCCCGGCGTTTCCGGCCAACAATCGCCTGACCGTCATGTGGTTTCCGCGCCATGAACGGGGCCTGGCGACGGCTGTGTTCCAGTCTGCGCAATATTTCGCCCTCGCCGTTTTCACGCCGTTGATGGTCCTGCTCCTCAACAGCTTCGGCTGGCAGCATGTGTTTTTCTGGACAGGCGGGGCAGGGATCCTGATTGGTCTGCTCTGGTTCAAGATGGTCCGTGAGCCCCGCCGGGACAAGCGCGCCAACCAGGCGGAGATCGACTACATCGAGGCGGGCGGCGGGTTACCCAACATGGGGGACGTGAAGACCCCTTTCAGC
Source organism: Pseudomonas sp. P135 (assembly GCF_020312125.1). Classification (NCBI taxonomy): domain Bacteria; kingdom Pseudomonadati; phylum Pseudomonadota; class Gammaproteobacteria; order Pseudomonadales; family Pseudomonadaceae; genus Pseudomonas; species Pseudomonas sp. P135. The sequence goes on from NZ_JAGPYR010000014.1 coordinate 148,725, forward strand.
TGGAAGCGCGTTCGCGCGATCGGCGGCAACCGGATGATGCTGGGCGTGTATCTGGGCCAGTTCTGCCTGACGTCAATCACCTGGTTCTTCCTGACCTGGTTCCCGACCTATCTGATTGAAGCCAAAGGCATGACCATGCTCAAAGTAGGCCTGGTCGCCGCCATCCCGCCGATCGCCGGCTGCCTGGGCGGCATGATCGGTGGCGTCTGGTCGGACTGGATGCTGAAGAGGGGCTTCAGCCTCACGGCGGCACGCAAGACCCCGATCATCTCCGGGCTGCTGCTGTCCAGCAGCATCGTCATTGCCAACTACACCCAGTCTGTCGCGCTGGTCATCGCGGTGATGTCGCTGGCGTTTTTTGCCAAGGGCGTCGGCAATCTCGGTTGGTGCATCGTCGGAGATGTCTCGCCCAAACGCGCTATGGGCATCAGCGGCGCGATGTTCAACTTCTGCGGCAACATCGCCAGCATCGTGACCCCCGTCGCCATCGGCGTACTGGTCAACCAGATGGGATCGTTTGATTCGGCCCTTGTTTATGTTGCAGCGATGGGCCTGCTCGGGGCGTTCGCGTACCTCGTCATCGTCGGGCCGTTAAAAAGACTGGAAATCGACGACTTGGACGACCACGCGGTAGCACCGATTGTCGACGGCCCCGCAAAACCCGATCTCGCGAATTCTCGCGCCTGAATACCTCACCAGACCTCTCTTCAAGACCAAGGAGCGCACCATGCCCGTAGAACAACAAAGCACCATGTCTTCCGACGATGACCAGATTGCCTGGGTAAAAGTGTCGTCGGTGTTTCTGCCTCTGGCCAACCCGATCAGCGACGCCAAGGTGCTGACCGGCCGGCAGAAGCCGATGACTGAAATCGCCATTCTGGTGGCCGAGATCGAAACCCGGGACGGCCATCGTGGCCTGGGCTTCAGTTATTCCAAACGTGCCGGAGGCCCGGGCCAGTTTGCCCATGCCAAAGAGATTGCGCCTGCGTTGATCGACGAAAACCCCAGCGACATCGCCAAGCTGTGGACCAAATTGTGCTGGGCAGGGGCGTCGGTGGGGCGCAGCGGTCTGTCGACTCAGGCCATCGGTGCCTTCGACGTTGCGTTGTGGGACCTGAAAGCCAAACGCGCCAACTTGTCGCTGGCCCGCTTGCTTGGCGCTCATCGGGATTCGGTGCGCTGCTACAACACATCAGGCGGCTTCCTGCACACGCCCCTGGAGCAGTTGCTGCACAACACTGATATGTCCCGCGAGAAGGGCATCGGCGGCATCAAGCTGAAAGTGGGTCAGCCCGATTGGGCGCTCGATCTGCACCGCGTCGCGACCGTGCGCAAACATCTGGGTGATGACTTCCCGTTGATGGTTGACGCCAATCAGCAGTGGGATCGCCCTACCGCGCAGCGCATGTGCCGGCGCTTCGAGGAGTTCAACCTGATCTGGATAGAGGAGCCGCTCGATTGCTACGACGCCGAAGGACACGCCGCGCTGGCTCAACAGTTTGATACACCGATCGCGACAGGCGAGATGCTCACCAGCGTTGCGGAACACGCTGAATTCATCAATAAGCGCGGCGCCGACTTTCTGATGCCGGACGCTCCACGCGTGGGTGGCATCACGCCGTACCTGCAAGTCGCGGCCATGGCCGAGCAGGCCGGGGTCATGCTGGCGCCGCATTTTGCCATGGAGTTGCACGTTCACCTGGCCGCCGCGTTCCCGACAGAGCCGTGGGTTGAGCATTTCGAATGGCTGGAGCCGTTGTTCAACGAGCGCCTGGAAACCCGCGACGGACGCATGCTGGTGCCAACCCGCCCGGGCCTCGGGCTGTCGTTGAGCGAGCAAACCAGAGCGTGGACCGCACAGGTCGCCGAGGCAGGTTCGCGCCCCTGATTGCAGCGGTTCAATCCTTGCGTACATGAGCGAGAGCGCCTGCGAACGCGGCGCCCTTGCCAGCCGATCTATAAGAATAAAACGAGGACTTTCATGTGGAACACGTCAACGCTGCAAGCGCAGCCAGTCCGGCTGTCGCCACCGTGGTGCGCAGCCGGGTGCGCTATTAGATTCTGGCAATGCTGTTCATCGTTACCGCCATCAACGTGGGGGATGGCGCCACGTTGTCCATCACCGGCTCTGCGCTGACCGAAGTGCTGGGGATTAATTCGGTCACGTTGGGCTACATGTTTTCCGCATTTGCCTGGGCGTATGTGCTCGGGCAATTACCGGGCGGCTGGTTGCTCGACAAGTTTGGTTCGGTGCGGGTCTATGGCGTGTCCCTGTTTCTCTGGTCCACCATCACGGTGGCCCAAGGCATGATCGGCTTTTTATCGGTTCCCATGGCGATCGGCACTTTGTTCGTGCTGCGGTTTTTGCTTGGCCTGATCGAGGCGCCGGTGTATCCCGCCAATAGCCGGATTGTCGCCGCCTGGTTTCCGCTGCAGGAGCGCGGGCTGGCGACGGAGATCTTCAACTCCTCGATGTACATGTCAGTGGTCCTGCTCGCGCCAGCGATGGGCATCGTCGCGCATCGGTATGGCTGGGAACACGTGTACTGGTTCATGGGTGGGCTGGGCATCATCGTCAGTCTGGTCTGGTTCAAACTTGGTCAAGCCACCGACGGAGCATCCGCGGGTCAACAGTGCAGAGCTTGCGCATCTTTGTGACGGCGATGCTCAAGTGGACATGGACAAACCCAAGACAAAAGGTGATTTCGTGCCGCGTTTTCGGACCTGAAAGTGCTGCTGAAAAGTCCGATGATGTGGTCGATTTATCTGGGCAAGTATTGCGATACCTCACTGCAGTACATCTTCCTGACCTGGTTTCCGGTGTACCTGGTCAAGGGCCGCGGGCTCAACATCATGGAGGCAGGCGCTATTGCGGCGATCCCGGGAATTTGTGGTTTGCTCGGTGCATTGTGCGGCGGGGCAGTGTGTGACTTTCTCCTGCGCAAGGGCTTTTCTCTCTCCGTGGCACGCAAGATTCCGCTGGTGTGCGGCATGACCATGGGCGCCACTCTGGTGTTCTGCAATTTCACAGAATCGATGTGGGTGGTGACGATCCTCATGTCCCTCGCGATCTTCGGCAAGGGCGTGGTAGCGGTGGACTGGACTCTGGTATCAGACACCTCGCCCAAGCAAATCACCGGCATGGCGGGCGGTCTGTTCAACATGTTCGGCAATCTATCGGGGATATTTACGCCGATTGTGATCGGCTACATCGTGCAGTCCACCGGCTCGTTCGAAGGCGCCATGTACGTCGTGGCGGCGCATGCGCTGGTTGGCGCGCTGGCGTTCCTCAGCATGGGCAGCCTGCGACGTCTGGAGTTGCAGCCGCGCTAGTTCAACGCGCGTGGGGCATACTGTTCCCACGCGCGTTGCCCACCGAGTCGCCTGGCGCAGCGCTGCATCGGGCAATCACGGTGCTCGACATTCCGGCTTCATTTCCCGCTCGAGCGAGCGAGCGAATATTTAACTGGGTGCTTGTGGTCCCAAGCTTTGTTAAATTCCCTTCGACACAGCGTGTCTCAGAGCTGAGCCAGCCCCCAGTGTTGAATCCGGAATCCTTCATGCCCAAAAAATCAGGCGGGCCTGCCCAGCAGGAACTGTCGTCCGTGCCGAGAAAGCCTTCCAGTCTCACGTTGATCGATGTTGCCAAAGTGGCGGGGGTGTCGCCCATGACCGTTTCACGGGCATTGCACCGACCTGATCTGGTGAGCGAGGACACCCGCGAAAAAGTGCGCGAAGCCGTGCGAAAAACCGGGTATGTGCCCAACATGCTGGCGGGCGGGCTGGCGAGCAACAAAAGCCGTCTGGTCGCGATCTTTTTGCCCACTATCGCCAACAGTATTTTTGCCGACACCGTTCAAGCCCTGATGGATCGGCTGACTCAAGCCGGTTATCAGACTCTTCTCGGGCTTACCGGGTACGACGCCGAGCAGGAAGAAAAGCTCCTGGAAGCGGTATTGGGGCGTCGGCCGGACGGCATCGTGCTGACCGGTACATTACACACTGCGTCCAGTCGTACCCGACTGGCGCAGGCGGGTATTCCGGTCGTGGAAGCATGGGACTTGAGTGAAGACCCTATCGACATGCTGGTGGGTTTCTCCCATGAACGGGTCGGGGAAGAAACGGCTCGGCATTTACTGCGAAAAGGCTACAGGCGCTTCTCCGTCGTGGCGATCAGCGACCCCCGGGGTCTGCGGCGGTGCAATAGCCTGATCGCCGAACTCAAAAGGCACGGCATCGCCGATGTACCCATGCAATTGCTCGCGCCTCCGGCGACGTTGCAAGTGGGACGGGAAGGGCTGGCTGGACTGCTCGAACGGGGCATCGATACTGACGTGGTCGTGTGCAGTTCGGACACAGTCGCGCAGGGGGTGCTGGCCGAGGCGGCGAGTCGTGGTCTTCAGGTCCCCAAGGGCCTGGCGGTCATGGGGTTTGGCGATCTGAGCAGCGCAGCTCAGGTGTATCCGGCGTTGTCGACGGTCAGCGTCAACGGCAGTCGCATCGGGTTGCAAGTAGCCCAAGCCTTGCTTGACCGGTTTCAAGACCACACATCCCCCAGCACGCGCATCCGTGTTGATACCGGTTTTGCTTTGATTGATCGCGCTAGTACTTGATGCGGTTGCTTGAACACTCACTCAGACCGGTATTTCGGTCGGCCTCCGCATCCCGCGATGGTAGGGCCTCTGCGCAGCGACACTTTTGTCCTGGGTGTGTAAAAACCTGTTCACGAATCCTTGCTACTTGCAACACTAAGCGGGTTATGAACGTTCCCCGCTTGAAAAGGCCAACGCACGGGGTGTGAGTCAGCGGAGCCTCTCGACACACCAGCCGATATTCGGCGCCGGCTATGAGCGGTTGTTGTCGGCTTTCTTGTGGGCATTCAGGCTCATCTTCAACGCCGTTTGCTGTTCATCCCGGCGCCCCAGCGTGTACATCGGTAGCGTGCGGCCCCGGGTGACGGCTAGCAGTTCCCACCCCAACTTTGAGCAACTGGTTGAGCAAGTCATCATCGTCCGTGGTCTGAATCTCGGTAGCGTCTTCGAAGCTCATGGAGCGCTCCTGTTGCAAATGGTTGCCGCTGCGAAGTGAACGGCGCGGGCTTGATCCGTTTTGGACTGCCCCCAAGAAGTTGGACACCAATCCGACCTAATGGGGGGTGTTCAAATGGCCAAGTATTCAGAGCAATTCAAGCTCACCGTCGTCAAAGCGTACCTTGCAGGCAACATCGGCTTTCGCAAGGTGGCCAGCCAGTTCTCGATCGATTTCAGCCTGCTTCGACGCTGGGTCGCCAATTACAAGAGCCATGGGCACACAGGCCATCGCAAGCTTGGGAACAGCAGCATTACAGTGACGGTCTAGCCCCGCGTGTTCCCACAAGAAGAAAGCCTGCTGCCATGCCCAAGAAGCCTTATCCCAC